>JAVFAO010000464.1:0-5252 GCA_034002465.1 Myxococcota bacterium
AGCTCAGCTACGCGCTGCAGACCGTGAGCGAGGTGGAGGGGCGGCTGCGTGAGGGCGTGGGGCTCACGCAGATGCTGGAGGCGCTGCATCCAGGCGGCTCTGTGACGGGCGCGCCGAAGAATGCCGCACTCGAGCGCATTGCAGCACTGGAGTCCTCGCCGCGACAGGCGTACTGTGCGAGCTTGGGCCTGGCGGAGCAGGAGCGCGGCGTTTTTGCGATGCTCATCCGCACGGCTTGGAGGGCTGGCGGGGACTGGGTCTACGGTGTGGGCGGCGGCATTGTCTACGATTCTTCGGCGGAATCTGAATACGATGAGCTGTTGCTCAAGCTGGGGGCGCTGGGGGGAGAAGCGTGAGCCATACGTTGTTGCGCAAGACCGAAGCCGGTGTTTTGTGTGTGCGACAGCATCTGCGCCGCCTGGGGTTGCTAGAGGATTCGGCGCAACGCGCCGAGTTGCTCGAGCGACTCGACGCGGCGACGCCGGGAGTGTGGGCGGTGGAGCTGAGCGCTGACGGCGTGGTGTTGGAGCCGCGTCCACCGAGCCGGCTCTTCGATGGTATCTCTCTGCGCGCCTGTGCCTCGCCACTTGCCGCGGGGCTGGGGCCTATCCCGAAACCACATCCGCTCCAGAGCCCGTATACGGAGCTGCGGCGGCCAGGTGTGGTCGCATTACTCTACGGAGATGACCGTGAGCTCTGGGAGAGCTGTTCGTCTTCAGTGCTTGGATTCGATGGGGAGCAGCTCTTCGCGGTGCCTAACTCGTATTCGAGGGTGTGGTCGACTGCCGAGTGGGAGCTGGTCGAGGCGCTGGGTCTGGCTCGGCGGCCCATCGTTCCAGAGCAGCACGCGCTGCTCTTGGTGAATGCCCTGGGCTGCGTGGTGCCCACTCAGCCCCACCCGTTTCCAGGGTACTGGCGTGAGCGCGTCGAGGCGGTGTTTTCCGCGAGCGTTTGCCTATCGATCTGAAAAAAGAGGGTTTGGCGCGTCCGACGCGGCGGGTGAGCTCGCTTCCAGACTCTCTGTTGCCGATGGTCTTGTCGTCTCACGCAAAGGCGCAAAGGCGCAATGAAGAGTTTGGGAGACAGGCCAAGCGCCCAGTGGACAAAAAGTCCAAGGGGAGGGGAGACGCCATAGACGGCGCAGAAACTGTATTCAGAAGGAAGTGCTGTCGTCGAGAGTCGCTGCCCGAGCGAGAGTGAAGGCTCTGTTGCGCTTGCAACCTATGTGGTCCTGTGGCTTCTGCGACGTAACCACAGCCAGCCGAAGAGCGCAGCCCAGGGCGCGACGATGATGCCGATCAAGAGCCATGGAAGCCCAAGCTCCTCCTGTGCGTCGATGGCGGCCAAGAGCACAGGCTCGCTCAGCTCCTCGAGCTCATCGAAGGATTGCAAGGTGAAGCTCTGCGTCCCGGGCTCCAGTCGGACCATGCCGCTCTGTCCTCGAGCGTCGATGAAGACCAGCTCCGAAAGCTGCGCCGAGTCTGAATCGTAGAGCAGCTCGAGCGACGCGCCTGGCGCGAGCTCGAAGGCGCCCCGCTGCTGTGCGGGAAGGGCGGGCGTGCGGCTGTAGAGCACCGGCAGGGGCATACGCTTGGTATCGATGCGCCCCACTGGTGTGAGCATCAGCACCTGCTCGCTTTGGTTGCTGATTGCGACGCGGTCGACGAAGACCGAGGCAAAGAAGGCGCCACCCACCACCAGCAGCGACAGCGCCAGGAAAGGCAGGATGGCGAGCAGTGCGAGCAGGCGGAAGAGCTTGGACTGAGCGAGACGAACGAAGACGTTCGGGGCAGAGGAGGGTGCAGTCATGGACTCTCAACTTGGCGAGATTGCTGTGTTGCTCTTGTTTTCAATTGGTTCTCGAAAGATTCGGCGCAAAGGTGTCAGTGCTCCGCTGCGAGGGGGGCCAGAAGGGTGCGCGTCAGGGGTGGAGCACAACACTGGTCGAAGCGCCTGGCGCTTATCCGCTGGGTGTCTCGGCTTCGTCGGGCTCGCTGGGGGAGCGCATGATGCGGCCGTAGCTGAAGGCGACCAAGGCGATGACCGTGAGCAGCGAGACCAGCATGAAGACCCAGCCTGCGGTGGTCATCTCATTGGAGTCGGAGAAGGTGCGGATGAGCACTTTGGTGTCGCGGGTGGCGGCGTAGAGCACGCCGAAGGCGCTCATCGACAAGCCGATGACAATGCTCATTCCTTTGAGCGCCGTGTCTTTCCAGTGCTCGGGACCAGGCTTGCTGCGGTTGTAGACGAGGATGCCGTAGGCGCTGCCCACTGGCGGCAGCAGCACGGCGAGGATCAAGGCGAGCCAGCCCTCGGTGGAGACGCGACCAGGGAGGCGTTCGCGGGGCACCAGCCCTTGCTTCTTCCAGCGTTGCACCGACAGTACTAGGAGGACGACGAAGAGTGCGCTCACCGCTGCGATGAGCCCCAGCGCGATGCGGATGGGTCCTTCGCCATCGAGCAGCGCCTCCCAGCGCTCAGGGAGCTCCTTGCTGCTCCACATGAGGAAGATGATGAGCAGATAGGTGGGGGAGACGAACTTGAGGATGAAGCGGAAGATGCGGGGGATGTTCATGGCGCTGCCATCGTTGGCGAAGTCGATGGCCTCGTCGGCGCCCCAGACCCAGGAGAAGAGGATGATCTGCAGGGTGGCGAGCACGAAGATCATGAAGGTGCCAACCCAGAAGTCGACCGTATCCAGGGTTCCGAGGCCCTTGCTGTAGTAAAAGATGAGCGCCGAGCCGCCTGCCGAGATGGCGCCGAGCAGCGCCACCGAGGCCTTGCGCTTGAGGCCGAGGCCCTCTTCGAGGAAGGCGATGACAGGCTGCAGCATGGACAGCGACGAGGTGATGGCAGCCAAGAAGAGCATGAAGAACCACAGCGCGCCAAAGAACTGACCGCCCGGCATGTGGGCGAAGACCACGGGCAAGGTGATGAAGCCCAGCCCGAACGTTCCGCCCACGGCGCCTGCTGCGCCGAGGAAGATGAAGGCTGCAGGGATGGTGATCATGCCGCCCAGTCCGACCTCGAAGAACTCGTTGGTGGAGGCTGCAGTGAGGCCAGAGAGCACCGTGTCCGAGCGGCGTTTGAGGTAGCTGGCGTAGTTGATGATGACGCCGAAACCGACGGAGAGGCTGAAGAAGATCTGGCCGGTCGCAGCGAGCCAGACGCTGGGCTCGGCGAGCACGGAGAGCCAGGACTCGCTGCCCTCTGAGGAGCGGGGGTTCCACATGAAGCCCAGGCCATTGACGATGTTTTGTTCGGGCACCTCAGGGTTGGGCGTGCCCAAGGTCAGCACCCGCACCAGCACGATGATGGCGCAGACCGACATCAGCGGGATGGCATAGCGGCAGAAGACCTCGATGCCTTTGGAGATGCCGAAGTAGAGGAGGCCAAAGTTGAGTCCGAAGACGATCACCCAGAAGAGCAGGGGTTCACCCCAGCCGAAGGCCTCGCCGTGCGCCCCTTGGCCGGTCATGGTGGAGAAGCGCTCGATGGACTGGGCTGCGTAGCCTGAGCCGTCGCCGTTGAACGCCATCGCACCGCTGGCGTAGTCCCAGGCATAGGCCGAGCACCAGGCTTCGATCAGCACGTAGTACATGTAGATGAGCAGCGGCACGAGGACGCCGAGCAGGCCGACGGCGCGCCAGGCGGGATGATGGCGAGAGACGGCGCTGAGGATGCCCGGCCCAGAGTTGAAGCCCAGCACTCCACCGCGTTTGCCGGTGGTCCACTCGACCCAGCAGAGCGGGACGGCGATCAGTACCATCGCGATGAAGTAGGGGATCATGAAGGCGCCACCGCCGTTCTGGGAGACCTGGCCAGGAAAGCGCAGGAAGTTCCCGAGGCCGACTGCAGAGCCCGCGACGGCCAAGACCACGCCGAGGCGCGTCCCCCACTGCTCCTTGCCTTGCTTTTGTTGGCTCATTTGCCTCGCCTTGCGCCTGGCCCGTTGACCGAGCGGCCAGCTCTGTGTCTGCTGGGCGTATGGTAGAGCGATAGGCCCGTAGCATGACGTGCGGAGTCGAAAGTCACACCTCGAGCGAGCTCTAAACTACCTTTCGCGGCGGCTGAGCGCAAGCAGCGGCGTTTCCTGGATTTCCAGAGCGCTCGTTGTTGCGTGCCATCCCTGGCACGTTTGATGTGGGCGCGATGAATCGCGCCCGTACCCAGTAGGGGCGCCATTCATGGCGCCCGGCCTGCGTGTCTGCCCTCCTGGGTGCCGAGCGCAGTACCGGGGCTTCGGTTGACGTTGGACTCGAGGTCTCACGCAGGGTCGCAGAGTCGCAGAGTCGCAAAGAGGGCATTGATCGTCGGGGCGACAGCCAGTAGGGGCAGACCTGCGTGTCTGCCCTCCTGGGCCGAGCGCAGTACCGGGGCTTCGGTTGGCGTTGGACTCGAGGTCTCACGCAGAGGCGCAGAGTCGCAGAGTCGCAAAGAGGGCATTGTTGGTCAGGGCGACAGTCAGTAGGGGCAGACCTGCGTGTCTGCCCTCCTGGGGTCCGAGCGCAGTACCAGTGCTTCGGTTGACGTCGCATTCGAGGTCTCACGCAGAGACGCAGAGTCGCAGAGTCGCAAAGAGGGCATTGATGGTCGGGGCGACAGCCAGTAGGGGCAGACCTGCGTGTCTGCCCTCCCCGGATTCAGCATATACCCGGCTGACAGCCAGCGCGAGTGCTCAGGACCAAACGTGGGGCCGGCTTCCAGCCGGCCGACCGAGTGTTTGAAGTGGCGAGCGGCCAGCGGTGGTCGGAGTGCGCTTTTCCGAGCTTCGCAGTTGACGTTGGATTGGGGAGCTCACGCAGAGGCGCAGAGTCGCAGAGTCGCAAGGTGGGCATTGCTGGCCAGGGCGGGATGAATCGCGCCCGTACCCAGTAGGGGCGCCATTCATGGCGCCCGGGGCAGGCTTTCCAGCCTGCCGACCGAGTGTTTGGAGTGGCGGCAGCCGGCGGTGGGGCGAGCGCAGGACCAGTGCATCAGTTGACGTCGGACTCGAGGTCTCACGCAGAGGCGCAGAGCCGCAAAGTCGCAAAGAGGGCATTGATGGCCAGGGCGACAGCCAGTAGGGGCAGACCTGCGTGTCTGCCCTCCTGGGCCGAGCGCAGTACCAGGGCTTCGGTTGACGTCGGACTCGAGGTCTCACGCAGAGACGCCGAGTCGCAGAGTCGCAAAGAGGGCATTGATGGCCAGGGCGACAGCCAGTAGGGGCAGAGCTGCGTGTCTGCCCTCCTGGGCCGAGCGCAGTACCTGGG
>JAVFAO010000465.1:0-5249 GCA_034002465.1 Myxococcota bacterium
GATCGTGCGCGACAAGCGCATCATCGTGGTGCTCATCGCCGCCCCAATGATCCAGCTCCTGGTCTTTGGACACGCCGTCGAGCTCGAGCTGCGAGAGCTGCAGCTCGCTGTCCTGGACCAGGACCAAAGCCCCCAAAGTCGCGCCTTCGTGGAGGGCGTCTGTGCTGGCGACGCCTTCTCGCGGGGCGATTCGCTGCAATCCCACACCCAAATCGAGCCCGAGATCCGCTCGGGTCGCGCCCACGCAGTGCTGGTCATCCCTCCGGGCTGGAGTGCCTCACTGCAACGCGGCGAGAGCACGACGCTGCAGCTCCTCATCGATGGCACCGACATGAACCGCGCGACCTTCGCGCAAAACGCTCTGATGGCCTACTCCAATACGATTAGCATCGCGCGCATTCAGGCGGCGCTACCTGCCTCTGCGCTGGCCACACGACAAGGCAGTCTGCGCATCGACACGCGCATCCTCTTCAACCCCAGCCTGAACAGCAAACACTACTTCGTCCCTGGCATCGCAGGTACACTATTGCTGGTGGTGACCATGGCCATCGCCTCCATGGGGCTCGCGCGGGAGAAAGAGACAGGCACACTGGAGCAAGTCATGGTGACCCCCATCGCGCCCGCGGTCATCATCATCGGCAAGACCCTGCCCTACGCGATCATTGGTCTGCTCGACTTGGGTTTGGTGGTTGCGGGCGGCATGTGGGTCTTTGGGGTGCCCCTGCGAGGCTCCCTCGCCCTGCTCGGGCTAGGCGGTATCCTCTACATCATGTCGACCCTTGGGCTCGGTGTCTTCTTGTCCACCGTGGCCAAGAGTCAGCAACAGGCGTTCATGGGGGCGTTTTTCCTCATTCTCCCCGCCACCGTCTTGTCCGGCTTCATGACGCCCATTGAGAGCATGCCCGAGCTGTTGCAGACCCTCACCCACTTCAACCCGATGCGACACTTCGTGGCGTTGATGCGCTCAGTCATGCTCGAGGGCGCACAGACAGCCGATCTGCTCCCAGAGCTGAGCGCGCTCGCCGGAACGGGCTTCACGGTCATGATGAGCTCCACCTACCTGATGTGGCGCCGCCTTCGTTGACGGGCAGGCGCCTGCCTGGCGCATCCATGTCCTCGATATGACGAGAAAAACTTATCGAATGCTCAGCATCGCAGTGTGAACCAGCCGTGGGAATAAACCCATGCGCCTGCGCTCTCGTTGTTGCGTGCCATCCCTGGCACGCACCCTGCGGGCTGCCTTCGCAGCGAGTCTCCGCCTCCTGGCTCCGACTTCTTGTGATGGCGCGCTGCCTTGGGCGCTCGCGTTGGAGTGAGAGTATGATCATCCGAGCCATGCCGGTGCTGCTGCTACTGACGCTTTCTTGGACGTCCGCTCGGACTGAAGAGCTGACCGTGCTCAGCTACAACATCAACTACGGCAACGTCGACCTCGATGAGACCTGTCGACTGATTCGAGAGGCCGACGCGGACTTAGTCGCACTCCAAGAGGTGACCCCTGCGGCGGAGGAGCACCTGAGTGAGTGCCTCGCCGAGCACTATGCCCACCAGGCATTCCAGTCGGGCCAAGCGGCAACGGGTTTCGGCTTCCTCTCGCGGTGGCCCCTCGAGGACGTGCGCTATCATCCCCCAGAACACGGCTGGTTCGGCAGCTTCCTGGCCAGAATCCAATTCAACGACGAGAGCTTGGAGCTGGCGAACGTGCACCTTCTTCCCACCATTCCCGAGCGTGGCGAAGGCGCGCTGCGTCTGTTGGGGCGCTACATGCAGCTCGAGAGCACCCGAATCAAAGAGGTGGAGTCCCTGCTCGCGGCCATGCCGTCGGAGGGATTGCGCTTGGTGATGGGAGACTTCAACACCATCCCGGGCATGGGCAGTCTGCAGTTGCTCGAGGCGAGCGGCTTGGTCGACGCAGCGACCGCGCACGGCGGAGAGCGGGCCAACACCTGGAGCTGGTCGCTCGACGGCTGGACTGTGTCGCTGTGCCTGGACTACATTTTTGCGGACCAACGGTGGCGCGTCGACGCCTTCAAGGTGAGCGCAGAGGGTCCCTCAGACCACTACCCCGTGGTGGCGCGCTTGTTCTTGCAGAGCGCTCCCACCCACTGAGGTCCGGCCACGTGAAACCCGATGGCAATGCCGCTCGGCTCAAGGGGCTGGCTGCAGCAGCGAGAAGCGCACAGCATCGAACCATTTGGCGATGAAGTCGCGCTGCAACTCGAAGGTCTCTGGCTCACCTTCGGCGCTGAGCAGGATGACGTGGTTGTCGATGGTGGTGAGCCACTCGAGCTTGCGGATTGCACCCTTGCTCTCGTGGGTGAGGATGAGCTCGGCTTCGTAGCCATCCTGGTTAACGAGGCGACGCTCTCCTTCTTTGGCCACGGCGACGGCGCTGAACATGCGGGTATAGTTGACGAGAAAGACCGTTTGGAAGAGGGTCTTGGCGTCAACCACGCTCTCGGGCGGGACGGAATAATCCTTGGCCATGAAGAAAAAGAAGCGCTCTGGCAAGGTGCTGCGGCACTTCACCAGCATGGCAACGGCGCCATCTTGCTCACCCGATTGCTCGACACACTCCCAGCCCTCTCCTGGCGGCACGAGCACCTCGATGCTGCCATCGGTGTTGGCAAAGCGGCTCTCCGCTTCGGGCGCGGCATCGGTGGTCTCTGCATCCGGGGCGGGCTCGGCGGTGTCTGAAGGCTCGAGCTCGGGCTGGGCGGTTTCGGCAGCGACATCGGGTGCGGCTGCCGTCGCGGTCTCTTCGAGCGCCGCTTGGTCCTTGTCCTGCTCGTCCACGGTGCTCTCGGGGGCAGGTTTTTCAGCAGGCTTTGCGCTGGGTTCCGGTGCTTTCTTGCAGCCGACCAGCGAGGCACAAAGGAGCACGGCCAGAACGAGGGAAAGACAGACTTTCAACATGAGCAGCTCTCCTTGGGACAGTGAAGCGAATCCTGACCACCGGTCCACGCGGCAGGGGCCAGGGCAAGCCATAGCTGGGCCCGAAGTGTGGACTGCATTGTGTTCGCGCGTCAAGGATGAGGCTGGCGAAGACTTGATGGTCTCGGACCAGCAAAGCGCCTCACTGAGCCTCGAGCTCGATCATGAGCGTCTTTTCGCGGTCTTCGGCGTCGGCGGCGAGCAGCTCGAGACGATGTTCATTGAACTTTGCAGCTTGTACGGAGACCAACGCCTTCGTGCCGAGCAGCGCAACCCGGCATGGGGTGCGGGTGCAGAGTCGGCGAGGCCCCGCGTAGGTTTGCGCGTCGAAGGGGGAGACGATGAGCTTGAAAATGGGGAGTCGCTCGCCGCCAATTCCGGAAGCGGCGGTGGCGGTGGAGGCTCTGACGAGGCGGCTCAGGTTGGTGGAATCGAAAGCGACGCCTGACTTGGGTTTGTCTGCCGTAGCGGGCTTGGTCGGCGTTGTTTTCGCAGGCTCCTCATGCTTCGGAGCAGGAGGAGCGTCAGCAGTGCTCTCTTCCTGGCCGCGCATGAACTGGTGCCAGTACACCACCCCTGCTGCAACTGCGATGACGACAGTGATGAGGAGCAACCAGAGGCCAAAGCGACTTTTCGGGGGCTTCTCTTGATAGACCTGAATGCGGCGCCGCGATTCGTTGATGCGCTGAACCGCTTCGGGGTCGAGCTCTAGCTTGAAGGGTTTGGTGTCGACGGGCTCGGGTTTGGGGGGACGCGGCCGCTCGGCAGCAGAGCCAGCCGTGCGTTGCCTGGGTTCGGGGAGCCGGCCTCTTTTTGGCGACTCCACCGAGGAGAGCTTGGTCTGACTGAGGGCGCTGATGGAGCCATCGGCGCCAACGCTGAGTGAATAGCTGATGGGGTCTGGGTTCTCGAGTTCGAGATTGTCCTTCTTGGCAGCGAAGGGATCGAATTCGAGCTCCGGGGACTTCTGCAGCGAGCCGCTGCTCATGGCGGCGAGGAGCTGGGCGTTGGCTTCCTCGAGGGCGAGATACACCTCGCGAGCGGTCTGGAAGCGCTGGCGAAAGTCCTTGGCCACCGCTCGTTCGACGATACGCATCAGTGGAGATTGTTTGACGATTTCAGGGATGACGACGTCCTCTTTGAGCTGCCGTCTGAGGATTTCGTGCGGTGTACCGCCGTCGAAGACTCGGCTTCCCTCCATCATCTCGATGATGATCAAACCGAGGGCGTAGATATCGGTCCAGGGTCCCAGGTTCTCTTGTCGGATCTGCTCGGGAGCCATGTAGGACGGGGTGCCCACGAGCTCCGGTTTGGAGCTGTCGCCTTGCTGCACCTCTGCGGTGATGGCGGAGATGCCGAAGTCGAGGATCTGGACGACGTCTTGTCGGGCGCCTTTGGCGCAGACGAGGATGTTTTCTGGCTTGAGATCGCAGTGGACGATGCCTTGGCCGTGCGCTTCGGCGAGGGCGTCGACGATCTGCATGGCGAGGGCGATGGTGCGTTTGATGGGCAATCGCCCTTCCCGGCTGACGAGCGCACCGAGCTCGACCCCCTCGACAAACTCCATGACCATGAAGGGCGCACCATCGGGCGTGGTGTCGAAGTCATAGAGGCGGGTGATGTTGGGGTGTTCGAGGTCTTTGATGAGGGCGATCTCGCGCGCGAAGCGCTCGATGACCTGACCAAAGCGGTTGGAGAGGACCTTGATCGCGACGCGCCGCCCAACCTTCAGATCGGTGGCCTCATAGACTTTCGCAAAGCTGCCGCTGCCGATGGGGCGGTTGATGACATACTTGCCAGCCAGGGTCTGGGCAGAGTCGGAGTTGGAGCTCATGATTTCGCTCGTGTCGTTGCGCAGAAAGGCTGGACGCAGGCTTTCTGGCGCAGCCCGCAGGGCAATCCAGCGGACTGCTTCGAAGCATAGCACGTAGGGGTAGAGTTGGCATGGACAAAGTTGTCCCTGAGAGGCACTGAATGGAACCGTGCTGGTCGAACCATCAGCACCTTGCGAAAGCGGAAACGAATACGTTGACCTGGACCAGCGAGCCCAGCCTCAGCTTGTCGACGGTCGCTGTTTCGAATTCGTAAGATGAGGTGGTCGGAACACGTCGAGAGTGCACCCCAAGAGCACCGCGCAGCCCGGCGTTGGTTCATCGCCCACTCCTGCGTCGACCGGCAAGCTGACCACATGCTCCACCGACGGAGTCTGCACGGGAATCTCTGAGCGTGACCCTTGCCCCGGCGTCTTGCAGTCGCTTGACGAAGGCCTGGACCACCGGCTCTGGTGGTCTTCTCCAGGGGCTCGCTTCAATGGT
>JAVFAO010000466.1:0-5237 GCA_034002465.1 Myxococcota bacterium
GCCCGAGCCCGAGCTCAGCGACCTTCCCCTGGAGCTGCCTGATGAGTCCGAGCTGCCCGAGGACACCGCGCTTGACCTGAGCGAGCTCGACGAGGCAGAGGACGAGCAGGCCGAAGAGCTCGACAACACCGACAGCGACGCAGATGAAGAGGAGCTCGAGCCTCCCCCGTACCTAGCTGCCGCAGAATACTGCGAGGCCAGCGTCGACTTCTTCTGTGACTACTACCTGCGCTGCGCGCGTATGGCGGTCGACTCGGTCGAGGCGTGCCGCGCCGCCTTCCTGGAGACCTGCAACCAGCGCTACGAGCCCCACTACGTGGTGCTCGAATCGCTTGGCGCTCTGCGCCTCAGCCGCGCTGGGCTGGAGCAATGCCAGGCGCACCTGGCCCAGGTGGAGTGCGCTCAGCAGCGCTTCGACCTGGACGGCGGCTGCGGCCAAATGTGGGAGGGACAGCGAGGGGAGGATGCCGCCTGCGCTCCGGGTATCGAGAGCTTCGTCTGCGATGGTCAACACAGCTGCGTCTTGAGCCTGGACTTCTGCGGCAGTTGCAAGCCCGCTGGAGGGATTGGCGAACCCTGCGCGGGCGGCACGCGCTGCCGACCGGAGGCGACCTGCGTCGAGGGTGAATGCGTCGCGCGACCGCTGCCAGGCGAAGCCTGCAGCGCCGAGCTGCCCTGCTTGTCCGGGAGCCGCTGTGTCGACGAGCTCTGCGAGGGCTTTGCTGTGGTGGCCGTGGGAGAGAGCTGCGACCAGCTCCGGCGTTGCCCCTATCTGAGCGAGTGTGTGGGCGGAGTGTGTCGCGGCTCGGCCTTGCTGGGTGAGAGCTGCTCGAGCACGGTGCCCTGCGCCAGCGGCTACTGCGGAGCTGGACAGTGTCAGCCCCTGGTCTCGGAGGGCGAGTGCAGCGCTTCGGGGCAGTGCGTCAGCGGGCTGTGCCTCGAGGGGCAGTGCAGCAGCCTCCCTGGTGCCTGCTTCGACTGACTTTCTTGTCCATTGGGCGCTTGGCCTATTTCCTCAACTTGTTGCACGTATTCAAGAAGGGCGGACACGCAGGTCCGCCCCTACTTCTTGTTCATTGCACGCTTGGCCTAGTCCCCCAACTTGTTGCACGTATCCAAGAAGGGCGGACACGCAGGTCCGCCCCTACTTCTTGTTCATTGGACGCCTGGCCTAGTCCCCCAACTCCTCAGCTCAACGGGAATACAAACAGAACCGAGAGTTGCCAAATCGCGTGCGCCAGAATAGGCGCCAGCAGCCCCCCGCTCCACAAGCGCAAGAGCGCCCAACAGACCCCCAGAGAAAACGCGGTCAACACCAGGATGGGCTGCCCAAAACCGCTCTGCGCCAGCCCGTAGAGCATCGACCCTGCCACCACTGCCAGTATCGGCTGCTGCGCTGCCGCGGCCTTGAACAGCGGTCCTCGCCAGACCAGCTCCTCCGCCGCACCCACCACCGCGACCACCCCGAAGTGCAGCGCCAGAGGAACGGGAAGGTACAAATTAGAATACAACGCCGCGACGCTCTCCCCTACCGCGGGGAGCTGCGCGCGGACCACAGGAAAGAGCAGGCTCGTCAGCGCCGAGAGCAGCACGCCTGCCCCCACCCCAGCGAGCGTTGCGCGTAGGTATTCGCTCCCCCGCGCTCTCCAGTTTGGCTCCCAAGGCAGACCCCGGCCGCTGAGCCACCAGGCGAGCCCCGCGCAGAGTAGCCCCACCAGTGGCGAGCTCAGCACCCAGCGCGACATCAACAGCCAGCCGCCAAATCCCCAGACGACAGACACCGTCAGGAGCGCGAGCCACGCGCGCCTTGCGGTCATTGGCTCAGGGGTATCGACCCCTGTCGATCCTGCTTGGGGAGGGAGCTCCCTGTGCTCGCTCTCGACTGAAGTCATGAGCGCGCGAGCCGTCGCACGGCCCTCTCCCAGCGGTTCTCTGGCTGGCTGTCCTGCGCCAAGGCGCGCCGCACCGCCTCATCGAAGCTCAGGGGAGCACGGCCGCTGAGCTCCCAGAAGCTGCGCTCGGTCGAGCAGACCTCACTGCTCATGCCTTCGACCAGCTCCTTGGCGATCGCCTGGTTGGCGCGGCTGACGAAGCGAATCCAGTGACCCGACAGGGACGGGCTGAGCCAGGGTACGGGCAACGCACGCGGCCGCGTGCCACGCAAAGCCGCGATACGCAGCAGAATCTCGCGGATGCTGAGGCGCTCGGGCCCAGGGAGGTCCCACACCCCTTGTTGGGACTCATCGACGCTCAGGGCATCGGCGAGGGCAGTGCAGACGTCGTCGATGCCGAGGGGCTCGGTGCGGTGCTCGGTCCACCGGGGCAAGACCATGAGCGGCAGGCGCGCCGCCAGATCCCTGGCGACCAGCCAGCTCTCGCTGCCCTCGCCGATGATCATCGACGCCCGCAGCTCGAAGCAGACAACGCCGCTGGCCCGCAAGACGCGGCCGGTGGAGAGACGACTGCGCAGGTGCTTGCTTGGCTCCCCGTCAGGCTTCATGCCACCAAGGTATACGATTCTGCGCACTGCAGCGCGCCGCGCCGCTTCGGCAAAACCGTGCGCCGCCCGTGCCTCTCTGGCTTCGAAGTCGCCCGCCTGCCCCATGGAGTGCACCAGGTAGTAGGCGGCGTCACAGCCATCGAAAGCGGCAGCGATGCTGCCCTCGTCCTCGACGTCGAGATAGCACCACTCGCGCTCGGGCCAGCGCGCTTGCGCCTGCTGCGGTCGCCGGCTCGCGCAGCGCACGTGCAACCCCCGAGCGCTCAGCTCCTGGTACAGCGCGCGGCCAACAAATCCACTCGCCCCTGTCAGTAAGACGCTTCGCATGCTCGCCCCCCGCACTTGCCTCCGAAGTGCTTCGGAGACCTTCTCGATGTAACACATCTCGCATGCCTCGTCGCCAGTGCTGGGCCCCGCGGGTTGACCCCTAGCTGTCGTTCGCTGACGCTCACTCCAGCTCCTCCCCGCATTGCGGGGGAACCCGTGATGCGCTAGCCGGCCGAGGCGCAGTATTCCCAGGATTGCAGAGGGGTTCCCCCACAAAGCGGGGAGAGGATGGCGCGCGCGGCCAGCGCGAGGCAGACTGGGGTCCGTGCGCGCACGCATCTTTGGGTTGAGGCAGGCGATGGCGGGAGACTCCGTGAGTGTATGCTGAATCCATGGAGGGCGGACACGCAGGTCCGCCCCTACTTTCACCCAATCGTGCGCGGGTTGACCCCTAGCTGTCGTTCGCTTCAGGGCGGGCGCCATGAATGTCGCCCCTACTCCAGCTCCTCCCCGCATTGCGGGGGAACCCGCGATGCGCTAGCCGGCCGAGGCGCAGTATTCCCAGGATTGCAGATGGGTTGCCCCGCAAGGCGGGGAGAGACTGCCGCGCGGTCAGCGCGAGGCAGACTGGGGTCCGGGCGCCCACGCACCTTTGGGTTGACACTGCGCTGGTGGGTGTGAGACTCCGTGAGTGTATGCTGCATCCATGGAGGGCGGACACGCAGGTCCGCCCCTACTTTTACCCAATCCCACCCAGTACGGGCACGCAGGCCGCCCCCAATCCCACCCAGTACGGTGCGATTCATCGCGCCCGGCTCATCGCGCCGGTGTCTGGGGTCCGGGCGCGGGTTGACCCCTAGCTGTCGTTCGCTTCAGGGCGGGCGCCATGAATGTCGCCCCTACTCCAGCTCCTCCCCGCATTGCGGGGGAACCCGCGATGCGCTAGCCGGCCGAGGCGCAGTATTCCCAGGACTGCAGAGGTTGCCCGTTTCCTCGCACCCCTGGTGCTGCCGAGTCGACGGCGGTGAGCGCAGGATGAGACGTGGGGCCCAGCTTCAGTCCTGCACCCGGCGCACCGCGCTGCTCTGGACCCATCCCTCAGCGCCGTCCGCCAGGCGAACCCGACTCCAATCGCCACGCTGCTCGAGCAGCTCTACCTCGAGCCCCGCCGAAAGCGGCGTCTGCAGCGCCGCCGCCGCTCCCACACTGTCTGCAGAGCGCAGGCTCAGCCCCTCCGTCGTGATCACCGCCGCCGACTGCTGATCCTCTTCCACCAGCACGCTCGCCCCCAACCACAACCACAACAGCGCCGGCAAGACCGCCGCAAAGCGCAGCGCCCGCTTCAGCTTCTCGCGCCGCCACGGCGCGAGCATCAACACCGCCGTCGCAAAGAGCAGCGACGCGAGGAGTGCGCGCCAAGGAGCGGCCAAAAAGTGATTGACGAAGAAAAGTGCATCAAATGCGCCGCTCTCTGCCTTGGGCTTGGGCAGCTCGTCGGGGAGTGTCTGACGGACGAAAGCGAGGTTCTTCGCCGCCCGCGCCTGATGTGGGTCGAGCAGCAGCGCGCGTCTGTAGGCCAAGACCGCCGAGCCCATGTCCTGCGCACCGAGCGCAGCGTTGCCCCAATCCACCAGCAACTCCGGGCTATCAGGATGCGCCTCCACCAGCTCGGCGAAGAGCGCTGCCGCGCGTGAGAAGGCCACCGTCCGCTCACCTCGCTCCTCCAGCGAAAGCGCCTGCTGATACGCCTCCCGCGCCGCATCCACAGTCTGCGCCTGCGCTGACTGCGGCCAGAGCACGCTCGCCCCCAACGCGCAGAGCAGCAGCAGCAGCGCTGCCTTGCCCCCGCGGGCTGGTTTGCGTTGGCTCAGTGCCTCAATCTCATCCAGAAGCGCGGCGGGAAGCGGCTGCGCTTTCAGCTTCGGGTCATAGGCCACGGTCTCGAGCTGCTGCAAGACCCCCTCCGCAGCCGCGCTGAGCTCACTGAGCTTGGCCCACTCACGCAGCGCGTTGGCAAGCTGAGTCGACGCCGCTGCGCTGCTGCGCGCCTCGCGCAGCGCCGCACGCAAGGCCTCCAGGGCCTGCTTCTGACGCTGCTCCTCGCCACGCGAACCGTCAGTACGGCGCCGATAGGCCAAAAACGCGAGAAACAACAGCGGCAGCGCGTGAAGGATGGCGACCGGTACCATCAGGTCCTGAAGCTGCACCGGCCGTGAGAGCGTCTGAGAGGGCTCGCTCAAACCAAGCTCGACCCCCAAAAGCGACACCGGAGCCGCCTTGTCCGTGCGCTTCGAGGCCTTGGCTGGCTTGGCCTCGGTCGGCTCGCTGTCCTGGGCCGTGACCACGTCTTGCGCGCCTACCACCGACGCCGCCCCCGACACCGAGAGCGCGATGGGCTGGGAGCGCACCGTCTGATACGTCCCAAGCGCCGGATCAAAGAAGGAAAAGGCCAGAGGTGGAATCTCCTTGG
>JAVFAO010000467.1:0-5224 GCA_034002465.1 Myxococcota bacterium
GGTGTGCGCTCTGATTCTGCGTCGGACCATGATCGAGTTCATCAATATTTGGAAGAGTTTTGGAGACAAGTGTGTGCTCGCGGGCGTGAACCTCTGCGTGAAGAGTGGCGAGGTCTTCTTCATTGTTGGCTCGAGCGGTGCTGGCAAGTCGGTGCTCGTCAAGCACCTCGTGGGTCTGCTGCGACCCGATGAGGGGCAGATCAGGTTGGACGGCAGGGACATCACGGCGCTCAGCGAAGCGGAGTTCTTCGAGGTGCGAAAGCGCTGCGCGATGGTGTTTCAGAACGCCACGCTCTTTGATTCGATGTCGCTGGTGGATAACGTCGCGCTGCCCATTCGAAAGCACTTTCGGGTTTCCACTTCGGAGGCGCGGCGCCGGGCGACGAGCAAGCTCGAGCTGGTCGGGATGGCGGCCCTCGCTGAGCGTTTCCCCGCGGAATTCGGTGACGGAATGCGGAAGAAGGTCGCCATCGCCAGAGCCCTGACCTTGAACCCAGAGTACGTGATCTTCGATGAGCCGACTACCGGGGTCGATCCTATCAGCGCGCGCATGGTCGACCGCGTCATCGCCGATTTGTCTCGGCATTCGGGGGTGACGGCCATCGTCATCAGTCATGATCTGCGCTCGATCTTCAGCATCGCCGACCGCATTGCGCTGCTCTATCAGGGGCGTTTTCTCCTCGACGGCTCGCGGCAGGTCTTCCGGGACAGCCAGGATCCCATCGTGCGACAGTTCATGGACGGCTGTGCTGATGGCCCCATGGAGCTCTGAGTTCGCGCCGAGCGCGAGCCGTGTCTTCAGGATGATTTTTCCCTCTGCCCCTTGCCGACCAGCGTTTGGTGTGGAAGATTGTTGGCCGGTTTGGTTTGGCCAGGTCACCTGGTTTTCGACGTGGAGTCCGACATGCAGAAGTTTTTTGCCCTATTCATGATCTTGTCCGTTTCTTTGGCTTTCGCCTGCTCCGGCGGGGAGAAGAAGGACGACACCATCAAGCAGTCAGCCGAGGCAGCCGAGGCTTGGACCTCGGTCGAGGTGTACGAGATCAGCGAGAACATGGAGGCCGAGGAGAACAAGAAGCTGCATTGCAAGCTTTGGAAAGCCCAGAGCGCGGAAGACGGCGCCAAGTTCGGCTACGCCGAAGGCTGGGCAGAGTCGCAGTGCAACTGGGCGCATATCAGCGCACGCGTCGAGCTCACCAAGCCGGTTCCCGAGGATAAGTCGGTGGGCATCGTCGATGTCATCGCTGGCATCGACTTCCCTGCTTCCGAGAAGATGCAGAAGCGTGACTGCGCGAGCATCTTCCTCACCACGAACAAGCGCGAAATCGTGACCTTCGACTGCACCATCGGCAACCGCGAAGGCGCTGCCGCCGAGAAGGGGTGGAAGCCTGCTTATGAGCCGGGTGCGAGCACCTCTCCCGAGGAAGCCGCCTTCCGTCTCTACGGTCTTTTCGGCTTCATGCGCTGAGCGCGCGATTTTGGGCGCCGACGATTTGGGGATGCCGCTGCCTCTGATGCTCGCTCCCTGCTGGCTCTTGACTCAGGAGCCGAAGCCTCCGCCGCCGCCTGGTTCGGGCGGGCTTGGGGGAGTTTAGCTCCTGGAAACGCGTGAGCGTTTTCATTTTGAGCCAAGCTTACCAGCATGTGCGGAATAGTGATCGAGTCAGCGTCGTTCTGGGCGGCGCGCCCGTGTTCAGCGGTCGTCGTGACAGTTCGAGTTTGCCGTTTCTAGAAGGGCCTCTGCTGTTGGGGTCTAGCGGCTTGGTCCTTGGCTGGGTTGCCTGCTCTTATCTCGAGAAGCCCACACTAGTCTGGCCCATCGCTCGGTTTCCGGTCTCCGGAGGGAGTGCCATGTCCAAAGCCAACGCCACCATCTCTGTATCGAATCTGACCAAGTACTACGGCGATTTCTGTGCTCTCGACCAACTGAGTTTCGAAGTAGAGCGCGGCGAAATCATCGGCTTTCTGGGGCCGAACGGGGCGGGTAAGAGCACCGCCATGAAGATTCTCACCTGCTTCATGTCCGCCAACAGTGGTCTTGCCAAGGTCGCTGGCTTCGATGTCTATGCGCAGGCCGAGAAGGTCAAGCAGCGGGTGGGCTACCTCCCCGAGAACAACCCGCTCTATAGCGATATGGTGGTCTATGATTACCTGCGCTACATCGCCGAGGTCCGTCGTCTGCCGCGTGCGCGACACGAGGAGCGCATTGCTGCCGTGGCCAAGGTCTGCGGCATCTCGCACGTCATGCATCGCCTCATCCGAGAGCTTTCCAAAGGCTACCGGCAGCGCGTGGGCTTGGCTCAGGCCATGATCCACGAGCCTGAGGTGCTCATCCTCGACGAGCCGACCAGCGGACTCGATCCCAATCAGATCATCGAGATCCGAGACCTCATCAAGGAAATTGGGAAGCAGAAAACAGTGGTGCTCTCGACCCACATCTTGCAAGAGGTCGAGGCGGTCTGCGATCGCATCCTGCTCATCGATCGGGGACGACTCATCGCCAGCGGCACCGTCGCGCAGCTTGCGCAGCGACTCTCCCGCGCGCCCCAGTTCGTGCTCAAACTCGGCGGACAGACTGCTCAGGAGCAGGCGCGAAAGGCCCTCTCTGGACTGCCAGGGGTAAGCGCTGTCGAGTGCGTCGGTGCAGACTTCGTCATTACACTCGAGCGCAGCGACGGCTTTGCCGAGGCGCTCAACCGGCTTGTTGCGGCACAGAAATGGGTCATCCTCGAGCTCATCGAGAAGAAGGCCGACCTGGAGACCATCTTCCGCACTTTGACCGGGGGCTCGGTGAGCTCGTCTGCTGCGAAACCAAGCGCCATTGCCTCCGACGAGGCCACACACGCTGACGACGACGACAAGGACGCTGACGACGACGACGAAGACGACAAGGACGACGACAAGGACGAAGACGACAAGGACGAAGACGCAGACGACGAAGACGACGAAGACGCCGACGACGAAGACGCCGAAGACGCAGACGCAGACGCCGAAGACGCAGACGACGCCGACGACGACGCCGACGACGCAGACGACGACGACGACGACGCTGACGCAGACGCCGAAGACGCAGACGACGAGGATGCCGAGGCCTCTAGGGAGCCCAAAGAAGACGTTGAGCCAGCCGCGCCTCGGGTCAAGGTGAGCCCAGCAAGTGGGTCCAAAGGCAAGGTGACGGTGCAGTCGATAGGCGAGCGAACGACGAAAGGCCGTGGCAAGCGTAGCCGTGGCGGGAGGTCGAAGTCATGAGTGCCGTGTGGTTCATCACCAAGCGAGAGCTGAAGGCCCAATTCAGCTCGGTGGTTGCCTACATCGTGGTGGTGCTCTTTCTGCTCATCACGGGGGGCATGTTTTTCTTGAGCTTCTTTGAGGGACCGCAGGAGCTGAGCCTTCGGCGCTTCTTTGCGGACGCGCCTTTCTTTCTGACCTTCTTTGCTCCGGCCATGACCATGGGATTGTTCGCTGAGGAGAAGCGTTCAGGTACGTTGGAGCTCCTGATGACGATGCCAGTGAGCGACACGCAGATCGTTCTGGGCAAGTTTTTCGCCTCGGTGTCGTTGCTTGCGGTGGTCCTGTTGTTCACGTTTCCCTACCCGCTGACCCTGTATTTCCTGGGTGAGCTCGATTGGGGTCCTGTGGTCGGTGGTTACTTGGGCTTGCTCTTCTTGGGCGCTGCCTACATGGCGGTGGGGCTGATGGTTTCGAGCTGGACCCGTGACCAGATCGTCGCGATTTTGTTGAGTTTCTTCTTGTGCTTTGCGCTCTTTATCGTGGACCGGGTGTTTGGTCCCCAGAGTGGCACTGCCAGCAAGGTGCTCGAATACCTGAGCGCGAACTACCACTTCACCAATATCGCCCGTGGCGTGATCGATGCGCGCGACCTGGTCTACTACCTCTCGGTCGTGCTCGTTGGTTTGACGGCTGCGCGGACTTCACTCGCTTCGCGGCGTTGGTAGGAGGACAGTGATGAGCTCGACACGTGCCATCAAGAGTCTCAAGCGCGCTTTTCGAACGGGTCTCGATGATCTCCTGTATCTTGCGTCGGTCGTCGTGATCGTCATCCTGGTGAATGCTTTTCTGAGGGGTGAGGGGAGCTTGCGCGTGGATTTGACCGAGGAGGGTCTCTACACGCTGACCCCATCGACGGAGGACTTCGTTCGCGACTTGCCAGGCAAGATTCAGATAAAAGCATTCTTTTCCGAGGGGTTACAGGCGCCCGACCACAACCTTGCACAGCGCGTGGAGGATGTTCTGGTCGATTTTGAGGCCGCCTCAGAGGGGAAGCTGTCCTACGAGATCATTTTCCCTGATGAGGAAAGCGAGGAGGATGAGGAGCTTGCCAAGGGTTTTGGAATCGAGAAGGTCGCGATAGGTCATCGGGACAAGAACCAGGTAGGATTGCGGCTGGTCTACAAGGGGATAGCCTTTGTCTACGGCGACAAGCAGGAGGTCATCAATGATGTCAATGCGAGCGATCTCGAATACCAGATCACGAAGGCTTTGAAGAACCTGGTCAAGACCAAGGACCACAAGATTGGTGTGCTTCAGGGCTTTGGCGGCCCTGGCGCCGACCCACAGTTTCTGCCGAGCCTTCAGCAGGCCTTCGAGTCGGTTTACGGCGGTCTGATCCTTGCCGAAGGCGTGGATTTGAGCACTCAGGACGCCATTCCCTCGGATATCGATGCGCTGCTCATTCTCAACGTTCAAGAGGCGGTCTCTGCGCAGGCAAAGATGGCCATTGATCAGTTCCTGATGCAGGGCAAGTCCGTGGCGCTGTTCCAGAGCCCTTCAGCTGCGGACCCGCGGATGCAACAGCTTCCCTTCCGTATGCCTATCGAGCATGGTCTCGACGAGCTCTTCGAGAAGTATGGCGTGCGACTCAAGCAAGACTTGGTGCTCGATCGCGAGAAAAACATGGTGGGTCTGGAGTTTACCTCTCAGGGCATCGCTGAGGTGTCCATCCCCACCTTGCCCATGCTGACGGGCATCAACCGAGAGAACATCCTCACCAAGAACCTCGATGCCATGGTCCTGCCGTTCAGCGGTAGCCTCGAGCTGACCGAGGAGGCGCTCAACGCCTCGGAGCTTCGGGTATCCAAGCTGATCGAGAGCGCCGACAGTGCGGTCAGCCGCCCTGCCATGGGCGACTTGAAGTTGGAGTCCCTGATGACGCCCTCCGAGGACGAGCAAGCCGGCCCATTGCTGCTTGCCGTGAGCCTAGATG
>JAVFAO010000468.1:0-5182 GCA_034002465.1 Myxococcota bacterium
TCGGTCGTCGTGACGGCAGCATCGTAGTCCATCGCACCGGAGGCATCCTGCGCAAAATGCGCCACCACCTCCGCTTCCACGGGACGCCCATCACCGCTGACGCTACCCACGACCTCACAAGGCTCATAGAGATAGATGCGCAAACCATCAATGACGCTGTCAGGATCCACCCGTAAACGCACGCCGCGATCATCGGCCCCGGCGTTGCGCAAGCCCGGTGCTTCCGCGACCACTTCGACGAAGCTATCGAAGCTCGCAAATTCGAAGCTGCCATCCTCATTGGAAGCCGTCACGATGCTCTGCGTCTGGCCGAAGGCCGTGATGCTCGCCCGCGCCACAGGCACCTCGCGACGCGCCTCGAACACCACACCACGCACCCGACCGGGCCCTCGTACTCGCTCCTCCTGTGGGTCGGGCACACGCTGACTCACAGCGCGCTGTCCCGACAGAGCCCACCAAACCACGACGCCCGATGCCGCCGCAAGCAGCAAGCACGCAAGTATCAGTAGACTCGTTCTTCGACTCCACGCCACGGTCGCCTCCAGCGAGCTGAGCCCATGCTAGCCTCATTGCTCTCGCTTGTCTCTATGAAGCTTGATTCACACGCCAATCGCCAGCACTTCCACAACACGGACCAGAGCAGCTCGCGCAGGTCCTGAACACCCGGATTGAAGCCTTGCGCTTGACGCCGCGAAGCTCGTGTGGCACTTGGCCAACACGGCTGCGAAGCGAGTTTCGCAGCCTCCGACACGGAAAGCAGCGTCAACGCTGCACCTCGTCGCCCCCAAAGTTGGGCATGGATTCTGCGCATCGTTATACTGCCGACGCGATCTGCGTTGGCCAGGGAGGGACCGACGATGCGCTTGCACACAGTACGTACGATGGATGATGAAGCCAAGGTGTCAGCCGCTCCCGCAGCCGCAGCGGGGCCGTCCGCAGCCAGTAGAGAGCACGCATCCTCTCGACATTCCAAAGGAATCGCCGCCTCCGCTGGAAGCCGATCGAAAGTGAGCCAAGGGCACGCATCCTCTCGACAATCCGAAGGATTTGCTGCTGTCGAGAGGTCGCTGCCCGAAAGCGAACGAATGCAACGGCTGCAAGGCATTCCAAATGGTTTGCTCAGCCTAGCCCACGATGACTTTGCGCTGCTCGTCAACGCCCAAGCCCGCGGCTTCACCAAAGCCATGAGAGCTGGTGTCTTTGACGCCATCCCGAGGCGGCAGCTGTTCTTCTCTTACTCACTCGAGGAGAGCGAGCGAAACCTGCTCGAAATCCTGAAGAGAGGCTTTCAAGCTGTCTTCGTCTGTGGTGGTGACGGCAGTTTGAGTCGCCTGCTCAATGATCTGCGAGCGCTCGTTCCCGACCCGCGCGAGCAACCCTATGTGGGCGTGCTGCGGATGGGAACCGGAAACGCGGTCGCTGACTTCCTTGGCTGTGGCGCAGCCCGAGACGACCTCGAAAAGCTTCGCACCCAAGCGTTGATGCAGCGGGCATCCTTGCGACTCATCGAGACGGCCGGGCAACTCTGCCCCTTCGCCGGTTGTGGCGTCGACGCCCGCGTCCTCAATGACTACATTGCTCTCAAGCAAGGTATGAGCGGAACCCCCATGGAGGCCGCGCTTACTGGCGTGCGTGGCTATCTGTTGTCGGGCATCTTCAAGACCGCGCCACAGATGCTACTGCCCTCCAACCAGCGGCGCTGCTTCGTCATCAACGAAGGCTCACGCGCCTTCGCCATCGACCGACATGGTCGTGTGCTGGAGGTCTTCGAGCCTGGGGCTGTCCTCTACAGCGGCAACGTCCTGATGGCCGCGGTGGGCAGCGTTCCTTACTACGGCTACAAACTCAGGATGTTTCCGCACGCCGCCTCGCGTCCGGCACTCTTCCAGCTTCGCATCGGCATGATGAACCCGCTGCTGAGCGTGGCGCGCCTACCCAAGCTCTGGCGAGGAGAACTCGACCGAGAGCATGGCATCTACGACTTCCTCGTCGATAAGGTGCGCATCGAATTTGATGCTGACACCGCCTTCCAGCTCGGCGGCGACGCGATGGGCTATCGCCGAGAAGTGCTGTTCGAGCTCGCACAGCGTCGCTTCGATTTCGTCAGGCCGCTGAGCAAGGCCGTCTGAGCCGCCCTTGACTGGAGCACTATCTCGACGCCCCAGGACGGCTCAACGCGCAAACTCCATCGCCCGCGTCTCCCTGATGACGCACACCTTGATGCGGCCAGGGTAGGTCAGCTCCTGCTCAATCTTTCGGGCAATGTCGCGGCTGAGCACGATGGCATGCTCATCATCGATGGAGCTGCTGTCGACGAGCACGCGAACCTCTCGTCCGGCTTGGATGGCGAAGCACTTCTCGACACCATCGAAGCTGGCGCTGATCTGCTCCAGATCGTGCAGACGCTTGATGTAGCTCTCCAACACCTCGCGACGCGCACCGGGACGAGCGCCAGAGAGGGCATCGGCAGCCATGACCAGATGCGCATAGAGGCTCTCGGGCGGCATCTCGGAATGGTGACTACCGACGGCGTTGATGACCACCGGATCCTCACCATGTTTCTTGAGAAATTCCGCGCCGATCAGCGCATGTGAGCCCTCGAGCTCGTGGTCCATGGCCTTGCCGATATCGTGGAGTAGACCAGCCCGACGCGCCCGCTTCACATTGAGGCCAAGCTCGGCGGCCATCAGCCCACAGAGCCAAGCCACCTCCATCGAGTGGTTCCAGATGTTCTGACCATAGCTGGTGCGGTACTTGAGACGACCGATCATCGCCAGCACATCGCCGTGCAGGCCGTTGAGCCCAAGCTCGAAGGCCGCCTGATCTCCGGCCTCCTTCATGCTCTGCTCCACTTCTCGGCTGACCTTGGCGACCACCTCCTCGATGCGGCTGGGGTGAATGCGCCCATCGGCGATCAATCGCTGCAACGAAAGCGAAGCGATCTCTCGGCGTACCGGATCGAAACCGCTGATGACCACGGCCTCAGGCGTGTCATCGACGATCAGATCGACGCCCGTCGCCGCCTCGATGGCGCGAATGTTGCGCCCTTCGCGGCCAATGATGCGTCCCTTGACGTCGTCGGATGGCAATACGATGGTGTTCACGCTGCGCTCTGCGACGTATTCTCCAGCATAGCGCTGGATAGCGGTTGTGATCACCTCTTTCGCACGCTTCTCAGCTTCCTCCTTGGCCTCCTCCTCAATGCGTTTGATCTCCCGCGCCGCGCCCAGCTTGGCGTCATCCAGGATTTCGGCGAGCAGTCGCTGACGCGCCTGCTCCTGAGTCAATCCGGCGAGCTCCTCGAGTTTGGCTGTCGCCTCCTCAAACACGTCTTCGGCGTGTTTGATCCGCTTCTTGGCCTGTTTAACGGCCTTCTTGGTGGCCGCCTCGATGTTCTTGAACTCGGCATCACGGGCCTCGAGCGCCTCGGCACGTCGGTCGAGTTGCTCTTCTTTCTTTCGCAACCGCTTCTCAATCTCTCCTTGCTCGGCACGCAAGGATTTGAGCTCCTCGTCGAATGACGATTGTTGCTCGAGCAACTTCTGCTTGACCTCGATCTCTGCGTCCTTGAGTCGATTTTGAGCCTTTGCGCTGGCGTCATCGAGGATACGCTCGGCCTGTTGCTTGGCGGTACCGAGCTCTCTCTCAAAGTCTTCGCGGGCGCGCTTGCCACCCAAACGGAATCCGAACCACAGACCGAAAGCCAAGGCGAAGGCCGAGATCACTGCACACAGCAGGACTTCAATCATGGCACCTCCGGCTCTTGGGACTGCGCTTGCGGCAGCTCTGCCCCAAGCGTCGTTGAAGGAAAAGAAGCAGCAGACGAAACGTTCGCCGCCTGCTCGAAAAGATGTAATCCGTTGGCGTCGAGGCAAGCTGCGAGGCGTGCGTCGTGGTGCTCGTTGGGCAGCGCAGCACAGCGTTGCTCGAGAAAACACAGTGCACAGCTGCGAAACCGAAGCATCGGCGCTCGCTCGAGGAGGCGGTCGTAGTAGCCACCTCCAAAGCCCAAGCGATAGC
This sequence comes from Myxococcota bacterium, assembly GCA_034002465.1. Taxonomy (GTDB): domain Bacteria; phylum Myxococcota_A; class Bradymonadia; order UBA4248; family JAVFAO01; genus JAVFAO01. Next base: position 4,021 of record JAVFAO010000468.1, read on the forward strand.
CTCGAGTATCCACAGCAACCGCTGGCAGCAGCAGCAGATCGATGCTGTCAAGCGCGATGGCATCACCTTGCGGCTCCAGGATCCCGAAAGACGAACGCTGCCAACGGCAGCCCTCCTCCAACGAAAACTGGAGCTCTCCATCATGGCAACGGGGGTAGCACAGGTGCGCACCCTGAGCGCGCAGCAGCTCCTCGAGCCCATGGGGAGAGAACTCACCATCAATGGGCCTGTAGGAGGCTATCCGCCAATCCACCCCTGAAGTTCTTGTCGATTGGGCACTTGGCCTGTTCCCCCAAGTTCTTGTCGATTGGGCACTTGGCCTGTTCCCCCAAGTTCTTGTCGATTGGGCGCTTGGCCTGTTCCCCCAACTTCTTGCTGGCCAACGTTGCGCCAGCTCCGCGACGTGCGTGCAGACAGCCCGCTCCTGTCCATCCCGCAGAGCGACGGGTAGCGCCTTTCGGGCTTGCCGAAATCGCCTGCGCAGCTCGCCTTTTTCGTTGCCAGAGGAGGTCGCGCTGTCTTGATGCATGAGTCGGTTCGCAGACGCTGCCCCGTGATACCCTCACGAGGTCTCGCTTGCGAGCGCATTGTCCAACAATCGCATCAGTTTGTCCGTTCGACGTCGCAGTTCCTCGCGGAGATCATCGCTCTGCTGCTGTGCTCTGAAGAAATCTTCGGCAATCCGCAGACTCGCCATGAGATAGATCTGCTGGCTGTTGACGTTTCTCAGGCCGCTCCGCAACTCACCAATGATTTCGTCGATATACTCGGCGAGCGCGCGAACGTGCTCTTCCCCCTTGTCGGTCCGGAGGGAAAGCTTCATTCGATCGATGGTGACACTCACCGCGCGCGTGTTCGACAAGGCAGAGCACCCACAGATATCGAACGGTTCGTGCCGATGGAAGAGCCAGCACGCCCGTGGGAGGAGTTGATTGGCGCTTGACCACTGGGGCCAAACGTCTGCCTGACATACTCGGCCAAGCGCGCTGAGCTTAGGGTTTTCAGCCCGATCTGTCAAGTTTGCTCTTGAGTCGCTCAGTCTTGCTTCACAGTCGGTGACGCAGACTCCCCCAATGAGGAAGCCGGGAACGAAGAGTGGAGTTTTGGCGCGAACTTCGAGGGTGGTGGTGGGACGTACTTCGGAGGGGAGTCTGTGGGGGTC
>JAVFAO010000469.1:0-5169 GCA_034002465.1 Myxococcota bacterium
ACAGCTCGGACCACTGCTGAGACGCCTCGTAATGCGGCTCGAGCACCAGGCTCGCGGAGAGACGGAAGTCTTCGTCCTCCAACAAAGCGCGCAGCGCAGCGATGGCCTCGACGTGTTCAGGGTTGCGCTCGACGATCGAGCGATAGAATTCGATGGCGCGCTCCGTCCCCATGAGATGCAGCTGATAGAGCTGACCCAAGCGGTATTCCAGCTCGTTTCGCCGCTCGTCATCTTGGGCAGCATCGAGCTTGCGCTGCAGGATGTCCGCCAAATCCGCATGGCGTTCCTGCTGCAGGTAGAGCCGATCGAGGGCATCGAGCGCCTCGCTGTCGCTGAAATCCAGGTCCAAGGCCTGGTGATAGAGCAGGATCGCCTCATTCGAATCGGAGAGCTCCGTCTCATGGATGAGGGCCATCTTGAAGAAGAGCTCGCGCCGAGCTGCATTCTCGGCGTATTGCGCCATCTCAGAGTAGGTCTGGATGAGCTGCGTCCAGTTCGAAGTTCGCAGGTACAGACGTTCGAGCGCCAACAAGGTGTCGCCGTCGCCTGGCATGATGCTCAGCAAATCGGAATAGGTCTCGATGGCGTCTTCCGGAAGGTCGAGCTGTTCCTCTTGCAGGAACGCCACCTTGCGCAGAAGGTTGAGCCGGCTCTCATCGTTCTCGAGGCGGGCCTTGCGCTGCAGAGCAAGGACGAGCTGCGGCCATTCTTCACGCTGCTCGTGCAGGCGCAAGAGCGCGTCGAGGGCGAGCTCGTCGGTTTCGTCGAGCGCTGTGACGGCGCTGTACATCGCCACCGCTTCGTCGAGCTTCTCGAGCTTGGTCTCATAGATCTGCGCGCAGCGAATACGCAGCTCGCGGGAGAGCAAGACGTCATCCTGCGCTTCGAGCAGCGCTTCATAGAGCGCGATCACGTCGCCCCAGGCATCGAGCTGCTCCGCGCCACTCTCGAGCTCAGCACGCAGCTCCTCATCCGAAGCATCCTCACGCACTGCAGCGCAGAAGAAGCCAAAGGCCTCAACGCTGTCGCAGAGCGCATCGCGCAGCAAACGCGCCACCCGCTTGTTCAACTCCAGTCGCTCGAAAGCGTCGCGTGCATCCAGCAGCGACACACGCAAGAGCTTGACGAGAGCCTCGTTCTCGTTGGCCTGCACGTAGATCGGCTCGAGCACCTCGACGATCGCCCGACGCTCTTCGGCACGCTCCTCACCGCCCTCTTTGGCAAGCCGTTCGAGCAAAGCCTCCATGCTCTGACGCGCCGCCTCGTAGTCGGGGTTCTCCAACAACACCGTGCGGTATGCGTCGACCGCCTCCGCGTAGTCTGCGAGTTGCTCCTCGAGCACCCGCGCCATGCGGAACAAAACGCCATGCTGCTCTGCAACTTCCGTCAGAACATCGAGCTGAGCCCGCAACAACAGGACCACTTCTCCGTATTCCTGCGAAGCCCGAAGTAGCCGTTCCAAGGCGCTGAACGCCGGCTGATCCGAGGGGTCGATGACGAGGATCTGGCGCCAGGCATCGACCGCCTTCGCAGGCTGCTCCAACACGTCCTCGTAGATCCCGGCCATTCTGGCGAGCAACACCTTACGAAGCTCGTCCTCAGTGCTCGGCAACGCCACCCGATGGGCGAGCAAAGACACCAACGCAGCGTGATCCTCGAGCTCAGGATACAGCGCCTCGAGGCGCGTGATGCTTTCCTGGTCCTCGGGCTCGCGCTCGAGCAAGAGCTCCCAACGCGGCCGCGCTGCGGCCGCCCCGCGGCACCGTTCCAACACGCGAGCAAGACGGCGCAGCAGTAGGAAAGCGGTCTCATCTGCGTCAACCGAGGTGGGTGCATGCTTCTCATAGAGGCCAGCGATGCGTTCCCACTGTTCCTCGGAAGCGAGTCGCTCGATCTCGTTCCAGCAGCGCTCGTCGGTGTAGTCGGTTTCGAAGACCCGCACTGCCGTTTCGAAGGCGCTCTCCGCCTGTCCAAGCTTCTGCTCGCGCAGCTCGAAGAGCTCCCACAGCATCTGGTTGCGATCCAGCGGATCGTCCAGCTCCTCGAGACGGATTTCGAGGATTTCGCAGAGCTTCTCCCAGTTCTCGGTAAGTCTGCACACCGGCTCGATGAGCCGAGCGACGCGGTGCCGATAGGCGCTCTGGTCGAGCAAGCTTTGCAAGCGCTCGACGGCTGCCTCACTCTGCGGATCGATGTCCAGGAGTTGCGAGTAGAAGCCGATCGCAGCCTCAGTGTCCTCGAGTTTGTCGAGGTAGACATCGCCCAACTCGAGATAGAGCTCGCTTTGGCGCTCTGCGCTCAAGCTGAGCTCGCGCTGCAGATTTTCTGCGAGCGCATTCCAGTCCTCTTTGCGCACGAAGATCGCCCGCAGACCACGAACCGCATCCAGGTTTGCAGGGTCCACATCGAGCACGCTGACATAGCTGTTCGCAGCCTCGTCGAGCCTGCCGAGATGCTCCACCAGGATTGCGGCACGCTTGAAAGAGAGCGCAACCTTCTCGCCAGCATCGGCGCAGAGCACCTCTTTGCGTTCGAGGATGTCGAGCAAGGCATCCCACCGGCCCAGCTCGCGATAGAGTTCATCCAGCGCGTCCAGACCCTCTGGGTCATCTGGGTTGGCCTCCAAGAGGCGCTCCCAGTACGAAGCAGCCTGAGCATAATCCTTGAGCGCCGACTGTGAGAGCCGCGCGATGGTGCGCCAGATGGCGTGCACCGTCTCGTCGTCGAGCGCCATCCCACCACGGGTGATCTCGCGATAGGTCTCGACCACCTTCGACTCGAGCCCTGAGCGCTGACCCAGGTCTTCGAATTTCTCTCGCAAATCCAGACGCGACGGGACCTTGGACACCGCCTTCGCGGCCCAGCCAAAGGCCCGCTCGAACTCACCCAGCTCTATCTCGTAGAGCCGCCCAATCTCCTGCAGCAGCAGCAGGCTCTCGGCTTCATCAGTGGTCCAAGTCAGGATGATCTGGTTGGCGTCCGCCTCCTTGGCTGCATTCTTCGACTTGCGGTAGTACGGGAGAAGCGCGCGAGCAGTCTGGACGTGGGTCCCATCCAGCTCGAGGATGGCTTCGTAGGCACGCACCACGCGTGCATCGTCTTGAAGCGCTTGCTCCGCGAGCTTGGCGGCACGCGCATAGACGACGATCTGCTCATCGCTGTCATCCAGCTCGCCAGCAGCCAGCTCGAGGAGCTCGTAGAGCTCAGCGAAGCGAGACGCACCGGAATACAGCTCGACGAGCTCGTCCCAGGCCTGATTCTTGACAAAGATCTGCGTCATCTGCGGGAACGCAAGCTCAGCGCCCCCCGGCAAGGCCAGCATTCGGCGCCAGGCCCCGACGGCCTTCGTCTCGTCACCCAGCCGCTTGACGAAGAGCTGGGCTAGATTCTCCAGCACCTCGATGCGACGCGCATCGTCGTCGGCATGCTCCAGCATTCGCTCATAGACGCTGACCAGGGACTCGGGCTGCTCGGCTTTTTCGTAGAGCCCCTCCAGCTTGAGCAGCGCCTCATTGGGCTCTGGGCTCGCCTCGCTGACCGCCTCCCAAGCCGTGATCGCCTTCTCGACACTGCGCAGCCGCGTCTCGGCCAAGGCCGCCTGCTGCTGCAACAGCTCAATCCGCGCCTCACCTTCCTCGAGCATGGCCTCCTTGGCCAAGATCTCGAAGAGATTGTCCCAAGCGCTACGCTGCTCGTAAATCTTGTGCAGGTCGCGAATCGCGTCCGCGTGCCCAGGATCGAGCTCGACGATCTTCTCCAGCGCCTCGATCGCCCGCGCGGTATTGCCCAGATTCCCACGCCACAGCTCGGCAATCCGCCAATACAACGCCACCGACTCTGCCACATCGCTGACCGTCTCGGCCTTGCGATTGAGGATATTGAGCAGGTCGTTCCAGCGCTTGGCTTGCTCGTAGCGCTCGGCGAGCGCGTCGATCGCGTCGATGTTCCCAGGCTCCAGCTCCAGCACGGCGTTGTAGGTGTTGATCACCATCACGTCCATGCGCAGCTGGTCGCGGTAGATCTCCACCATCTTCCCGTAGATGGCGATCTTTTCCGAGACCTGATCATCAGCCAGCGCACGGATGTCTTCCTTCATCATCTCCAGCAGCGCGTTCCACTTGCCTGTGCGCTCGTAGAGGTCGGCGAGAGCCAAGCGCGCCTGTCGATGATGACCGGCGCTGCGCAAGAGCTGTTTCCAAATGTCGATCGCCTTGGCAGGGTTGTTGAGCCGCTGCTCAGCCACCTCGGCCATACGCAGCGAGAGGCGATAGTCCTGCTCCACGTCGTTGGCCTCGAAGACGCCCTTGTAGGCCTGCAACGCCGCCAACAATCGAGCCCAGTCCTGCTGTTCCTCATAGTAGACGCAATAGAACTCGAGCATCGACTCGTTGCGAGGATCAGCCAGCTTCAGACGCTTGAAGTACGACTCGGAACGCTCCAGATCGCCGATTCTCTTCCAAATCATGGTCGCCAGACCGCTCAAGACCTCCGTCTCTCCCGGCTTGCGACGCAGCTTTTTGAGCGCGTTCTCGTAGAGCTCGACCAGCTTTTCCCAATCCTTCGATGCGGCATAGCGCGCCTCGGCAGCCCGAAGCGCGTCAGGGTTGGTTGGATCGAGCTCGAGCAGCTCGTCGCCCAGCTTCGCGGCGCCTTCGGTGTCACCAAGCTTCTCTTCGAGGATCCGTCCCGCCTCGGAGAGCAGCGCTATGCGCTCGGCAGGCGCCTTGCACACGGCCGACTGCTTGCGCAGCAACTCGACCACCCGGTTCCAGTCCTCACGCCCACGGAAAAAGGCGATGGCAGGCTTGAGCACCTCGAGACGCTCTCCAGCCTTCGCCAAAGCCGCCTCGAGCAACGCCGCCGCACCATCGTAGGAAGGGTCGTGCTCGAGGGCCTTGTGCAGGGCGTCGATATACTTTGCCCCAGCAAACACGGGATCAGCAGCGCTCGACGCCAGCTCGGCCAATCGCTCCACCTCGAGCAACCAGGCCGCCTTCTCTGCGGCCACTTCGGCTGCAGGCGCTTCTTCAACTGCGGGCGCTTCTTCAACTGCGGGCGCTTCTTCAACTGCGGGCGCTTCGTCAACGACGGGCGCATCGTCAACGGCTGCAGGCGCTTCTTCTACGGCTGCAGGCGCTTCTTCTACGGCTGCAGGTTCTTCTTCTACGG
>JAVFAO010000470.1:0-5167 GCA_034002465.1 Myxococcota bacterium
CGTAGCGCGACAGGGTGGTGCCGAAGAAGGCGTGCTCATCGGCCTTGTCGGGGGCAGCGGGTGCAGGGTAGGAGGCGGAGTCAGATTTGCTGGGCGCATCGTCGGCTTTGGAATGGGGCGAGATGATCTGGCCGAATCCGGAGCTCGGTACGCTGGGGGAGCTCGCTTTGGAGCTGCTGGCAATGGGGGTAGGTGCGGGCTTGGAATCGCGGCTTGCTTCTTGTCGATTGGTCGCTTGGCCCGTTCCCCCCATTTCTTGTCGATTGGTCGCTTGGCCCGTTCCCCCCATTTCTTGTCGATTGGTCGCTTGGCCTGTCCCCCCCATTTCTGCAGCCTTGGGCTCAGCGGCGGGAGGGGGCTCGTCAATGGGGGCAGCGGGGCTGTCCATGGAGTCTGAGAGCAGCACGCTGGCACCGGCAATGGCCGGGGTTTCGTGACTCGAGCGCAGCTCGCTTTCACCTGCGACGGCCTTGGGCGCGGGTGCTTCTGGCTTGGGTGGCGCTTCCACCATGGGCGCTGGTGTTTCTGCCTTGGGTGCCGCATCTGGCTCGGGCTTGGGCCCGGCGATCGCTTGCATTTCGATGGTTGGGCCAGACTCGGGCTCGGGCTCGGGGGTAGCGCCGAGGCTGATGCTTCGAGCGGTTGAAGGGGCCATGCGCTCGACAGAATCGGATGGGCGCGGTGCTTTGGTGTCGGCTTTGGACACTGCAGACACGGCGAAGAGGGTCTTCTTTCCGCCTTCTTCGAGTTTGTTTCCGCAAAAACCGCAGAACAGGGCCTCGTCTGCGCTCTCGTTTTGGCACTTCGGACAGCTCTTCACGGTTGAACCTCCAGCCGAGGGCTGTTGTCGTTCAGGCCTGTTGCGCGCCGTTCATGGCGGCAAGCCACCGACCATTCTTCGAAGCCGTTGTCGCCTTCCTGGCTCCAGGATGTTGGCTGCGTCCATGCGGCCAAGCCTTCACTCGCTTACGATTGACTTGCTTGTCATCATGCCTCGACACGCTGCTCGAGGTGTCGCAAGAAACGCTCGACAACTATCTTGGACCGCTCCGGATTCGCTGTCAACGCGACAAGAACTTGGGGGACTTGGGGGGAACAGGCCAAGCGCCCAATCGACAGGAATTCGAAGCCAGAAACCGGAGACGCGCTTCGAAGCGAGAACGGAGCTTGCGGGCGAAGGATGTCGCCAAGCAGTCGGCGACCAAGGCATGCATCGGCGACTGCCTTGTGGTCCCGGAATAGCACGCCCGCGGACGCTGAGTGGCGCCTAGCCGAAATCGAAGGTTTGAGCTTTTCTGGCGAGTCGGAAGCCAGCGTCACGCGCCCGCTGCAGCTCATCCTCGGGAACGTTGTCATTGTAGTGCATCAGCACGATGTGGCTGGCGATCGAGGGCGGAAGCTCTGCAATCTCGACGAAGGCCGAGTGCACGCGCCCGCGAAATGCAGGACCGAAGTAGCAGTCATGGAAGATGGTGTGGCAGCCCCGGTCGAGCAGCGTATCGATGCGGTCTCGGCTGTATTTGCAGTCGGAGGTGTAGGCGACTTGGTCGTTGAGGATGAGGCCGTAACAAGGCTTGTGGGGCACATGGTCAACCTCGAAGAGCTCGACTTTGACGCCTTCGAGGTCATAGGGCGTGTGTTCTTCAAGGAACTGGACCTCGAAGTAATCATCCAGCCCGACCTCGTAGGGGCTGCCATCGAGGAGCTGAACAGTGCCCATGGGGCCCCGAAGACAGTTCTCCCAGAGATCCTCTCCAGGGATGCCGCTGCGGCTCGACATGAGTTGGCCAGGAAGCCACAACTTCACTCTTCGCTTGAGCACGAAGTAGTTGAAGAAGCCCGTCTCTTCCAGACCAAAGACGTGGTCACCGTGCATGTGCGTGACCAACACACCCGTGAAGTCAGCCACGCTCAAGCCAAGTTGGTGGAGCGCGACCGGGGCAGTGGTGCCGCAGTCGATGAGCCATCGTGGCTTGCCTTCACCGCAGTCGACGATGGCGTTGTTGTTGAAGTTCTCGGGTGGCTTCGACCAGGCAGTGCCGGTGCCCAGAAAGGTCAGCCTCATCATCCACCTCGAGCGAGCTGCCCGACGCTGCACGCACTTGCACCGAACGACTCGAGCATTGTGACCCCATGCCGCAATGTCGACGAGTGGTTCATAGCCACGGGCACTATAGCCCAACTCTGCTCGATGTAAAGCTCTCGACTGTCTGCGCTGTCTGCGTGCTCGTGTCGTGCCTCACTGGCGGGTGCAGGGCTCGGTAGAGCATGGTAGAACAAGGAGGCACGACCTGCTCTCTGGCGGGTCAAAGCCGCCACACAGCTCCAGGCTGGGCTTGCAGAGCGTAGCGTAGGGTGGCTGTCGTTGGCAGGGGATGCGGCAGGGCATGGAGCGCGAACGCTGGATGCAGCTTGCCCGTGAGGGTGATCACGAGGCAGGACTCGCCTTGTGGAACGAGGCTCGGCGTCGTCACGACGCGAGCATGGCGCGGGAAGCCGCTCAGGGGATGGGCGACTTCGAGCGACTGTTTATCTTGTTCGAAGCCGCTTGGGCAGAGCCGGACGAAGAGGAGCTCCGGCTGCTTGCAGCGCATTTCGGGCTGGTCTTGGAGCCGACGCTGTGTGCGCAGCTTGACGCCGCACTTGACGGAGCCAATGGTCGGCAGCGCAATTTCCGCATCGAGCGTGCAGCTCTGTTGGATGGCTTGATTCGCTGTCGACTCGAGCGTCGCATGTTCACGCTGCGCGTCGAGAAGGCGGATGAGTCGGCAGGGGACTCGAAGGCTCCCAGTGTGCTCTTTGTTCGCAGCGACACTCATTGCGTCGTCTCCTTTTTTCGGGCTGGCGGCGGGCAGACCCAGTCGCGCGTCCTCATCCCGAGCTGCGAGTCAGGCTTTCGTGGAGCGTTGCCGCAAGCAGGTCTACGAGGTGCTCGCCGTGTGGCTTTGGAGCGTATTCTGAGTGCAACGCCGAGTCTGCGCAGCGGGCGCGACCTGCTGCGTGCTTTGAACGCCTGTGGCGTCGAGCTCGATGAAGCGCTGCGCGAACGCGTGCGCAGTACCATGCAGGCCATTGTCGAGAGCTTGGAGGACCCTTGGAGCCTGGCTTTCGACCATCATCGCTTGTGGCTGCAGGGGGAGCGCTGCTCAGTCCAGTCGATGGAGCTGACGAGCCACAGCGTGCAGCTCACTGACCGAGGACGTGCGCCAGGTGTGACCCATCCGTTGTCGCATTGGGTTGTCAAGCACGGTCCACGACTGAGGCAGCTCAGCTTGGAGCTGCATGGTCCCCGTAGCCTGGCGGTGCTGCTCGATGCGGGGATATTCGAATCGATCACGTCGCTCAGCATCAAACGCGCGCTGCCGTTTGATGCCGAGTGGGTAGCGCTCTTGGGAGAGGTCTTCTCGCAGAGTCGGGGTCTGCAGCATCTCTCGGTTCTGCAGAAGGGCAACGCCGAGCTGCTCTATGCAGCGCTGAAGCGGACCCGCGGGCTTCGCTCCTTGCAACTCTCGTCCCGCGGCCTGGGCTATGCGCGCTGCGAGCGCTTGTTGAACGCTCTGCAGAACAACGCGCTCGAGTTCCTGGACCTATCTGACACCGAGATGGATGGCGCTGCGCTCGGGGTCTTGTTCTCGTCTCACGCCATGAGTCGGCTGAGGCGTCTGCACCTGAACCGCTGCTCCTTGCCCTTTGCGGCGCTGCGTGGGCTGGGCAAGGCACGTTTTGCCGGCAGCATTGAACGTTTGGAGCTCTGCTCGAATCCAACGGGAGCTTGGTTTGCCTTACTGTGCGCGGCTCTGGAGTTGCCACGCTTGCAATCGCTGAATCTCAGCAACGCACAGGGGGCGGGTGAGCTGCAGGTGTCACCGCTCTCTGCCCCGAACTTGCGGGATCTGGTGTTGGATGCCAACCCAATGGACGAGGGGCTGTTCGAGGCGCTGTTGGGGGTCGTTGCACGCAGCGAGCTGACGCGCTTGTCGTTGAACCGCTGCTCGTTGGCTTCTAGCCTTGGTGCCTTGCGGCGGCATCCGTGGCCGCTTGCGCTGGCGGAGCTCAGCCTGAACGCAAACGGCTTTGGAGACGCGGGGATGGTGGCCTTGCTGGGGACTCTGTCGGAGCGCTTGGAGCGCTTGATGCTCGCAGAGAACGGCTTGGGGAGCGTGGCCATGAAGGCTTTGGCCAAGACCTCGCTGCAATTGCAGGTGCTCGATTTGGAAGGAAATCCCCTTCAGACCGGCGGGGTGCGGGCGCTGCTCAGTTGGCCAAACTTGGGGCAAGTCCAGGAGCTGCATTTAGGGGGCTGCAAGCTCGGAAAGACCGTGCGCGGCTTGCTCGAAAGCTCCCCTTTGATGTCTGCCTGGGTGAGTGGTGTCGAGGGTTTGGACTGGTCTCGGGCTTGGGCGAGTGTTTGACGTTTTGGGCTGTGTTCCGCAATCGAATGCCAGCGAAGGACCCGTTCTCGTCGCTCAGCACAGCAGGAGCAGCTCTTGGATGTGCTCGGCACCGAGGAGTAGCATGAGGACGCGCTCGAAGCCGAGGGCATTGCCGGCACAGTCTGGGAGCTCCGAGAGGGCGCTGAGCAAGCCTTCGTCGAGGGGCATGGCTGGGCGGCCGAGTTGAGCTCGCAGCGCGGCCTCCGCCAGAAAGCGCTGTCGTTGTTCGAGGGGGTCATTGAGCTCGTGGAAGCCATTGCAGAGCTCGAGACCACCGGCGTAGAGCTCGAATCGTTCGGCGACGCGTCCATAGTCTCGTTCTGCGCAGCGGGCGAGGGCACCGAGTCGCTCAGGATAGTCGAAGAGGAAAGTGGGCACCGCTTGGCCGAGGTGGGGCTCGACGCATTGCAGGAGGATGGCGTGGAAACAATCTTCCCAGCTCCAGTCCAGACTGACGCGACAGCCACGTTCCAGGGCGAGCTTGGCGAGCGCCTCGTCACTTGGGCACCGCCAGAGGTCGATCTCTGCGTAGCGCAGGAAGGCGTTGCGCACGCTGAGGCGCTCGAAGGGGCGGGAAAGCTCGAGGCCGCTCGGGCAGCTCAGTTTTTTGTCGATTGGGCGCTTGGCCTGTTCCCCCAAGTTGTTGTCGATTGGGCGCTTGGCCTGTTCCCCCAAGTTGTTGTCGATTGGGCGCTTGGCCTGGTTCTCCCCGCTGTCTGCCGAGGGGAACAGCG
>JAVFAO010000471.1:0-5154 GCA_034002465.1 Myxococcota bacterium
GGTGGGATCGTCGATGGGAGCAGGGGGCGCGGCGGGAGCGGCGTCACGCTCCGGTGCACCACCACGGGCATCGCCTTGATCGCTGGGCTTGGGGAAGAGCAGCTCTCTGGCCACCTGTTCAGCGATGGCTTGATCCTCCGGTGTGGTATTCAGCACTGCAGCCGCAACATAGTCGAGTGGGCTCAGTCGGTGGGTCCGGAAGTAGCGAGCGCTGAGAAAGCGCGGGATGGCCAGGCTGCTGCGCAGGCTTGGCGGATGCTGCACCCGGCTGTCTCGCCGCATACGACGCGTGAGCTCGATGGCGAAGGAGATGGGGTTGAAGCCCTCCACGAGGTCATGGACGAAGGCGGCTTCGTGTTTCTGTTCCGACATCAGCAGCTCCGCGACATGGAGGCATGGAAAGCGCAAAGATAGAGAATACGGATTCCAAAGGGCGAGCCCTTTGGCGGGGCGTGGGGCAGCGCCCCACATTCGTATTCCATTGTCAAAACACCAGTCTAGGCATTGCCAGTACAGCCAAGGCTCTTGGTGAGCAGGCTGTCGAGGTACTTGTCCACGTCTCGTCCCGGCTTCATGCCCAGGGCTTCGCGCAGGACGAGGCGGGCGGCGTAGGCGAGGATGGTGTTGTCGACGCCGCGACCGAGGCGGCGGGCGCGTTCGGCGGCGAGCCTGGCGAGGCCAATGGAGCTGCGAATGGATGCTGGAGACTCGACGATGGGGTCTTCGCGGGTCTGCTGCACGAGCTCGAGGACGAGCTCGAGCTGGGCCGGGCTGAGCTGGTATTCGCTGGCGTGCATCTTGACGATTTCGAGCTCGGTGGAGCGCTTGGGGTAGCCGAGCTTGATCCAGACCTTGATGCGGTCTTTGACCGCCGAGGGGAGGCGGCGCGTACCGCGGTTCTCGACGGGGTTCATGGCGGCGATCATGTAGAAGTCAGGATGGACGGCGTACCAGGAGCGCAGGGCAGGGATGTAGATTCGCCGTTCCTCGAGCGCGTCGAGCAGGGAGTTGAGGACGTATTCGTCGCCACGGTTGAGCTCGTTGGCGAGGAACACGCCGCCCTGCAGCGCCGAGATGGTGAAGGGGCCGGGCACGAAGGCCTCCGGGGCGTACCCGTACTTGAAGACCAAGGTGGGATCGAAGGAACCGATCAGGTTCGCAGGGCGAACCAGATCGGAGAAGGTGACCCAGTCGAAGGGCTTGTTCAGATCCTGGGCGAAGCGGCGGCACAGCGCGGTCTTGCCGGAGCCAACCGGGCCGATGAGCCCGACGTAGAGGCCTGCGTGGTAGGCGTCGCTCATGGCGTCGTAGGCCTCGCGGTACTGGCCGTCGAGGATGATCTTGGCGGGCTTGTCGTGGGTCTCGAGCTTGGCTTTGGCCAGTAATTCGAGGGTGTCGATCATGGGTCATCCGTGGTGAATGGGTGTGTTGTCTGTGTCTTGTCGTGGGGCGCTGCCCCACACCCGCCAAAGGGCTCGCCTTTTGGAATCCCTTTGAGTTTTTGTTGATTGTTTCTGACTGTGTCAGCTCGGCTCTTCGCCGAGTTTCTCTTCGTCGCTCGCAAAAAAACGTTCCGTGACGGTGGGTTCGACGATCTCTGGGAGCTGAAGCTTGATCTTGGCGCATGCGTCGCGGAGCGCCTCGAACTCGCTGGCGTCGAGCACGCTTCGGCGGCGCGAATGGCCTAGCCCGTCGACGATCTTTCGGCCGTAGTAGGTCGCGTTCAGCTCGTTGATGTTGAAGCCTTTTCCCCGTCTGACGATGCGGGCCGAGGCGAGCTCTTTGAGGCGCGCGCCCACGAGCATCTTGTGCAGCCAGGGCAGCTCGGGCTTGTCGGGGAACTGCTGATTGAAGGAGAGCTCGGCCTCCAACCTCGCCTTGACCCACAGCATGAGCGCTTTTTGAATACGCGCCTCGAGAACGGCCTCTGGCAGCGTTGGCTCGATTTCCCCCTGAGCGAGCAGCTGGGCGCCAATCTCGTCCGGATCGAAATAGATACGCGCCGACGCAGCGAGGAAGGCTTCGATGGCCTCTTCGAGCAAACGCTTGGTCCTGTCGTCGAACGTATTCATCACACAACCCCCTCACTTTCGAGGACGGAGTATCCCTTCTCTCTTCGGAGCTGCACGCGGTGAGCTGGGAGGGAGCCGACGCGCTGGTGCGTGATGAGCAAGACCTGTTGGGTCACGCCAAGTTCCTGTATACGCTCGAGGAGCCCGTCTCGCTGGCTGCGGTCGAGCCCGTAGGTGGGCTCGTCGAGCAGGACGAAGGGGCAGGGGCCAACCAGCTTGGCGACAGCGAGCTTGAAGGCGATGCCGAGCAGCAATTGCTGACCTCCACCTTGCGCCATGTGCGCGGGAACGTCTTGAGCGAGGTCTTTGGGCGTGATGTGCAGCACGTAGTTGCTGGGGTCGATGCGCAGTCCTTCGAACTCCCCCTGCACCACCGAGAGCCGCCGATGCAGCTCTGCGGTCTCCTTGGCGAGCGCCTCGGAGGAGAGATCACGCAGCAAGACCTGGAGTGACTTGAACCCGTCGCTGAGCCTTCGCAAACGCTCGGCAAGCGCACGATCTTGGCGCAGTCTCTGGACCTCCATGCTGACTGTTGCGTATTCTTTCTCGACCGACTCGAGGCGTTTGCCAAGCTCACTCTGCTCTTCGCGCCGGCTGCGTTCCTGCTGACTGAGGCTGCTGTGTTCGCTCCTGATGACGCCTCGCTTCTCGATGAGGGCTTCATTGAGCTCGGCGAGCTCCAGAGAAAGCAAGCGAAGCGCCTCCTCTCTTTGGGGAAGGGAGTCGTCGGCGAGAGACTCCATGACGGTCTCGAAGCGGCTGGACTCGAGGCCCTCGTCGAGCAGCGCTTGAACCTGGTCGGCGGTGTCTTGGCAGACCTGGAGCAGGGCGTCGTGCGTCTCTGAACGTTGGCGCGTGGCGCGCTCGAGGCGCTGCTGGAGCTCGGTGTCTCGTTCGAGCTTGGCTTTGCAGTCTTTGGCGGCGAGGGCTGCATCGAGGCGCCGCTGGTTCTCTGTGACGCCGGCTTGTCGCGCTGCTTGGAGCTGGGCTTCGAGCGCTTGGAGCTGGGCTTGGATGCCGTCGAGCTCGGCCTGCCAGAGGTCGAGGTCACGCTGGGCGTGAGCGGCGTCGATGGGGGCGCCACAGTATTCGCAGCTGGCTTGGGATGCGACGGACTGTCTGCGTTGTCTGCGGCCCGAGAGCTCGGCGAGCTGTCCGTCGAGCTGTCGGCGCGTCTCGAGGAGCTGCAGCTCCTGCTTGCGCGCTTGCTCGAGAGCGACGGCTGCCTGTGTCTCTCGCTCGCTCGCCTCCGCTTGACGCGTGCTCAGACTGTCCCGGTCGCCGTTGTCCTCTGCGAAGCGCGTCTGCTCAGCGATGACGAGCTCGGAGGAGCGCTCGGCACTCTGCGCGTTGCTGAGGGCACGCGCTAGGGCGCTCTTGGCTTCGAGCAGAGGTTGCAGCTTGGCTTGTTCGGTCTGTAGCGCCTGCAGTCGCTCGTCGAGTCTCGACAGGGATGCTGCACACTCGGCGCGACGCGCCTCGAGGGCTTGAGCGCGGGCTTTGCCGTTGGCTCTGTCGTCCTCGAGTCGCTGCAGACTGCCTTCGAGCACCGGCAGCGACTCGGCCGCCTTGAGGCGCTCGTTGGCCATGGCGCGCAGCTCGTCGGCGACGGCGATGGCGGCGGTGATGCCAAAGACGATGTCGAGGCCAGCGGCGCCCTCGAGGACGGCGGCAATCTGTCCTTGTTTCAGGAAGATGGCAGCGTCGAAGACCCGTCTGGAGATGCCGAGCAGCTCGCTGAGCCGCAGGGCGAGCAGCTCTTCGTGATCCCCGAAGTCGGAGCTGCAAATGTAGCGCTCGGCCTGCTCGTCGATGCACTTGAGCGTGAAATGCCCGCTGAGCTTGGTCCGCGAACGAGGAGGCAGCAGATGGGCGCGCTGCAGGCGGTATCTGCGTTGGTCACGCGCCAAGAAGACGAGCTCGACGCCGAAGCCTTTGGCCTTGGGATGGAGCAAAGCGGAGAGCTGTGGAACCCCGTTGACACGACCGAAGAGGGCGTATTCGATCGCGTAGAAGAGGCTCGTCTTCCCCGCGTTGTTGGGGCCCTCGATGAAGTGTACGCCTGCGCCAAGCTGCAGCGTGGCCTCTTTGAGGCGTCTGAAGTTGCGCACCCTGATGGACTCGATCATGGCTTCTCTCCGGGGCTCGGCGAAGACTCGAGCCTTGCTCACTGAGAAATCGGCTCATTCAGTTTCAGGGTTGGCCTCGGAGGCGCCCAGCAATTCGAGACAACGGGCCCGCAAGAGCTCTTTGGCCTTGCCACTGAGATTGCCGACGCGGGTGAGGTTCTGCTCGTCGTCGAGCAGGTATTGCGCGTATTCGAGGAGGGCCTTCGCCGCTGTGAGGTTAGGCCCCTGTTCGAAGCCCTCGACCTGTTTCATCAGCTCGGCTACGGAAGGGGTAGGGCTGTCCGTCATTTGCACTTCACTCCAGGAGGGCGCTGGCGGGTGCTCGCCGTGCTTGGCCTTGCTCACACTCTGCTGTACGCGCTCAGCTTGCAGGCTGGGAAAGGCGTCGTTCGCCGCACGGCTCCCGCAACAATCCCTGGCCCTGGGCACGAAGCTTCTCACGACTCGCCCCAGAGTGGAAGCGCAAAAGTGGGCCGCAGGAACCACTTCATCCTGTCTGAGCCGGGTGCTGGTTCAGTAGAGCTTGCGTCGGTTGAAGCTACTGCCGAGGACGTTGAAGGTGTTCTCGACGATCAAGATGGCGTAGGGGTCGTGGGAGAAGACGAGCTCCTCGACGCGCTTGAGCATGATGTTGTTGGTGATGCTCATGATGATGTTCTTTTCTGTGCCCGAGTAGGCGCCGCGGCCCTGGATGAAGGTGGCACTCATCTTGAGCTGAGTGAGCATCTGCTTAGCGATGTCTGTGCTGTGCTCGGAGATGATGAACAGCATTTTTCTTTGGTTGAAGAGCGCGAGCGTGTATTCAAGAACAGCAGAGGTTGCAAAGATCAAGATGAGCGAAGCGACGATGGTGTCGATGGCGAGAAAGGCGGCGCCGGTGCCGTAGAGGAAGAGGTTGAAGAAGAAGTAGGTCTTGCCGATGCCGATGTTGAACTTCTGGTTCAACATGATGG
>JAVFAO010000472.1:0-5152 GCA_034002465.1 Myxococcota bacterium
CATCGATGGTGGCGGTCGCCTTTAGTTTGGTGTGGCTCGATGAGCAACGCTATCTGCAGAGGTCCGCAGCGGTGCTGTTGTTGGCGGCGTCTGGCTACCTGCTCTGGCGCGTGGCGGGGCGTTTCCTCCCTCCCTTTCGTTCACTCTGGGGGCTTCGCTCGCTGTCGATTGGGGCAAAGGAGCTTGAGCAGCGACTGGGCGCATCTGATGTGGACTTGCGCTTGTCTTCGAGTGCTGCGTTGGACACCCATGTGGCTTGTTCTTGGGGAAGGCTCGACCTCAGACTCTTCCATCGATTCGCCGTGATTCAATCAGATTCTGGGCACTTACCGCGTTCCAACCGCGAACGTTTGGTGTCGAGCTGCTCTCCGCGACTGCGGTGGCGTCGCTTGCCAGACGGGCTCCTTTTGCATGGCGGCAGCGCGCGAGAGCGGGCGAGCGCTGCGGCTGCAGTCGCGCAGGCTTGGTCGTTCCGTCCTGGACCCGAGCTGGATGTGGAGGAGCTGAGAGGGGGGGCTTTGGGCGTCGAGGCGGCGAGCCCGGAGCGCTCTAGCTGGAGAGCGTGGAGGAGGGTGCTGGCGGCGATGCTCGGCCTGACTGTGATGATAGTGTTGGCGAGCTCAATGGTCATTTTTCCAGTTTGGGAGGGGGCTCTTCTCACGCGTCTGGTGTTGCTGGTATGTGCGCTCGTGGCGGCGGTACTGGGGAGCTGGTCGAGCGCTCTGGGGCCGACTTCTATCGCCGAGGAGCGTGCATTGTTGCTGGAGCAGATAGGTGAGTTGATGCTCTCCTTGGGCGTCTCGGCTGATGTCGTCTCTGGGCAGCGCGAGGACGAGGCGTACCGGCGTTGCCACTTCGAGGTCTGGCCTTCGCAGCCTCTGGGTGAGAGCGGAATCTGCTACAGCACGCAGCTTTCGCTGAGGGCGGGAGGAGAGGGCCTGGACGTTGCGATTGCGCGCTTGCGAGAGCTGCTTCAACGGCTTGCCGTGCCGCATCTTTGGGACGAGGCCGAATCGCATTTGGTCTTGTGTGGGCGTTCCTGCCCCAGCTCCCTGAGTCCTTGGTTGATGTTGGCGGCGCTTCTCCGGGGGGACCTGGAGGTGCAGCCTCGAGCGTGCCAACGCGCATTCGTGCCACCACTCGCACGCCCAGTGGACTCAGAGTGGCATGCTTACTTGTTTCCCACTCAGATGTTGCGCTGGCGCAATCGACTGAGCTACCTGGGACTGGCGTTGGGCCTTTGGGCCTTTCCGGCCATCGATGGTAGCGACTACGAGCTGGGCCGGTCTCCCGAGCAAGCTGCTGCGCTTGCCGAACAATGTCCAGACGCGACGGGCTCCGAGGTCTCAGCGCTGAGGGCCTTGCGCTGCGTGGCCAATGCCTCAGGCATGGATGACGAGCTGAGGTCCTTGGACTGGAGTGAGCTGATGCAGCCGGTGGGGGAGGCGATCGAGCAACTGCAGCTCGCGGTGCTGGAGGCGGAGATGGGGGGCTGTGCTCGCTTCGAGCCGCTCATGGCTGATGGAGGACGGCTTCGTCTGAAGTTGGCGACGGCCATTTTGGAGCGCTACGACGCCCAGCGTTGGGGGCGACTCGACTTCTACTGGCCAAAACGTATCGTGACGCAGCATCCAGAGGTGCTCTGGCTTGGCCTCGCTCGAACGGTGAGCAGCTGTTTCTCTCAGCTCTCCTCCGACACTTTGGAGGAGCTGCGCAGCTTCCGCCAGGCTGCGACAGCGGCTTTCGAGACGCGTCCCCTGCCCTGATGCCTGATGCAGGGCACGACCGGGCTGATCGAGTGGGCACACGTGCGTCGAGTGCTACGGTGGGGTTATGACTTCTTGAGCACTTTGTGCCAGGGTACGTTGGTGCGGCCGTAGAAGCGAACACGTCGAAAGAGCACGTCGAGCATCAGGAGAACCAGAGCAGGCCACAGGAAGTAGGGCCACATTGGCTTTTGAACCTTGACCTTCTGTCCCTCCGGGTCGAAGAGCTCTTCGACGGTGGGATCGACTTTTCCAAGGGTGCTGGCGACAGCGCTATCGACCAGCGCTGTGTTCGGGGTAAGGAAGAAGTACTCTGCAGGGTAGGGGTAACTCAGGGTGCCGCGGCTCTCGGCCACCTCCTTGCCCTCTTTTCCGTCGGTTCCGGGTTCTCGGTGCACGGCCTCGAGGTAGTAGGGCCCAAAGCTCGACAGCTCGAAGCTGCCTTCGTAGAGGCCAGGTGCGCTCTGCTCGAGGCGGAGCTCGAAGGGAGTGCCCTGAGGTGGGGTGACCTTGACGGTCGACTCGAGGCCATTGATGAACTCGTCGTTGACATCGATGGCATCGACGGTGACGTGGCCCTTTCCCTCACGCAGCTCGGCGCGCAGCTCGAAAAAGGTCTGTTCGTTTCGACGCATGGTCTCTCTGACGACCTGCGCCCAGAACTTGGGATAGAAGCTGCGGGTCGAGACCCAGGCGGTGGCCCAGCGATTCTTGCAGTCGCTTGTAAATACAGTAGTTTTTCCTACACCCCAGCGCCACGTGGCAAGGATCGGGTCGTTGTGGGTGGGGTTGGCGAGGATGACCTCGGCCCCTTCCTTCTTTTGCGTGGTGACGTAGCCCAGCAGATCAGGGCTGGCGCCGATGTTGGTGCCTTTGATCATGGAGTGGTCTTTCAGGACCCTGACGCCAAAGGGCTCCTCGACGATGGCGTTCTGCGTTACCATGCTGGTTTCTTGTAAGAAGATGCGCGGGATGGAGTAGGGATCGTTGGTGAAGTACGCGCGCCCACCGCCGTAGTCGGCGATCATGTTGAGCAGCACCGTGTCAGCGCCATTGCCGACGGCGATGGTGGAGACGGTGATGAGCTCGTTGTTCATTTGGCGCACGAGCTCGGAGATGGTGCCGTAAGGGGCTTGCCCGTCGGTGAGCAGGATGACGTGCTTGATGCGGGCCGCCGTCATGGCGAGGTCGAGGTAGGCCATCTCGAGGGCAGGTTGGATGTCGGTTCCGCCTCCTGGGGTGATGCGGCTGATTTTCTCGAGGATGGTCATGCGATTCGAGGCACGCGTGAGGGAGACGTACTTGGAGGGGCGGTCATCGAAGCCGATGACCATGACCTGATCGTTTTTCCCCAGGACCTCGACGGTGGCTTTGGCGGCGTCCTTGGCAAGCTCCATCTTTTGCCCCTCCATCGAGCCGGATTTGTCGACGGCGATGGCCAAGGCGAGCGAGGGGTGTTCTCGCTTGAGGTCGGCCTCGAAGCGAACGGGCAGCATCTTCTCGATGAGCGTATCCTGATAGCCGCCGAGCCCGAAGGCCTGCTCGCCGCCGATGGCGATGAACCCACCGCCGTGGCGTCTGACGTATTCGTCAAGCACGCGCATGTTTTGCGCGCTGACATAGGAGCGGCCCTTTTGCGACTGGACGGGGGTGTCGGAGAGGATGATGGCGTCGAACTGCAGGGCATCCTCGATGCTGTTGGGCAGTCCCCCGGCAGGGCGGACGTCGACGATGAAGTTTTGCCCGGCGTCGCTGCCGTAGCCCTCGAGCGCGCGCTGAAGATAGTGCGCAACTCTCTGATTTCCTTCGACATAGAGGACGCGGGGCTTGCCTTCGATGACCAAGCGATCACGGTAGATGTTGTTGCCTTTGTAGTGATCTTCGCCTTTGGGGTTCATCCGAATTTCGTACTTCACCGGTCCCGGGTTGAAGGGTTCACTGGTGAAGGTGATGAAGCTCTCGCCGGCGGGCACTGGGATGGTGCGGCTGTTGTGGTCTTCCTTGAATTCGCCTTGCCAGACCACGAAGGAGGCCTCGGTGTCGAAGGTGGAGAAGAGTTCAACCTCGGCTTCGAAGGGCTTACCCACGCGTAAAGCATCGCGGTCTTTGATATTGACCGAGCGGATCATGAGCTCGGGCTGCGGCGTGTAGGGGAAGTGTTTGGTGTAGATGCGCACGCCGTAGGTTCGGGCGTTGTAGGCCTCACCGAGGAGGTCGCCTTCGGTTTGGTTGCCGTCAGTGATGAGCATGAGGCGCTTCACGTGGTCGGGTGGGAAGAGACCGTAGGCGAGCCGCAGGGCGTCCTGGATGTTGGTGTGTTGGTTGACGCTGTCGGCGCGCAGGGAGGCTGCACCTTCATTGGGCGTTTTGTCTTCGTCGCTGCTGGGGGGCGGTGTGTCTTCCTCTTCCGGGTGGCGTTCGAAGACCCATTTTCCTTGAGGGCCAGGGGCGCGTAGCATACGCGGTCGCTTGGAGAAGGTGACGACCTTGAAGTCATCGTTGAGCTGTGCGCCCTTGGCGATGCTGCCGACGTATTCTTCGGCTTGCCGAAGAACCTCATCGGGCACCGATTCGGAGACATCGACCACGACGATGGTGGAGACGTACGATTCGAAGTCGCTGCGTTGCAGGTCGAGCAGTGCGCCGACGAGCACGATGATGAGCAGCCAGCGCATGCCGATGTTGAAGGCCCGTTGTAGGAAGGGCAGGTCGGTGAGCGTCCAGTGATCGAAGAGAATGAAGACGGGTAGGGCGCAGAGCAAGCCGAGCCAGCGCAGATCGGTGAGCTCGAGGCGAATGGGCTCTGGGCCTTTGAACTGCTCGAAGTCGACCGAGGGCACCCAGCTCAGCCACCCGTAGAGCTCATGATCGGTGAAAGAGAAGGTGAAGTTTTGTGGCCACCAGATGTATTCGAGAAAGGCGTAGACCACGGCTGCCCACAGCGCTGCGAGGAAGCTGTAGAAGAGGAGCTCGCGGAGGATGCGTTTGAGTAGTGGGCTCATGGCAGGTTAGCGATGCCCTTGCGGACGAATCAGACCGTCCAGCGGCGGTGGTAAGTTAATGCTTCGAGCGTGAGCAGTCCGAGGATGGCGAAGATGCAATAGAGCCAGATGTCGTAGACGAAGTAGTCGAGCACCCAAGCCCATTCTTGCAGTCTGGGATCGGATTGCTTCTCTTGTTCTGGTGCCTTGACCGGCTCCTGTGTGGGCAGCGGTTCCTCCATCGGTGTGATGTTGGACTCTCGGACCGAGCTGAAGTTAGCGGCGATTTCCCAGAAATCGGGGGTGCCGGGCGGACGCAAGACGTTCTCGGCTGGGCGCAGCTTGTAGAAACCGGTGTGCGCACCGTAGTAGACGACCTGGGACTCGTGGGTAGGGACATTGGAA
>JAVFAO010000473.1:0-5126 GCA_034002465.1 Myxococcota bacterium
CGAGTGGCTCCCCACCAACTGTGAGCCCTGCCCCGATGGCGAACAATGCAACTGTGGCCCGGACAGCGGCATCTGCATCGAGCTCCCCCGTCCATGACCGCGCCGGCAGCACTGCTCAGTGCTGCCCCTTTTCCCTTTGGCACCTTGCGTGAGCCGCCACGAAACCGGCTCCACGTTGTGCCCATCAGCGTGCTAACGCCGCTTCGATGGCTCGCCGTTTCTGCTCGCCAAACAAGCGCTCGACGAGGTGCAACGCGAAGTCCATCGCCGTGCCCGCCGAGCGCGAGGTGACGACGCCCCCTTCATCGACCACGGTTGCTTCCAGCGCGTCGCGCTCGAGCCGCGTGCGCACACTGGGGTGACAGGTGAAACGAGCAGGAAGGACGCCAGCTTTGTCGAGCACCAGTGGGGCAGCACAAACGGCTGCGAGCAAACGCTTCGACGCAGCTTGCGTTTGGAGCAAGCGATGCAGCTTCTCGTGTTGGAGCATGCGCTCGGTTCCACCAAGGCCGCCAGGCAAGACGATCAGCGCCCATTCGCCTTCGAGCTGGTCGAGGGCGGCATCTGGCAGCACCCGCATCTGCCGAGAGCCGACGCAGGGCTCAGTGCCGTCGAGGCCGGCCAGGCAAAGCTCGGCACCAGCACGACGTAAGATATCGACGATACAGGCGGTTTCGATTTCCTCAAAACCGTTGGCAAGGATCACCAGGACCTTGGGCATCATGGCAGCTCCCCTTGACAGCTACTGCGTCCTGCACGAACGCGTTTGCTCTTGGCGATGAAGGTGATAGCTCCCCATCCTTCTCGACCGCTTCGACATGGCTCGCGCTCTGCGAGCACTTTCGAGTCCTCGCTAGCCCTCGTTCTCCGCTCTCCGTTCCTCGTTCCTCGTATGTGGGGCGCTGCCCCACACCCCGCCAAAGGGCTAGCCCTTTGGAATCCTTTCTATTTTGGACTTCGAAGTCAGGCGAGAAAGCCTTCGATTTGCTCACGCAGCTCGGCGAGCAGCGCAGTATCGTGGTGCCAAGCTTCGATGAAGTGAGCAAAGGCAGTGCGGTCGTAGTGGTTGGGCCAGAAGGCTTCGATCATGAGATCGCCATCACCGTCGACGAGGAATCGCGCGGCGACCGAGTCTTGGTTGAGCTTGTTGACGACCCCGTAGAGGACCTGCGGCTCGGCCTTGACATGGTCTTGTGTGCGGAAGAAGACGGTCAAGATGTAGGCGGGTCCGAGCTCGCGGATGAGGAAGTTGAGCTTGCTCTCATGGGTCGCGACCTTTCGCTCTCCCTCGGTGACGATGGCGTATCCCAGGAATTCCAGATGCGTTTGGATATCATCGATGGCAGCCATGGTTCTCCTCGAACGAAGGACGCGTCCTGAGCGCCCAGCGTTGTATTCATGGGTCGAGACGTGTTTCCGCCGCGAATTCACCAGTGATGCTGAAGCGAGGCAACGCGGTATCGGTGCTGTGGCGCGGCATCTGATGGAGGATTTGGTGGCGCAGAAGCTGTCGCCGGCAATCGGCGAGCCTGGCCTCGATGACCTCTGAGAGGGCAACGATGTCGATGGGGAGGACGAGGTGTTTGTCGACGCCGCAGTAGTTGACGGCGGCCTCGAGCATCTGTCCGTTGAGCTTGGCGGAGATCAGCAATCTCTGGGTGATGGGCAGGTCACGGACGGCGTGCAGGACTCTGCTCTGAACGATGACATGGAGGTCACCGAAAGCGACGAGCCAAGGTTGCTTGAGCTCTCCCGCGAGCAAGGCCTTGGCGCGTACCGCCGCATCTTCTCTCGAGATTTCCTCGATCTCGTAGTGCGCAGCGATGGTCTTGATGCGGTCGATGAAGGGAGCATCGAGGGCGGGGTCACCTGTGAGCACCCAGATGCTGGGGTTGTCGGTGAGGGCGAGTGGCGGGGCCGACTCGTCGGGGTTGAAGTTGCTGACGAGGCGAGGAGCGCTGGGCCGGTGATGCACCACCGGAGCAATGGCAGCGCGACGCAATTTTTCGTGAATGGGATCGAGGGCTTCGAGAAACTCCGTGGCGGTTGAGAAGCGCCGCTCAGGGTTGTGGTGCATGGCCTTCTCGAAGACCTCGAGGAGCTCGATCTTGAGGCCGCCGATGCCTTCGAAGCTTGGCTTGATGAGCTCGACCTCGGTGGTGCTTTCAGGCGATTCGAGCACCTTGGCGCCGGTGGTACAGCGAGCGAGCAGCGCAGCAACACTGAAGATATCGCTGCGAATGGTGGGGGGATCACCGCGCAGCAGCTCCGGCGCCATGTATTCGCCGTAGCCACTGGAGAGCGTGCTCTCGAGCCAAGCCTCAGGGTGTACGGCATGCTCGATGGCGTAGTCGATGACGGTGACGTGATCCGCCAAGCCCTCGGGGTGCAGCATGAGCAACGCTGGAGGGCTGAGCTGGCGATGCAGCAAGCCATACCGATGCGCTTCGGCCAGAGCGCCGAGGATCTGTTGGCCAAGACTCACCACCTCGATGGTGTCGAGGTTGCTGCGTCGTAGTAGAACCTCACTCAGGCTCTCCCCTGCGAGGTATTCGAGCACGATATAGGGTCCGTGGACGCCACCGATGGTCGCAGCCCCAGCGTCGATGACCCGAGCGTTGTTGGGGTGCTGGAGACTGGAGAGTGCGGCGAGCTCGTTGCAAAAACGCTGAGAAGCCTCGATTTCCGAGCTGATGATCTGGCGGATGACGACATAGCGGCCCAGGTTGACCTGACGCGCCAGGAAGGTGTTGAAGAGCCGGTTTCCGCCCAGCCGCTCGAGAATCTCGTACTCCTTACGATTGAGATCGTCGAACTTCAATGCATGCTCCTGCGCCCATTCGGAAACATCGAGGCAGCCAGCCTCTCGCTGCCTGCGGCGCGTGGGCGAACGCGCAAATCGATGAAGTTGGGGGAACAGCCCAAGCGCCCAATCGACAAGAAGTTGGGGGTACAGGCGAAGCGCCCAATCAACAAGAAGTTGAGGAAACAGGCCAAGTGCCCAATCAACAAGAAGATCGTCGCTCGACAGGGTCGGCACCGGATGAGGATGCCGAGGCCAGCAGCGCAACAGTGTACACGCTCACCGGCTGGGCGCGAAGTCTTTTCGCATTCCTTCGCTCTCGGGCACCACCCCGCCCGCACACTCTCAGGGGAGATTGCTGCAGAGCTGCGGTCTCAGCGGCAGGAGCGGTCACCAGGAGCACAGCGAAAACGAACATGAACGTGGTCGCGATGTCCACTCCAGTGCTGCAAGGGGGCGCTGCGGTTGACGCCTGCGAAAGAGTATTCGAAAAGCTCAAAGACGTGCTCTTTCGAGAGGGTCTTTGCTGCCTCCCTGGCGAGCAGCTTCTGCACGAAACGGTCGACGAACATCGACTCGACCTCGCCCGAGTCCAGCAGCGTCTTGATGATGAACCAGCTCTTCTCGGCGTCGAAGTTCTCCTCGCTCACCCTCCCCCAGCGTCTTTCACCGTCTGTGCCGGGAAGCAAGACATAGTTGAAATCGACATCGCGACCGCTGCGATGCGATTTGTGCGGCTTGAGCCGCCCCCCCGTTCGCCGTGAGTAGTCTCCGATGCGCATCTTTGGCCCATCAGGATAACGCAACCCATAGCGTTCGAGCGCTTGATGCAAAGCACCAATGGCGAGTCGAGTGCCCCAGTGATTGCGCCGAGTCTCTCGCAGCTCCCAAGCATCACCTTCAGGAAAGGGCACGCCATTGACCAAGCGACCAGAATTGGGCTTGCCCACCGAGCGCGTGGGCTCGAAAGGGTTGAAGCGGTAGACCAAGAGCGCCTCGCCCTCTTCGACCGTCTCCCCCAGCTTCGGGTTGAGCGCCCGGAGCTGCGCGAGCGGCAATCCCCACAACGAAGCCAACGCCTCTGCAGAGAGCTTTCGAGGCGCAGTCCAGCGCACTTCGTGCAACGGAAACTCAGATGACTCGCCCAGAGCTTGCTCGGCGACGAGCCCAACCAAATTGCTGCCCGAGCGGAGTTGAATGGAGAGGGGCTGCAGCGGAAGACCATACGCCTGCGCCAAAGGTGGCGCGAACAGGCAAAGGGCCAGAGCGCAGGCGAGAGAGGCTCGAACACTCGAAGCCCTCCGAGAAGAGCGAGGCTTTGAGCTCGAGCCCGGCGAAACGCTGCCATTCGTTGAGCAATGGTTCAGCACGTATCGCTCCGTCAGTTCCTGGACGATTTCAACACAAATCGAGCCAGGAGCGCAGACTCGCAGGAAAAGCAAGCCCGAAAAGCGCGGGCCAGGGATGGCACGCGAGGCGTTTGCGCCGAG
The DNA here is from genome assembly GCA_034002465.1 of Myxococcota bacterium. Classification (GTDB taxonomy): domain Bacteria; phylum Myxococcota_A; class Bradymonadia; order UBA4248; family JAVFAO01; genus JAVFAO01. Next base: position 4,294 of record JAVFAO010000473.1, read on the forward strand.
TCTCGAGAAGCACGATTCGCACACCATTTGCAGCGCGGTCGTGAATCATGCCTCTAGGAAAGAGCGCAAAAAAACTGAGAAACCAGCACCATAGGTGCAATGATTCAAGCGCAAGAACTTGGGGAAACAGGCCAAGCGCCCAATCGACGAGAAGCCCACCTGAGTGGGCCAGTTTCCAAGGTCTAGCACGCTTGCAGCGCCGATGACGAGAAAAAAACGCCACCCTCGCTGCTTCTTCGCCAGCTTCGGTCAGCGACGCCGACTCGACAAGAGCGTCAGCCCGATGAGCAGGGACAAGAGCGCAGCAGCCCATAGCGCCGCGTTGAAGCCCCACCCTTGCATCAATGCGCCACCCGCCAGGGGGCCGAGCATCATACCGCCAGCATAGGCGGTGTTGGTGATGACATAGCCCGAAGCAAAGTCACTGCCCAAGCCCGACACCACATCGGCCATGGCTGCCAAGGTGGGCGCCAACGCCAAAGCGAGCAGCGCGCCGAAGACGGCCATCACGGCACCCACCCACAGCAATGAGGGCACCAGCCCGAGAAAGGGCAAAACCACGGCGCAACCCAGCAAACCCACACCGCTGACCAAGTTTCGACCGAGCCGGTCGGAGAGCGCCCCTGTGATTGGCGACACGATGCCGTAGGCGAGCACACAGGCACCAAAGACCAAACCATTTTCAGTGGCCCCAGCGGCGAAGACTTGGTGCAGGTGCAGTGGCAAGACAGGCTCCAGAAACGACATCAAGGTCGCTGCCATCGCCACGGTCAGCGCCTCCACCAAGACGCTGCGCTGCCGCGCGAGACGTAAGAGCAGTACATCTCCCTGGA
>JAVFAO010000474.1:0-5117 GCA_034002465.1 Myxococcota bacterium
TTCGGCGAGGTGCAACTCGATCTCGTTGCGTTCGAAGTGTTCGAACTCTTCGTCGATGAACGGATCGGCAAGGCGTTCCAGCTCTGAGCAGCGCATGCGCGATTCCAACCTAGTCGAAGGTCAGTGGAAGAAGGACCCAAGCCGCAGCGGCCTTGGCCCACGTCCACAACCGAGCAACACAGCCGATCATTCCGCATCCAGCGCCAGTACGCACGCACAACCGCTGGACGCACAGCATTTTGTTACAAAGCCTGGCGGCCAGCAAGGATCTCTTTTCGCGCGAGGGAGGCGCTCAGCCCACCCCCTCATCAGCGTCACGCAGCTTGCGACGATACTCTGCCAAGGACAGCAGTTTTCCTTCCTCGTCTTCGCTGCGTGGGTCGAGCTGCAGATAGCCTTGTGAAACGGCATAGTCCACGAGCTGTCGCTGGAGCAGTCGGCGTCCGCGGTAGAGACGACTCATGACGGTGCCAATCGGACAATCCATGATCTCGGCAATCTCGCGATAGGAGAAGTCCTGAAGATCAGCCAGCAACACCACCATGCGAAAGTCTACGGGGATGGCCTCTAGGGCCGCACGAACGTCGTCACTGAAAGCGTTGTGGAATAGCTCCTCTGGCGATTCGAAGCTGCGGTCCAGCTCCCCTGCTTCCGGTGCGGCATAGGCGTCCAGTCCGGCACCCGGCTCGTCATCGGCAAGAAAGGTGCGCTCCTTCTGCCGTTTGCGATATCGATTGATGAAAGCGTTGGTGAGGATCTTGAAAAGCCACGCTTTGCAGTTGGTGCCTTTCTGGTACTTGTCGAAGTGATGAAACGCCTTCAAGAAGGTCTCTTGCACCAGATCTTCGGCATCTCTCTCGTTCTTGGTCAAACGAAGGGCGACACCGAAGAGAGCATCGAGATGGGGCAGAGCTTCCTCCCGAAAGGCTGCTCGGGCTGCTTTGTCTCGGTTGAACATCGTTTCCTCTTCTTCGGTAAAGACCCCTCGTCAGCGCGCACCGTGCGCCTGCTGACGCTCACAGAAAGACTAAGCAAGTCACGTGCCCGTCATCTCGGCCCGAGCACCTCCATCCTCCTCACTCACAACCAACGCCATGCCTTTTCCGCGCTTACGCGCTTCTGCAGGGCACCTTCGCCATCGACTGCACACTCGAGCTGCGAGACCCTGACGGCGCTTCGAGCACACATTCGTTTGACAATCTGACAAGCAAAGAGTTTCGTCTCCTGTCAATTCGACCATCACCCCTGCTGCTGTTCGAGCCCCGAAGCAAAACCGAACAGCGCTCCAAGAAGCTTGTCTCACACGCTCTTCGTCGGCCAAACAGCGCGCTCCTGGTTCAGGACCACGAGCACACTTCGAAGCTAGACACTCCTTGACGGACGTCGAGGCCTCACTGTCATTCGTCTAGGCGTCCAGGAGCGGGCACGGCATGCCGTGCCGCTACGTTGCAGCCACCACCTGAGCTCCCCAGGGAACGAGACTCGCCCCAGCGCCTTCAGAGGGACGGTTTCGTCGCGGCCTTGCTCGACCAGCTCTGTCAGCTCCTGACTTCGACCAAAAATTGCCCCGGCGACCATCTGGGATATGCTGGGCCCCGAAGCTCGCTTTCTGGCCTGCACTCGGCTGCAGCCAGAAAGCAAGCACACGAACGTTTCGCCTGAACGCCCAACGGGCACAGGCCAACTCGGGATGCGCACAGGAAGTGCGCCCCGGCTTCGAAGACGAGGGGCAAGGATGCGAAAGACCTCGAAGCAATCACCCGTCTCTGCTTCCAAAGAAGCCAAGCGACGAGCTCGAAAAGAGCCCAGCCTTGCGACGAGCGCCCGCGAACGAGCCGTCGACACCCAAAAGACCCGCTCTCGAAGCGCCCAGCCTGCTCGCAAGCGGTCCATTGGCACCGAGTTCGGCGCTGTGCTGGTGATGCTCTTTGGCAGCGCCCTCTTCCTGAGCTTGCTCTCCTACCTCCCCAGCGAGAACGGCGCCTCTGCCAATCTCATGGGTCCTGTCGGTGATCAGCTCTCCGCCATCATGCTCAAGCTCGTCGGCCTCTCGAGCTTCGTCTTCGCGGGCATCTTTGTGGTCGTTGGCCTCCTCCTGCTGCTCGGCAAGCGCCTCGAGATGAAGCCCAGCGAGCTCGTGGGCCACTTCACGCTGCTGGTGGGAAGCGCCGCGCTCTTCCACGTCGCCTTCGATGGTGACAAGGTCCTCGACCACCTCCCCGGAGGTGCCATCGGCGCCGTCCTCGGTGAGCTCTCCCGCAGCCTCTTCAGCGATGTCGGTGCTCTCTTCGTCTGTGCCTCTGCCGTCGCCATCGCCGCGATGCTGGCCACCGATCTCTCCTTTGCCAGCCTCGCTCGGGGAATCCGCGCCATCGCCATCGGCCTCTACCGCGCTGTCCGTTGGCCCTTCTCCGCAACCCTCAAAGCCATCAAGGGCCGGAGCCCCAAACTCGAGGAGCTCGTCGACCAGAGCCTCGTCCCCGAAGCGCCGGCCAAACTCCATCGCGCACAAGCCGAAGCCCCTATCGTTCGCACCCCCGAGGCCAGCGTGCGCACAGACGAAGTGCTCACCGTCGCCCGAAGCCCCAAAGCGCGCCGACGGGCCGTCTCCTCCCAGCACAGCGAGCCCACACGTGCTGTGGGAAAAGTCAGCATGGAGAAGCTCGAACGTGACGCAATCCGAGAGGCAGCAGGTCAGGAACAAGCGAACGCCAAGGCAAAGGCACAGAACGCCGCAGCCAAGCGCGCCCACGGAGAGGCAAAACCGCTCGAGGCCGCTTTGGACGCCTCAACAGTAAAACGACAACAGGAATCCGTGAAGGCCAAGCTGCCTGCTGCCGACCAACTTGGGGGAACAGGCAAAGCGCTCAATCGACAAGAATCTCGACTCCAAGAAACTCGCGCCCTCGACGCCTCCGCAGCACCCGAAGCCGCGGTCATCAAAGCCAAGATTGACGCGCTCGGCAAGGATGCAGAGCTGTCCTCCGCACCCGGTTGTGACGGCGATGTCTCTGCCAAGGAGAAGCTCGCTCAGGTTCTCTCCAAGCTACCGCGCCGCAAGGTGCTTGCCGACAACCCTCGCACGGGTGCTGCACGCGCCGTCGAACCCGCTTACGAATTCGAGAGCATTGCCCCCCCTGAGGCCATCGCTGACGGACGTGTGCTCGCGGGTTGGCGCCCACGCTCGCTCTCCAAGCCCCACACTTCGCCGACCGACACCCAAAAATCCCAGCAACCCGCTCGAAGCTCGGAGCGCGTTTCGGAAAAGGTGCTCGCACCTGAGCTCGACAGGGCCGAACTGGCCACACCCAATGTCGGCCTGGCCATCACCGAAGCGGTCACCCCACGACGAAGGCCCATCGACTCCACCCAGCCCGTGCTCGACATGCACGCCATGCTCTCAGCCGAAGCCCGCCAGCTCATGGTCCCCACGCAGCCGGGACTCGAGCTCGCCGTCGCCCCAGTCGCGCGCTATCAACCCTCCATCATCACGCCCGTCCCCGAACTGCCTTCGCGCCCATCCCAGCCCTCCATGCGCGCACAGTCCCCTTCTTTTCACGGCATGAAGAGCCCTGCCCCCGCGCCATCGTTCTCCATGCTCGACCTCAATGCAGATGAAGATGAGGACGACGACGACAGCAGCGATGCCATCCCGGCTGCCCTCCTCGCCAGAGCCCAACAGGAACCAACCAAACCAGGTCACACCGAAGGCGCTGCGCCCATGGAGCGCCCTGTAGCCCCAGCAGCAGCCGCAGCGGAGCCCTGCCTTGGCCCCAATATCGTCCTCTCCGAGGCCATGCAACGGCCACTCAGCGAACGCGAGCTCGAAGCGGCCGCCGCACAACGCCAGCTCACTCGCCACGGCGAAAAACAGCCCTTCCAGCGCCCTCCCCTGTCATTGCTCAGCTACGACGGGGAGCGCAAAGTCAGCTACGACGGTGAACACCTGCGCGACATGGCAGACACACTCGAACGCAAGCTCCTCGACTACAAGGTCAAAGGCCAAGTCGTTCAGATTTGCCCCGGCCCTGTGGTCACGCGCTTCGAGTTCCTCCCTGCGCCGGGCACCAAAGTGGCCACCATCGCCAACCTCGCCGACGACCTGAAGATGGCGCTGGAAGCACTGTCGGTGCGCGTCATCGCCCCGATCCCCGGAAAAGGCGTGGTCGGCATCGAGGTCCCCAACGAGCATCGCGAAACGGTCTACGTCAAGGAAATCCTCGGCTCCACCGCCTTCAGCGGCGCCAAGAGCGTGCTCACCCTCGCCTTGGGCAAGGACATCGAAGGCAACGCCGTGGTCAGCGACCTCGCCAAAATGCCGCACTTGCTCGTCGCAGGTTCAACCGGCAGCGGAAAGTCCGTCGCCGTCAACACCATGCTCTGCAGCCTCCTCTACAACGCCACCCCTGAGGAAGTGAAGCTCATCCTCGTCGACCCCAAGCGCCTCGAGCTCAGCATCTATAATGGAATCCCCCACCTGCTGCTGCCGCCCATCACCGAACCCAAGAAGGCCTCGATGGCGCTGCGCTGGGCCGTCGACGAGATGGAGCGACGCTACACCCTGATGGCCGAGCTCGGCGTGCGTAACATCAAGGGATACAACAAGAAAGCAGCTCGAATCAAGGCTGATCCCAAAGCCTTCGACGAGCCTATCGAGCTCTATGAGCCTGACGGCAAGCTGCGGCATGACTTCATGCCCTTCATCGTCATCATCATCGACGAGCTCGCAGACCTCATGATGGTCGCCGCAAAAGAGGTCGAAACCAGCATCGCCCGGCTCGCACAGATGGCCCGCGCCTGCGGCATTCACCTCATCCTCGCCACTCAGCGCCCCAGCGTCGACGTGCTCACTGGCCTCATCAAGGCCAACTTCCCCACCCGACTCGCCTTCAAGGTCTTCAGCCGTCACGACAGCAAAACCATCCTCGATGGCGTCGGCGCCGAAGCCCTGCTCGGCATGGGTGACAGCCTCTTCCTGCCCCCCGGCACCGGCCAGGTGGAACGCGTTCACGGCGCCTTCATCTCTGACGAAGAGGTGCAGAGCGTGGTCGACTTCCTGCGCGCGCAAGGCGAGCCTGAGTACAATGAGATGATCCTCAGCGAGCGCGAAGAAGACA
>JAVFAO010000475.1:0-5082 GCA_034002465.1 Myxococcota bacterium
AGGGAAGTATTGCACCTCCACACCCTGTGAGATTGGGGGTTGCCCCGGCGACAGCGTGTGTTGGCAGTACTCGTTTTCGACGGGAACGCAGACCTTCTGCATGAACCCGGATGCCAACCAGAACATTTGCAACACTGGATGGACTTGCTCAGATGCCAGCACTTGCGCGGGCTTTGGCACAGATTGTTCAGGCGGAGACGAGATTTGCTTCTACGTGGGTGCCGCCACCTGTTTGACCATCTCCGAGGGTGGCGTCGCGAGCTCTTTCTGCACCTGCAAGTGCACCGTCGACGCTGATTGCGGCGCTGGCAATCGCTGCATCACACTGGGCAGTGGACAGCGCTATTGTCGTCCAGGAAGCTCGAGCAGCGGTCTGTGTGATGGCGTCGTGTGCACGGGGGGATTGAGCTGCGATCCGGGCACCGGGCGCTGTGTGGACCCCAACGATCTCTGTGCCAACGTGCAGTGCCCCCCTGGCGCGATGTGCAGCCCTGCGACGGGCACCTGCATTGGTGGTGAGGACAAGTGCGCCACCGTGGTCTGTCTGCCCGGCTACACCTGCAACGCCAGTGATGGCCTCTGTCACCAGAACGCACCGGACCCTGATCCCGACCCAGAGCCGATCGACACCGAAGAGAACAGTGACGTCGAGTGGGTGGACTACAACCCGCTCGACGAGCCCATCGGTCCCCTCGACCCTCCTGCAGAGGTCTCGGACGGTGGCAGCGACGCAGCGGCCGATAGCGGCAACGAGCCCGGCAAGGTCATCGTGGTCGACAACTGCGCCTGCGCCACCTCTCGGGCTTCGGCTGCGCCCCTGTTCTCTGCCTGGGTGTTGTTGTTCGGCTTCTTCTTCTACGCGCGCTGGCGCCGTTCCTGAGCGTTGACTGTGCGCTGGCATCAACAGTGGCCGCCAATCGATACAAAAAAGAGAAGGGCTGCCTTCGCGGCGACGCTTTGCATTCGTTCGCTCTCGGGCACCGACCTCTCGACGGCGGCAATTGTCGCCCGCCTTCCTTGGCGGGCACGCTTCGGGCTTGCTTCGCAGCGACTCTCCGCCTCCTGGCTCCGCGTTCCTTCGGAATGTCGAGAGGATGCGTGCCCTTCGCGCACTTTCGATTGCCTCCTGGCTCCGCGTTCCAATGGGCTAGCCCTCTGGCGGGGTGTCCCCAGGAAGACCAATCAAGGGATGCTCGAGTCGCTCGGAGAGCGCGAGCAAGGTCGAAGAGCTCTGTACGTGACCGGGCCGTTGAAAACAGAACAGCTCCGTGCCGCTGTGCCCGCAGTCAAGGGCGATTCCTTCGAGAGTTCAATCATTTCATACTCTTACTTTCTTGTTTCAGAGGTTGTGAATGAGCATCTTGGATCACCACGAATTCATCCACCGCGAGGCGGCCTTGGGGGCTCGGCCTGCCGACCTCGTCCTCAGCAACTGTCGCATGGTCAACGTCCTTTCGGGGCGCATCGAGGAGGGGGCATCGATTGCCATCTCCGGTGACAGAATCGTTGGGATAGGTGACTACAGTGCCGCTGAAAGCATTGATGTCAAAGGACAATTTGTCTACCCCGGGCTGATGGATGCGCACATCCACCTCGAGTCGAGCAAGCTCACCATCCCCGAGTGTGCCCGCGCCATGAACCGCTGCGGCACCACGGGCGTGGTCACCGATCCTCACGAGATTGCCAACGTCGCCTCGATTGAGGGCATCAGCTACCAGCTCGACTCTGCCTCGGGCAACGACAGGATGAGTGTATTCTTTACCGTCCCGTCCTGCGTGCCAGCCATCCCAGATCCGGAGATCGAAACCTTTGCCGCTTACATGGGGCCCACGAAGCTGCGCACCTTCTTCAACAACCCCTGGTTCGTCGTCTTGGGCGAGATGATGAACATGCCGGGGGCGATCTACGGGGACAAGAAGGTTCTCGCCAAGCTGGCGGACTTCCATGAACGGGGCCTGCCCATCGACGGTCATGCGCCCATGCTCCGCGGCAAAGAGCTCAATACCTACGTGTACCTTGGCATTGGCAGCGATCATGAGTCCACCACCCGAGAAGAGGCGCAGGAGAAGCTCGACCGCGGTATGTTCGTCATGATTCGAGAGGGCAGCAGCGAGAGCAACCTCGAGGAGCTGCTCCCGCTGGTCAACCCGCTCAACGCCTCTCGCTTCATGTTTGCCAGCGACGATCTGGACCCGGTCGACCTCGTCGAGCGAGGGCACATCAACTACGCCATCCGCACCGCCGTGGCGCGTGGCCTCGACCCCATTCGAGCGCTGCAGATGGCCAGCATCAATGTGGCCAACTACTTCCGCCTGCCCAGAGTCGGTGCCATCTATCCTGGGGCACTGGCCGATCTCGTCATCTCGCCCGACCTCGAGAACTTCTGGCCAAGCTCGGTGATTCGCCATGGTCGCTTCGTCATTCGCGACGGCGTCGAGCAGCCCGTGGCCCGCAAACCGGTCACCTTCCTGCGCTCCATGATGAACGTCAGCTTGCCCCCCCTCGAGGCGCTCGCCGTACACAGCGACAGGCCGCGAAAGATGCGCTGCATCGACATCATCGAGCAGCAGATCGTCACCCAGGAGGGCAGCGTCGACGCGAACGTTGCCGATGGTCGGGTCTGGCCCAACATCGACCAGAACCTCGCCAAGCTCTGCGTCTTCGAGCGTCACCGCAACAGCGGCAGCTTTGGTGTCGGCTTCATCCGCGGGCTAGGGCTGCGGCGCGGTGCCATCGCGTCTTCCGTGGCCCACGATTCCCACAACATCATCGTCGCTGGGGTTGATGACGAGAGTATTCTTCGCGCGGCGAGTCGTGTGCGCGACCTAGGAGGAGGTCAGGTGGCCGTGGCCGGTGATGCGGAGGCTTGTATTCCTCTCCCAGTGGCAGGTCTGATGAGTGACGCGCCTTTCGAGGAGGTGGTCAAGCAGGAACGCGCCTTCACCAGCTTCTGTCGGGAGAGCCTTGGAAGCCCTCTGCGCAGTATGGCGGCGACCTTGTCGTTCATGGCTTTGCCAGTGATCCCGAGCTTGCGCTTGACAGACAAGGGCTTGGTGCAGGTGAAGGCTGGGCAGTACCCTCGGCGAGTTGGGCTGTTTTTCGATTGAGAACGGCAAGCGACGACTGTCGAGTGGCGCTCAGCTCTGTGATAGCACTTCGAGCATGCGTTGCATATCTGCCTCTAAAGGTGCTTCGAAGCTCATCTTTTGCCCAGTGAATGGGTGGATGAAGGCGAGGCTTGCAGCGTGGAGCATTTGGCGGGGCGCCGAGATCAGGGGTGCGGTGAAGCCCTTGAGATAACCTGTTTCTCCGAGCAGGGGGTGGCCCGCCTCGGCGAGGTGGATGCGGATCTGGTGGGTACGGCCGGTGAAGAGCCTGCAGCTCACCAGAGTAGCCGAGGAGAACTGTCGTACCGGTTCAACTGTCGTGATGGCGAGTTGCCCTTCCTCGCAGGACTTACCCCGCCCACGTGCGTATTCTGCAGAGCCGCGTCTTCCATCACCTCGATCTGCAACGAGGTGGGAGCGGTAGAGCTGGGGGCGTTCAATGTGGCCATGGACCAAGGCGAGGTAGCTGCGTTGGATGCATTTCTCGTCGAACGGTAGAGCGCTGATGGAGCTGCTGGGCTCGAGCTCGGTGGCGAAGCGGGTCTGTTGGCGCAGCGCAGACTTGAGTCGTCGTTGGGCTTCTCGATGGGATGCGAAGAGGAGCAGGCCTGAGGTGTTGCGGTCGAGGCGGTGCACGAGCAGCGCTTCGAGCGCGCGTTGGGGTGGTGCTTTTCGGGTTTGGCGGTTTGCGGAGTTGGAGCCGGCTTGTCTCTGTCGGTTGAGCTCGCTGATGTAGCGGTGCAGACGCGCTTCGAGGGTGTCGCGCTCATCTTTGTCGAAAGGCACGGTCGAGAGGCCGGCTGGTTTGTTGACCACGAATAGGTGGGCGTCTCGATAGACGATGCGCTCGCTGATGCTGTCGCGCGCGCGTTGCTTGGGCTGGCCTTGGGCGTGGAGCTCTAGGCGTTGGCCCGGGCGAGCGAGCTGAGCGGGATCGGTGCAGAGCTCCCCGTCGACGCAGATGCGTCCGCGCTCGATCCAGCGGCGGACGACGCTCCAAGCTTCGCCGCTGCACTTCTTGAGGGCGGCGTCCAATCGTTGCTGGACGGTGTTGGTCCAGCTGCTGAGCGGCTCCTCGTTGAGGCTCACTGACAGACGACACCAGAGTCGGCGTTGAGCGAGAGCTCCCAGCACTCCCAGTCGTCGCAGTCCATCACGCCATCGCGATCGTTGTCGATGCCGTCGCTGCAGCGCGAGAGCTCAGTTCCGGGCTCCGGCACGGCCTGTAGGCAGTAGCTGAAGGGCGGGACCTCGGTAGGCTGAGGGTCTTCCTCAGGCTCGTCGACAGGTCGAGGAGAGCGGCGCGTTGGGGGCTGGCGAATGGGGTTGCAGTCCCAGTCGGCGCAATCGATGTAGCCGTCATGATCGTTGTCGATGCCATCGGAGCAGGCGGCGGAGGTATTCTCCGGCTTGTCCGCGCAGACGGAGACTGCCGCTCCCTGTGAACAGCCGAAGTCTTTGCAGTCGACGTAGCCATTGCAGTCGTTGTCGATGCCGTCGGAGCAGGCGTCGTCGGAGGCTTCGGAGTATTTGCAGAGGTTCCCAACACAGACCTTGGTGCTCTCATCAGGGGTGCAGCAGACGGTGAAATCGACACCGCGGGAGCAGCCGAAGTCGGAGCAGTCGGTGAAGCCGTTGCAGTCGTTGTCGATGCCATCGGCGCACATTTCGGCAGTGTTTTCGAGCTCGGCGGTGACGACGCACTTGGTTCCGCAGACCGTGACTTTGAGATTGCGGGAGCAGCCGAAGTCGCCACAGTCGACGAAGCCGTTGCCGTCGTTGTCGACGCCATCGGAGCAGAGGTAATCGGTGTCCTCGGTGGTGGAACAGACGATGCGGCCTGGTCCTGGGGCCTCGTCGGTGCCAGGTTCCTGACAGTCGGTGTCGGCGCAGTCGATGAAGCCATCGCCGTCGTTGTCGACGCCATCGGAGCAAGCGATGACGGTTGCTTCGGCTCCCATGATGGGCTGCTGCT
>JAVFAO010000476.1:0-5077 GCA_034002465.1 Myxococcota bacterium
GGGCTCCAACGGGAACGAGAGTCCCCAAGCGAGCCAAGCCGATGGGCTCGGCGAGGCTCGAAAGTGCCCTCCGAGCCAAGCCGATGGGCTCCAACGGGAACGAGAGTCCCCAAGCGAGCCAAGCCGATGGGCTCCAAGAGGAACGAGAGTCCCCAAGCGAGCCAAGCCGATGGGCTCCAAGAGGATCGCAAGTCCTCTCTGAGCCAAGTCGATGCCCCCCAAGAGGAACGCGCTTGCCCACGGAGCCAAGCCGCTGTGCTCGACTGGCTCTGCGGCTAGCTCTCGACGGGGGCCGCTGGCTTCGAGCTCGGGCGGCGCGCGGCGAGCAGCGAGTCATAATAGGCAAAGAGGCGCTTCTCGAGGTCTTGGGGCAAGCTCGGGTCGAAGGCGAGCTCGTCCCGAAGCGCCGCTCGCAGCCGACTGAGCAGCCCCGCGATTTCTCCGCGCAGCGCCGCGGCCTGGGCGCGGTCGCTGGTCGAGAGCGTGTCGCCGCGCGTGCTGAGCAGCGCGTCGAGGCGTTCGCCCTGCTCGATCATGGCGTCGAGCCAGTCGGCGAGGGTTCCGCCAGCCACGGGGATCTGCTCCAAGGCAGGCTGCAGCGAGGGCTGCGCCTCCCGCAAGCGCTTGGCGGCGGCTGCCTCGGCGGGGTAGCTCGCCCGCTTCCCAGGCAGCAAGGCCTCGAGCTTGTCAGCGCCCTCCTGCAGCAGTTTGCGCGTGTGCTCTGGCGTCAGCGGGCACTCCAGGTGGGAGCGGATGTTGAGCTCGAGGGCTAGCCGGAGCGCGTCATGCAGCTCGTCAGTACCCTTGAGCTCCTGGGCAACGGGCATACCCAGCAATCCCGGCGGCAGTGAGCTCAAGGCCGCACGCTTCTCCTCCAACGCCGTGAGGTAGACCGAACCGGTCTTGGTGAGCTGAAGGTCGGCCTTGTGGGTGGTGGTCAGCCGCTCGAGAACGAGGGAGAGGATATCCAGGGTCGCTTGAGCCATTTCTGCACTCCAGTTTCGCCAAGGCGAAGCAAAACGATCGCTGCACCAGCAGCAACCGCAAAGTGGATAGGATGGTCGATAGCATACGAAAAGTCGGTATTCAACAAGAAAACGATCGCTACCTACGATTTCTATCTCCCATCATTGCACTGTAGTTTTGACAACAGCTCGTCACAGCGCTTGTCAATTGATGACAATCTGCTTCATCGGTCTGGCTATCCATCTGTCGAAACGCCGGTTTTTGTATTCATGGGGGTCCAGGTATTTCTTCCTGAACTTCGTTGCATGGCGTGCCTGTCTCCGGGCGAAAGATGCTGATGAATGCTGATGAAGTTCTGTATGCCCGCGCACGAATGAAGGTCGTCAGGGAGCTCGGGCGCGAAGCGCTTCGGGTTCCTCGACATGCATTCGTTCGCTTTTGGGCACCGACCTCTCGACAGCAACAATTCCTTCGGAATGTCGAGAGGAGGCGTGCCCTTCGCTCCCTTGCGAGTGCGTTCGCTCGCGGACGCCGACCTCGCGGCAGCAGCAGAGCCTTCGGATCGCCGCGAGGATGCGAGCGTCGATCACGAAGGGGTCGAGCTCGGAGCAGGTGGCCGCGGCATGGAAGGTTTGAATGCCGATTCGCCCTGGAAGAAACTGCTCGACGAAGCCAATGTGGCGACACTCGATCATCGGCATCGTCGGCTCTCGACGCACGGCTCTGCAACTGAAGAAACCAGACAAGACCGTTCGAGGGTAGGTTTCCAACGACGAGACCTTGACCTTTGGGGAGCAAGTCCTCTCACTGCGGAAATGGTGCGCCCTCAGCTTCGGCTCGAACGCGTTCACGTGCGTGCTCTACGCGGCCTTGGCAAGCTCACGCTGCCCGAGGACGGCTTGGCTTGGGGTGCGCGAGGCATTCCCGACTTGGTCGTGCTCGGAGGCCCGAACGGTTCGGGCAAGACGACGCTGCTCCGCTGCCTGGTTCATACAGCGCGCTCGCTGGTATCGCTTTCCAGCGGGATTCCGACAGAGCTCGCGGGCGAGGAAATCCTGCTCGACTTTTGCATTCGAGACGGTGAAACACCGGGCGAAACGGTGGTAGGCCCGTCTGCTCGATGTGCTTCGCACGATGCTGGGCGAGCTGGGCGGCCAAGTCATCGTGACGACGCAGAGCCACTCCCTCTTCGAGATGGCGGAGCTGGGCACGCGAGCGTTGCTCGGTCGTGAGGGACTGCGATGGGCGATGGCTTCCCGCTACTTGAGGGCAGGATCAGGAAGTCGGCCTTGTGTCACGCCGTTGCATAGGTCGCGCAGATCCGCCTCGCAGCGGTTGCGTAACGACCACCAGTCACGGAAGACGAAGGCTGAGATGGAGCGTTTCTTTACACCGAACGGACGGGTATCGAAGCTCTTGAGGGCGTCGACAAAAGCGACGCAGGTGTTGAAGGGGATGCGACTGCTCAGAACGCAGTTGAAGCGGCGATCGAGTTGTCGTCGCTGGTACCAGTCGAAGCCGGGCTGGCCAGGGAGCGGAGGACGTTGCCGTTGTTCCCACTCGCGGTTGGCGTCGTCGAGGCGTAGAAAGAGCTCAACGTCGGCGATGGCGACATCAATGTCCGAAAGGCCGCTTGCGTCCATCTTCTGCCAGGTTTTCCCTGGGGCTGGCGAATAGCTGTAGCCCAAATGGGCGCTGCCGCGCACTACCATCGCGTGGGGGTGAACGTGCAGGGCAACGCCGAGCACCTCGCGGAATTCACAAAACTCTCGATAGGAGGGGAAGACGAACGGCGTGCCTGCCAACAAGACGTCGTTGACCAATCGTCGCGGATTGGCCCTTGCCTGGTTCAGAACGTCAACCGGAGCCAGTGGGATATGGCCTTCGGCGTCAAACATGCGCCGACTCCTCCAGTTCGCGATAGACGTGAACGATGGGCTCGGCGAGCAGGCCATCTTCGCGCCAGAGCGGGTCGCTGAGCTCGAGCCGAACTCTCGTCCTGCATTTGGGACAAACCACTAGGGTTCCTGCCACAGGAATGTAGTGCTCCCTTGGGACCTCATTGCCGCAGTGTGGACATGGATCGATCTCGCGGTGAGCGCAGGCGGGGCACGTCACAATGGGCTCGTCGGCGATGTTGCCGCAGTTCGCACAGGCGTCGTCCTCCGTGCGGCTCGTCGCCAGCTCCACACGAGCGTCCGGCTCGAGTTGTGCGACCCGCTCGGCTATCGCTGTCAGCTTTGCATTCTCATCGAGCTCGAAGTAGACACCGCCATTGCGGCGAAAGTGCTCGCCGCGATGCAGCGCGTAACCCTCGGCGACCAGTTGGTTGACGAGGTGGCGCGCAGCAAGCAGTAATTCTTGGCGCGTGCCCGATTTCGGCAGGCTGACACTCACGACTTGCTTCGACATCATGACTTGCTCCTCGGTCAAGAGCCCCAAGCTGGCTCACGGTGATCATAAGTGAGCACGGCGGGCATAGCAACGGCAGGCAGGCCGTGGACACTGTTTTCGCTCCGCAATGGTGAGCTCTACCGTAAGGGATATTCGCACACGGCCTGTCTCTCCTGCTCCTGCAGCCTACAGCCTCCGGTCTGCAGCCTTGCTGCTGCTCTTGCGGGAGCGTCTACACGCGATCGAGGAGGAGAGACGCATGCCGTACGTCATCTGTCGAGCGTCATGGTATCGAGAAGGGTACGCGCGGCGTTCTGCACCGACAGCTCACCCGACGCTTTGGGGAGTTGCCCGAGTGGGTCGGCAAGCGCTTATCCACGGCCGGCAGCGAAGAGCTGGACCTAGCTGCTTTGGCGGTCCTGAAAGCGGAGGCCGAGCGCGCTTGTTGCGCTTGACTTGGGCCCGAAGGCGAGCGATCTCGACGAGAGGCCTCTCGCAAAGGCTCGCCATGCCGTGTTCGCACAGCACCCACAGCACGATTCTGGAAAGCAAAGGCCGGGTCCTCTCAGCTCACATCGTCTCGAAGCCTGGCGAGTCGCTGCGCACCACGACGATGAGCAACTTCTTGTTGATTGGGCGCTTGGCCTGGTTCCTCAACTTGTGTTCGAGAGCTGGTCTTGTGTTCGAGAGCTGGTCAGCTCCTGGAGCTGGCGGCTTTGCTGTTGGACCGGGGACCGAAGACCCAGGGCCGCGCGGCGCAGCTCGAGCTGTGGGCCGAGCGCATCTTGGATGAGGAGACGCTCGAGGCTGTCTTGGCAGCAGAGTCTTGAGACTTGCGGTCCCATTGACGCTCGTTCTCGTTTGCGCGGGTTCCAGAGCGCAAGACCGGTGCTTCGGTTGCTGTTGGATTTGGAAGCTCACGCAAAGACGCCAAGAGGGAGCTTTGGGGCGAGCGTCTTTTTTCGTGGTCATCGTCCATCCGGCGACGCGCGGCCTGAGCCAGGTGTGGGTTGCCCCGCAACGCGGGGAGAGGCTGGAGCGAGCTGGCGCGAGTGACAGCCAGGGGTCCAAGACCGGTGCTTCGGTTGCCGTTGGATTTGGAAGCTCACGCAGAGCCGCAGAGCCGCAGAGAGGGTCTTTTCGTGATCAGCGCCCAGTCAGCGCCATCGCCTGGCTGGCGCACAACCACCTCGAGGAATACCTCCTTACCCGCGACTCCCCATCTCCATTCATGGAGAGGGGTGAGGTCTCCAGCGTCTGCTCGAATACAAAGACCGCCAGCACCTCCGCCCCAAACACCGAGTCCTGAGCCTTGCGGTCGCATTGGCGCTCGTTCATCGTTTGCGCGGGTCCAAGAGCACAAGACCAGTGCTTCGGTTGCCGCTGGATTTGGAAGCTCACGCAGAGTCGCAGAGTCGCAGAGAGGGTCTTGTCGTGCTCAGCGCCCAGCCAGCGCCATCGCCTGGACAGCCCATAGCCGCCTCGAGGAATACCTCCTGACCCGCGACTCCCCATCTCCATTCATGGAGAGGGGGTTGGGGGGTGAGGTCTCCAGCGTCTGCTCGAATACAAAGACCGCCAGCACCTCCACCCCAAACACCGAGTCCTGAGCCTTGCGGTCGCATTGGCGCTCGTTCATCGTTTGCGCGGGTCCAAGAGCACAAGACCAGTGCTTCGGTTGCCGTTGGATTTGGAAGCTCACGCAGAGTCGCAGAGC
>JAVFAO010000477.1:0-5076 GCA_034002465.1 Myxococcota bacterium
GAAGAAGGGGGCGGCCTCGGGGACGACGAAGTCGATCTGTGGCCAGGCTTGGCGGAGGAAGTCGACGAGGAAGCGGTTCTGGGAGACGCCGCCAACGAGCAGCACTCGCCCCTGGTCAATCCGCGATTTTCCCAAAAATTCTCCCACTTTATCGGCGAGCACCTTGCTGAGCGAGAGGGCGATGTCGCCGACCGTGGCCTCACCTTTGTTGAGGCGGTGGGTGCAATCGGATTTCATGAAGACGGAGCATCTCGAGGAGAGACGCAGGACGCGGGCATCTTTGGCGACGTCTTCGAGTTGGGCGAGTTTGAGGTTCATCCGCCCGAGTTGTTGTCGAAAGAACTCGCCGGTGCCGGAGGCGCATTTGTTGCCAGCGACGACGCTGCTGATGTGCAGCCTGTCGTCGAGGGAGTAGGCGACCAGATCCTCGCCGCCGAGGGAGACGACGGCGCGTGCGCCGTGGGCGCTTGGGCCGCAGGCGAGGAGCGCACGCTCGATGGCGACGGCGGAGATTTCGCAGGGGATTTTGAAGCGGAGTCGGCCCTCTGTACCGGTGACGAGGCTTCGAATGGAGCTGAGTGAGGGGGCTTGCGCGTCGTGCTCGTTGGCGTGCAGGCCAAGCTCGGCAAAGCCGCGTTCGAGGGCGGAGGCGAGCTCACCGTCGTGGGTGAGGACGGCGCTCTTGAGGATGCTGCCGTTGTCGAGCAGGCAGAGTTTGAGGTTGGTGGAGCCGACGTCGATACCGAGTGCTATCATAGTGTCTCGTCCAGGCGCGGATTGCAGCCTTGGGGCTGGGCGGTGGGTGTCCAATGTGTATTCGAGAAGCAGAGAAGAACCTGGTGCGCGAGCGCGAGGGTGCACGATCGATATCGACGAACAAACGTCCGTATCGATGGGGCGGGTTGTGCTTACCTGTGGTGCTGGAGATGTCAAGAGCAAGGGAGGCTCTGAGCCGAGGAAAAAAGTGCTTGCAGGGAACCTTGCGAAGTCGATGTGGTCTGTGTGTCTCGGTGCAGGGGAGCTGGCGAACACGGTAGGCAGCGGACGAAGGACGAGGCAGGCACTGGAAAGCGTCAGATGAAAGGATTCGAGTTGCGCCAGCAGGCATCTGAAATCAAAGGGATCCCAAAGGGCCCGCCCTTTGGCGGGGTGTGGGGCAGAGCCCCACAATCGTATTCCAATTACTAAAAAACTATCAGCCTAGGGTGTGCTCGAGACTGGCGAAGCAGGAGCAAATATGCGGGGCTCAGGGTTCATGGTGGCTTCTTGGGTGGGGCTATTTGTCGTGGCGGGTTGTGACCCGGAGGTGGTGCCAACTGAGGCGGAGCAGGAGCGTTCGACTCCGGCGCTCGTCGAGCCGGCAGAGGGTTCGCGGCAAGCCTCGGCAGCGGCAGCGGCTCGGCTCGTGGCGCAGCTCGACGAGGGCTTGGTGGAGGTAGCTCGGGAGAAGCCGGTGCAGGCTCCGAGGGCGGCGGAACTGGCGCCGCCCGCCTCGACCCGTCTCGCGCTCAGTGAGGAGGAAGCCAAACGCGTGGATGCGAGCAAGGGCATGGGGGCTGAGCATCGTTTCCACATTCAGCTCGACAAGCCGCTCTACCAGCCTGGCGAGAGCATCTGGGTGAAAGTCTGGGAGCTGGATGGCAAGACCTTCACGGCGAGTTCCGAGAAAGGAGAGGTGAAGCTGAGTCTCTTTGACGGCAAGGGCGTCGTGCTGGCAGAGCAGCGTTTGGAGTCGGAGGGTGGGCTCTCTCACACCGTATTCGACCTCATGCCGGGATGTTCGGGAGGAGAATATCGCATCGCGGTCGAAAGTGGGAAATGGCGGCGTGAACGCAGCTTCGTGGTGACGGGTTATGAGCCGCCTCGGATCAAAAAGCAGCTCGAGTTCGTGCGCAAGTCGCACGGTGCAGGTGACGAGGTGCAGGCGAGTCTGAAGCTGGAGCGCGCCAATGGGGCGCCGCTTGCGGGAGCGCTCGTGCAGGCGCGGATTCGCTTGGATGGCGTCGATCTCCCCAATGTTCAGGCAGAAACCGACGCCGATGGAGACACCACCATTCGCTTCACCTTGCCGGAGCAGGTGGCGCTGGGGGATGGCCTGTTGACCGTGCTGGTTGAGGACGGTGGGGTGACCGAGTCCATCAGCAAACGTATTCCAATCATCATGAAGAAAATGCGTCTTGACCTGTTTCCCGAGGGTGGGCATTTGGTTCTGGGTCTGCCTTCGCGGGTCTATTTCGAGGCACGCACTCCGTTGGGGAAGCCAGCGGACCTCGAGGCGGTGTTGGTGGACGGCAGTGGTGCAGAGCTGGCGAGTTTTCGCAGTCTGCGAGATGGCTTGGGGCGCTTCGAGCTGACGCCACAGAAGGGCGAGCGCTATTCGGTGAAGCTCGTGCGTCCTGCGGGGGTGGATGAGCTCTATCCGCTCCCTGAGGCGAAGGAGAGCGGCTGTGTGTTGCGGAGTTTCGACGATTACGACGGAGGCGAGCTGGCGCTGCGGGTTGGGGTGCGGTGTTCGACCGAGCGGACTGTCGTGGTGGCGGCCGCGTTGCGTGGCAATCCTTTGGATCTTGCGAAGCTTGCGGTGAAGCCAGGGGAGTTTGCAGTCGCGTATCTGCAGCCAACGGATGAGGCCTTGGCGAAGGCGCAGGGGATTGCGCAGGTGACGGTCTACGACGAGGCGGGTGCGCCTTTGGCTGAGCGGCTGGTGTAACGCAACCGGCGCAACGGCTTGTCGATCGAAATCGAGGCGGACCAGGAGCGCTACACCCCGCGCGACAAGGTGACCCTGACGGTCACGACCAAGGATGCCAGTGGCAAGGAGGTTCCTGCGGAGCTTGCGCTGGCGGTGGTGGACGACACGGTGTTGAGCTTTGCCGACGACAAGCGCGCCCAGCTTCTGGCGGCCATGTACCTCTCGCCCGAACTCCCATCGCTGCCAGAGGAGCCCAATTATTACTTCGACTTGCGTGAAGAGGATGGCGCCGAGGCGATGGACTTGCTGATGGGGAGTCGGGGCTGGCGAGGATTCGAGAAGGTGGCGGTGGCGCAGAGCACCGAAACCGTTGAGGAACCTAAGCCACAGTTGGAGCGGCCAAAGCGGCAGGAGCAGAACCTGGCGGGCCTGTTGAACGCGCAGGAGGCCGTGGGCTTCGACGCGTTGGCTGAAGCTGACGTGGCCGCGCCGCCTTACGGTTTGGGAATGGCGGGAGCGGGGCGAGGCGGTGGAGGGGTGCAAGCCGAGGGCTTTGGTATTGGACGCTTTGGTGTGGTGGGGCGAGGCGGTGGTGGTGGCGCTGTGGGGAGGGATTTCGCCCTGGGCGAGCCGGATGTAGGTGGCCGAGTGCCTCGGCTGAAGCCGGGGAAGCCTGAGGTGCTGGGCTCGATGGACAAGCGGATCATTCAGAAGGTGGTCAATCAGCATCGCCAAAGGCTGCGCCACTGCTATGAGAGGGAGCTGCTCACGCATCCGGAGCTGTCAGGGAAGATCGTGCTCAAGTGGGTCATCCAGCCAACTGGGGACGTGAGCAGCGTTCAGCTGCTCGAGACGACGATGAACAACCAGAGCGTCGAGAACTGTGTGACTCAGGTCGTCATGCGATTTCGTTTCCCGGAGACGAAAGGGGGGGGATTGGTGATCGTGACCTACCCATTCGTCTTCGAGACCTTTGAGCGACCGGCGATGCCACAGTG
The DNA here is from genome assembly GCA_034002465.1 of Myxococcota bacterium. Lineage (GTDB taxonomy): Bacteria > Myxococcota_A > Bradymonadia > UBA4248 > JAVFAO01 > JAVFAO01. The sequence goes on from JAVFAO010000477.1 coordinate 3,691, forward strand.
GGAAGCAGCTCCACAAGCTGTGCAGCTTCCGCTGACGAAGCTGGAGACGGTGCGCGTTTTTCCTCTCCCCGACTACAGCGGTGCCTTTGACGGCGTGCGCAACGACTTTCGCGAGACTGTATTCTGGAATCCTCGAGTAAAGACCAATGAGCAGGGCCACGCGGAGCTCTCGTTCTATCTCTCGGACACGGTGGGCTCGTTTCGGGTGAGCGCAGAGGGCTTTGGCGCCTCGCAGCTTGGTCGTGCCGAGAAGGTGTTGAGCTCGACCTTGCCGTTCAGCATGTCTGTGAAGCTGCCGTTGCAGGTGTCTTCGGGCGATATGGTGTTGATGCCGGTGAGCTTCGAGAACGAGCGTGCGCTCGAGGTGGAGGTGCAGCTCAGCGCGGATTTTGGGCCGATGTTACGTTTGGCGAACGCCGAGTCACAGCGAAGCATCACGCTGCCGCCGCGGGGGCGGGAGAGTCTGGTCTTTGGGCTCGAGGTGGTGGGGGTGCAGGGGCAAAACCCTGTGAGGCTGGTGGCGACGGCTTCGGGTCTGAGCGACGCCTTCGAGCGTCAGCTCGAGGTGGCGCCACGTGGATTTCCTGCCTCGATGGTGCGTTCTGGGCGCCTCGCCGAGAGTGAGACCATTGCCTTCGCTGTGGACGGGGCGCTGCCGGGGACGACGCGAGCGCAGCTGCGGCTGTTGCCAGGGGCCTTGGCGAACATGCGGGCGAGTTATGAGAGCATGTTGCGGCAGCCCACCGGTTGTTTCGAGCAAGCGAGCAGCTCGCATTTTCCGAACGTGATGATCATGGGATTCTTGCAGCGTCAGGGGGGCTTGGAGCCCGAGCTGTTGAGCAGCACGAAGGCCTTGTTGGATGATGGCTACCGCAAGCTCAGCGCGTTCGAGACCTCGGAGCGAGCCTTCGAGTGGTTTGGTGGTGCGCCCGCCCATGAGGCGCTGAGCGCTTATGGTCTCTTGGAGTTCGTGGAGATGCATCGCCTCGGACTGATCGACGCTGTGTTGATTGAGCGGACTGCCTCGTGGTTGTTGGGGCGTCGCGATGGGAAGGGAGGGTACTTGCGCAACGAGCGGGCCCTCGACAGCTTTGGCCGGGCGTCGGCTGAGGTGACCAATGCCTACATCACCTACGCCATGGTGCAGGCGGGCTATGCTGCAAAGCTCGAGCGCGAGCTCGACGCGCAGCGTCGCTTGGCCGAGGACACGCGAGATGTGTATGTGTTGGGGCTTGCCGCGAATACGTTGTTGTCGGTGGACACGCTGCGGGCTGAGGGGGAGAGCGCGACGGCCCGTGTGGCGGCGCTGCAGGACGCCGATGGGGCGTTCTCGAAGGCGGATCACAGCATCACCCGCAGTCAGGGGCTGAACCTGCAGCTCGAGAG
>JAVFAO010000478.1:0-5055 GCA_034002465.1 Myxococcota bacterium
GACCTGGTCAAGGCGCAGCTCTTTGGTTCGCAGCCGCTGGTTCCCGGCATTGACGAGGTTCGCTTTGGGTTGGCGGCGAAGCCAGCGCTGGAAGCCTTGAGCGGGGCTGAGGGAGCGCTGCGCCGCTTCCGAACTGAGAGCTGGATAGAATACGAAGACAGGGTGCTCGCCGTCGAGCGCGCCAATACCACCGAGCAGGCGACGGGTCCCAGCGCCTGGCGTGAGGCGGCGATTGCGGGAGGTGACTTCATCCTGCGGCAGCTTCGCAAGGACGGGAGCTTTCACTACCAGTATTTTCCGCTGCAGGATCACCATCCGCCGCCCGATCCAGCCAAGCTCAGCTTGCCGCGCCATGCGGGCACGGTCTACGCCTTGGCGCTGCTCTACCGCTACACGGGCGAGGAGCGCTTCAAGCTTGGGGCGGAGCGGGCCATCGCCTGGCTCGACACGCGGATGGGGCCCGAATGTGGGACGCCTGAGCGGGCCTGTGTGCTCGATGGGGAGTGGGCGAGCTTGGGAGCGGCGGCGCTGACGATGGTGGGGATGTTGGAGTACCAGCGGGCGACCCAGGACCCTCGCTACGAACCAGTCTTACGCAGGTTGGCCGCGTTCGTCCTGATGATGCAGAAGGACGACGGCAACTTCTATCACCAGTATGCGCCTGGTCGCGATTTCATCGACCCTGAGCGGCTGGAGATGTTCTATTCCGAGGAGGCGGCGTTGGCGCTGGTGATGGCGCACGAGGTTCTGGGCGAGCAGCGCTACCTGGACGCGGCGAAGGCGGCGCTGGACTACCTGACGGGGCCCAAGTACGCGCTGTTTTTCTTGGGCCAGTTCATCTATGGCGCAGACCACTGGACCTGTATCGCGGTGGGCGAGGCGTTTCCGCGTTTGGATTCGCGGCAATACCTAGATTTTTGTCGTGGCTACAGCGAATTCATTGGTCGTTTGCAGTATGAGCCTGAGGGCTGGCCGCCTGGCTTCGAGGGGCATTATGGCTTTACGAGCTTCATGGTACCGCAGGCGCCGGCGACGGCGGGCTTTACCGAGGCGATTGTGTCGACCTGGGAGTTGAGCGTGGCGTATGGAGAGGAGTCGGAGGCGTTGAGGCAGCAGGTGTCTGCGGCGCTCGACGCTTTGGCGCGGGACCAGATCCGTGCGGAGAATGCCTGGATGATGCCGGCGCCGCAGCGGGCGAAAGGGGGGATTCGTCGTTCGTTGGTGGAGTCTGAGGTGCGCATTGATTTCACGCAGCACGCGGCGAGCGCGTTGATTCGCGGTTCTCATCCGAAAGCCCAATAGGAGGGATTCCAAAGGGCTTGCCCTTTGGCGGGGTTTGGGGCAGCGCCCCAAAAGCTGGGGAAAGAGGCCAAGCGCCCAGTCAAAAAAAGCCAAACCAAGGCCGCGCGAAGCGCGAGCAATGTTGAAGTGGTCGAGAATGATGGGGCGCTATTCGCTTGTCTGAGAGGTGTGCACTCGAGTTGTTGGGAGGAGCTGGCCGTGCGTTGGAGGACAGGAGCGATACTATTGTGTTGTTCATGGCTGCTTTTCGGCTCGATGGGTTGTGAGGACACGGGGGGGAGGAGCAACGAGGTCGATGCGAGCGTGTATACTGACATTGAAGATGAAGACTTGGCGCTACTTGATATCGTCGATCGCATCGACGATGTCGACCTGACTTCGGTGCTCGAGTTGTTTCAGGCCAACGAAAAGCAGGTGGTTGGCCGACTGTTGCAGGATGGAGCGAGCGAGACCTTGTGGCTCTTCGGAGAACGCGATAGCAGCGGAGCAATCAGCCATCTCGATTTCATGAAGCTGACAACGGTGGGCTCTCCGACGCTGAGCATGGTGGATTATGCCTTTGTCATGGACGAAACCGGGCAGAGGGTTCGTTGGCTGTTTCAGTTGGTCGACGGTTTGCCTTCGGCACAGCTCTTGGGATTCGACTATTCGAGTGACGAGAGTGTTGACGTGAGCGTCGTCGAATACGATTGGGCGACGGGCAAGGCGTTGGTCGTTGGAGGGTTTCAGGTTGAGGCCGAGCTGGGGGGCAGCGGTGGTGGGGAGCGCCAGAGCTATCTGGATGCGGTGCTGGCGAACCTCTCGATCGTTGTCGCCGTGACTGCGGTGGTGGGTGTTGGGCTTGTCTGTAGCTGGTGCGCTTTGGCGGGTGTTGCCGTTGCGGCGGTGCTCGGTCAGCAGGCCAGCGCAGTCGAGCTGTCCGAATCGCAGACAATCGTTTTGGCCGATGAGATCGAGGTGGTGATCCCGCCGGAACTGACGTTTCCGCTGCCTTCCATCAGAAAGTCTGAGTTGTATGTCGTGCAGGTCAGCGAGGACTACCCAGCGAACCTCGAGTTTGAGCTTTCGGCGAGGTGTCTTGAGGCGGGCGATATCCTTATTTCGGGGGGCTGTCAGGCAACACAAGAGCTCGGAAATGCGTGGTTGTATTCGGCGATTGGGGATACTGATGACGAGGGACGGCAAGCAACACTGAGCTGTGTCGGGGATTCGTGGGGAGGTGGCACCGTGACGGCCACAGCGGTCTGCAGCTCATCTTGGTGGAGCAAAGCCTTGGTATATGAAGTCAATGCAGCAGAATCGATTGCGGCGAGTGGGGACATCGACGTGCGCGCCGCGTGTGAACTCCCCAATGATGTTTTGGTCTTGGGTGGTTGCCTCTCGAGCGACAGCCTTGGCAACGGATTCTTGTACCACAGTCTCGAGCTTGGGGACCCGCCGCAGCCATCATCAGTTCGCTGTCTTGGCAGGGCCTGGGGAGAGACTGAGGTCACCGCGCGCGCCTCGTGTTTGCGCTTGCGTCTGCCTGGCCTCTACCATCTCTCTGAAACGGCTCAACTTTTGTCAGGGTCGGGCTCTGAGGCCTGCGTGAAGTGCCTTGCGCCTTCAGATGTGATGCTTGGCACCGGCTGCCTGAGCAGCGACCTCGGCAATTCGTATTTGTATGCGAGCGTGGCAGACAGTGACACGTCGGAGCTGAGTTCGAGAGCTTCCTGTGTCGTTGGGAGCACAGCGGGGAGTGGATTTGTCACGGCCACTGCAACCTGTGTTTCCGGCGAGCCATGACCTCGTTGGCGAAAAGGGAGGAGCCATGCGAAGCCATGTATTGGGATACGTCCTTTGTGTTCTGTTGACCTCTGCCTGCGGAGGCGAAGAGGTACAGGCGAGCTGCGAACGCTCTGAGGCGACGAGCTGTCCGAGCGCTTGTGACAGCATTGCTGGAGGCCACTTCGATGCCCAACGGAACTGCCTCACGCGCGAGGTGATTGCCTGTCGAGAGCAGCCAGAGCTTCCGATCGTTTCGGGTATGATGCAGTGCTTTGTCCGCCGTCCCTCTGACGGGGAGCTCTTCCTGGTCGCTTCGGATGCCCGGCCAGATGGTTGGGCGATAGAAGAGACGCCTGCGAACTTCGATTGGTCGAGCATCGAGGAGTGCCCCACCCCCACTGAGTAGGGTCTGGTTGGTGTCGCCGAGCCGTCGGTGGGCAGCGCAGGATGAGACGTGGGGCAGGCTTTGTTGCGTGCCATCCCTGGCACGCACCCTTCGGGCTGCCTTCGCAGCGAGTCTCCGCCTCCTGGCTTCGACTTCCAGCCTGCCGACCGAGGCCAGCGGAGCGCAGTTGTACCAGCAGCGCAGGATGAGACGTGGGGCCGGCTTCCAGCCGGCCGACCGAGTCGACGGTGCGGTCCGCCCCCTGCCGCTCCCTCGCCCCTCATTCCTCGTTCCTCGTTCCTCGCCCGGTCACAGCCCATCTTCGACGGTGGTGTACCTGTTGCGCACTCGAGCGCAACCGGTGGAGAGGGCGATGCGGCAGCGACTGGGTAGGAAAGAGGGTGAGGGGCTTGAGCTGGGGCTCGACGGGCTGCGGCGCCTGGCAGCGGATGGGGACCGCGAGGCGGCGCGCCTCTTGGCGGCTGAGGCCATACGTCGCGACAGCCTGGAGCTGCTCATCGAGGCGGAGCAGAGCATGCTCGAGCCCGCCCAGGACTGGCCAGGCTTCTCGGAGTGGGGCGTGAGCCCGCAGGGCTTTCGCGAGCTCTGGCATGTGCGTACAGGCATGATGTTCCTAGAGTTGCCGGGGCCAGAGCCGTCGACACCAGTGCTCCATGAAGCGCAGCCCTCACAGCAATCCGGGAGCGAAGCGAGCGCCAATGCGGCATTGCGCGAGGGTGCAGAGCTCCGCCGTCTTGGTCGTGTCAGACTGACGAAGCAGAACCGTTGGCTCAAGGCTGACTTCCTGCCCCAGCGCAGCCTCGTGGCCAGGGAGAGGGTGCCCGAGCGCGTGCTGGATCGTTTCCTGACCGAGACCAAGTGGCTCCCTGTGGAAGACCTGTGGTCGCAGGAGGACGGGGGTGTCGACGACTACGTGGGTTCCGAGCTCATGGGCTACAAGTTGCCAGCATTTCTGCTGTGGTCTGGCCTGCAGCTGCCCCATCTCTGGCAGCTCGAGCAGGTCTATGCCGGCTCCGGGGCGAGTGACAGGCTGGGGAGGCGCGCGGTGGCGGAATACCGAACCAGGAAACGTCATGCCATGCACTATGGCGATTGGCGGCTGCTCAGTCTGAGCGCGCTGGCCTGGGACACGCAGGAGGAGTGTGGGCTTCGGGCGCTGAACACGCTCGCTCAGGAGGTGGGCAGCGTTGACGCGCAGAGCTTCGTGCACACTGCCTACGGCACCGTGGAGTACCATGTCGAAGACTTTCGCCAAAACCCTGTTCGCGAGCTCGCTCCAGCAAGGCTGCGCTTGGCCTGCTTTGCCGACGGCCAAGAACAGCTCGGCCCGGTGAATGGCGAGTCTGCCCAGAGCGATTGGCGCGCGCTGCGGGCCTTGCTCGCGCCACCGCGTGCGCCGTCTCGGCCGCAGCTCTGTGAACAGGTGGCCCTGCGACTCCGCTACGAATACGAGCAGTTGCAGCAGAGTTGGGCGCGGCGCGAGCAGGAGCGGCAAGCGGAGGAGGCACGCAGCTTGGCGGCTGCAGCGTTGGAGGTACGTCGCAACGCGTTCCGGCGTCAGCGCGTGCGCAGCCAGGAAC
>JAVFAO010000479.1:0-5055 GCA_034002465.1 Myxococcota bacterium
CTGCCCGCCGTATGATGGGATGTCGTCAGGCCTGGCCTGCCTTGCTGCATGGATTCACCTTGCCACTATCAGCCTCATCTCGCCGTCTGCAGCGGCTCAGCATTGGGCGTCAGCGTCGCTTCTGTGCACCCTGTCTTTGGCTGCTGCTCTTGGTAGGAGGCTGGACGAGCGCCTGCGTCGAGCCCATCAACCTCGACCGCCGCGCCACGCCACGAGGCAGCTTTGGGGAGGAGCTTCACAGGATCCTGCACAAAGACCTGGTGCGCAGCGCTGATGATGGTCTGCGTCGCGGCGAGGTCTTTTGGGCGTACCGAGAGAGCTTCGCCCGCGCCATCGACAACGCTGCGCCGCAGGCCATCCTCTCCGATGCCGACGCGGTGATGGCGCGGATGCTGCCCCTGTATGATTCCTTGCTCTTGCCAGGCTTGGTGCGCAAGACCGCCCTGATCCTGGAGGAGGCGGCCAAAGACCAGGCGTTGCTCGAAGCGTTTGCCCGCTTTGCGCAGCTTCCTTCCTACATTGGTCAGCCCATTCGCGCGCGCTTCCTGGCCCACGTCATGCGCTATCCCCGGCTGCAGGAGACAGTGGCCTTGTTCCTCGAGATGTTCCTGGCTCATGACGGACGTAGCGAGCTAGGGGACGAGAGCGATGCGTGGATTCGGCTGCTCACGGGTATGAGCAAAATCTTCACCGACGCCGAGCTCGATGAGGCGCCTGTTCGCTTGTGGACCGTCCTCATCGACGCTTTGCTCGTCGAAGACCCGGTCTTTGCCGACGACCAAGCCTACGCAGCGCTCCCGGTGGTGCGCGTGGACCCGCGGGGATATCCACTGGTGCGGCGGCTCCCCGATGGCTCGCTCCCGGCACCCTTCGTCGACGCCGATGGAGACACTTGGGCCGATGTCGATGATGCCGCGCAGTTCGTTCTGGATGCCAGCTATCGCCTCGAGCCCTTTGGTCCTCCGGGAGAGAGCTTTGGAACGATGGCGCGAGACGCTCAGGGCCGGCTCATGGATACGGCGCGCTCTGAGCCTGTTTTCGAATACATTGATTTGCATCGAACGCCCCTCGCCTTCATGGTTCGACAGGTTGAAGATGTGGTTCGGGAAGACCTTCCCTTTGATATCTTGGAGCTCTCCGATCGTTTGCTTGGTCCCGCTTCGGAACAGCAGGACGAGCTCGGAAGCTACCTCGCCTATCGCGATGACACGCCGCTCTTCGAGCTGCTCTGGGGTGTGCTGACGCTCGCCGATGAAGATGCCTTGGGGCCGGTCTTCGAGGGATTCGCACAGCTTCTGCGTGAGCATCCCGATGAGCTCGCGCTCGCGCTGAAGACCATCGATGAGCTCAGTCAGGTCCTGGACGCCTACCCCGACCGCGCCCTCAGCGATGACTGCAACCTGCTCGATGAGCTGCTCGTCTTCGTACCCGAGCTGATGGAGTCGCCGGAGTTGCTGCAGGACGTCTTGGCCGCCTTGGGCGACCCAGTGACCCAGGAGCTTGGACCCATCGGTGCCCGCCTGCTGCGCTCGCGCAGGGCCTTCATACCGTTTACCGCCGGAGGACCCTACGACACCTGCTTCCAGAGCTGCGCTCAGCGCTTCGAGGTCGGCACCTTGGACCGTATGCGCTGCATCCAGGCTTGCCCCGTCGAAGAGATCCTCGGGAATGAGCTCACCGACTTTGACGCGCCAGAGTCGCGAGAGACGATTTCCCTCTTTCAACGGGTGTTTGCACTGATGTGGGAGGCGAGCGAGACACCCTATGCCCTCGCCATCGACGAGCTCTGGGTCAAGGGCGCCAACTTCAGCAGCACCGCGCAGGCCCTCGGGAACATCGTCGTCATCCCCAACATCGGAGAGGCTTATCTGCTCACGCTTAGCCGCGATTTTAGCTTCGCAGAGCACATCAGCCCGAGTGTTTCGGCGCTCGCGACGCCACTTGGCGTGGATGACAGCAACGTGACGGAAATTGTCCTCTGGATCACCCGAAGCGTCTTCGGTCTCGAGATGGATGCCAACCCGAGCACCGCCCAGGTCACTCGCTTCTTCAACCAGGCTCCGCTCGAATCGGTCGACCCGGACATCATCATGAGCGCCAACTTGGCCGTATGCAAGAGTGGCTGGAACTGTGTCGATGCTCACGCCGACGTACTCTTCGCCATGGAGGCGACGGGGATGGTTGATGCGCTTTATCCCCTTGTTTCTGCGTTTACCCGCCATGGAAAAACTGCGCTCTTCGCGCGTATTCTGTCTGTGGTCTATGAGCACTATTCCCACCCGCAGACCGTGAACCTCGCAGGCGATGGCAGCGTCTTGCCCTTCGCGCAGTCCAACCTGCGCTCTCTCGAACCTGCGCTGGTCGACTTCATGGAGAAGACCCGCTTGCTCGATACCCTGACCCAGCTTGGCGATGTCTTGGCCAAGCTGCGCCTGCGCGATGGGAGCCCCTTCACCACCGCCCTCGCTGCCTACCTGCACAGTCTCAGTACTCCTCGCGAGGGCCTCGCGCTGGCCAATGGCGCGAGCTCGGTCAGCGATCCGGAAGGCCAGGTGATCAGCCCGCTCGCGCCAGTCTACCTGCTGCTCGAGCCCTTGCGTCGCCTCGACGACGTGCTCGACGAGGACCCAGAGAGCGACGCGATTTGGGAGCGGGTCCTGGACGGGCTCGAGACCCTCGCCATACAGACCGAAGAGCGCGATGGCGTCGTGCGTTTCGTCAAACCGGGAGGACCAAGGCTCGCCGCGGCCTTGGTCGACGCCATCCGCCGGCTCTGGCTCTTCGAGACCGAACGTGCAGGGAGGAGCGCCTGGATCGCCAAGACGCAAGAGGATCTGCGCGATATCATGCTCGGCCGGACGCTCTACGCGTCTGCCGAGTTGTACCGGTGGATGGATGCCCAGGATGGTGCGCGCGAGCAAATCCGCGACATCATTTTGCACACCTTGCGCCGCGACATTGGCGGAGACGAGCAGGTCACCCTGCTCAGCTACGGGCTGCTGATCGGTTTTGTGCATGAGCCCTCGTGGGTGGCCCTCGCCCACTTCGTGGGCGCGGTCATCGATCCCCAACGCCGCTGGGAGGTCGAGGGATTCGCCGAGCTGCCCATCCTCATCCACACGCTCACTGCGCTCGACGAAGTGCTCGCGGTGGATCCCGAGAGCGTGATGATCGAGCTCATCGCCAATGGTTTCGAACCCGATGAACACGGTGACTGGAGCTGGGAGACACTGTGGAACGTGGCCATGGCCGTCAACCGCGTCAATCCGGGCGATGCTGCCCCATTCCGAGCCGAAGACTACGCGAGGGTGCTGCAGATCGTCGTCGATTTCGCGCGTGATGACGAACGGGGCTTCGAGCGGGCGTACGGAATCATTGATTTTGCGCTCTACGGAACACGAGGTAGGCCCACACGATGAGTCTTCCAGCGCGAATGCAGTCCTTCGTTCTCGGGCAGCGAGCTCACGTCAGCCTCGATTCCTCCGGAAAGGCGCGAGGATGCGTGCCCTTCGCTCACATTCTGCGTCGTTGCCTTGCGCCCTTGGCCATCGTCGCGGTCTTGCTAGGCTTGGCGCCACCGGCGAGCGCTGGGGGCTTGTGGATTCCGCTGCACGGTGTGGTCCCCAGCGGTAGGGCAAGCGCGGTCACCGCCGGAATACGGGATCCGAACGCCATCTACTTCAACCCGGCTGCCCTAGCGCTCATCGACGAGCACACCCTGCTCGTCGATGCGGCCTGGATCGACCTGTGGTTGAGCTTTCAACGTGCCGATGCAGTTGCACGAAACGGTGAATCCATCTCGTTCGAGGAGGTCAACAACGAGTCGCCCGGCATCGCCGCACCACAGCTTCTGTTTTCGGCACGACTGGCCGAGGAATGGGCCCTTGGGCTTGGGCTGTATACGCCATGGGCTGCTCGTGCGCGTTTCCCCACCCGCGGCCCACAGCGCTACTCCGTGGTTGATTTGAGCGGCTCGATGATCATCAACGCGCACCTCGCCGTGGCTTGGCGTCCTCACCCGCGCTTCTCCTTCGGCGCTGGCCTGATCAACACCTTCTCCATCCTCGATGGCGTCGGCGTGGCGAGCACCTATGTGGGCCTTTGGGGCGAACCGGAAGACCCAGACCTCGACTCGCTGGTGCACATTCGCGCCACCGATCTCTTCTCGCTCTCCTTCAACGCAGGTCTCTGGTTCGAGCCTGTCGACGGCCTCGAGCTCGCCCTCAGTGTGACGGGTCCGACCACCATTTCCGACGACCACGCCAGCTTCGAGACGCAGCTCCCAAGCCACTATGTCTTCGACGACACCTACGTTGATGGGGACACCATGGGGCTTGCCATGGACCTGCCTTGGATGGTGCGTGCTGGAATACGCTATGCGCAAGCTGCCTTCGACATTGAGCTCGACCTGCACTGGGAGAGCTGGAGCGTGCAACAGAAGGTGAGGACCTGGCCCAACAACGTCCGGATCATGAACGTGCCCACGGTGGGCTCCATCCAGGCAGACCGCTTGAACATCGATCGGCGGATGCAAGACAGTTATGGCATCGCCCTCGGCGGCGATTGGCGCGTGCTCCCAGAGCTGTTGGTGTTGCGGGCTGGTTTGGGCTTCGAGTCAGGTTCGGCACCCGATGAGATGTACAGTGTCTTCGAATACGATTCCGACAAGCTTTATCCGACCTTGGGGGCGAGTGTTCTGCTCGACCCGTTCAGCATCGACGTGAGCTACGCCTACGTTGCACAGCTTCCGCGGCAGATCCGCAACAGCCAAGCGCGCCAGGTCAACTCAGCCTACCCCGAGGGCGCGACGGTCATCGCTAACGGTGATTACGAATCTGGCTACAATGTGATCGGCTTGGGCTTTCGCGTCGCGTTCTGATGCGTGCTGCCCACAGTCGCGTCTGGCGCCGCTGCCTGACTGCGCGTCTCAGCGAATCGCGCGGCGGCCTTCGCCATCGACACGAAGTTCTTGTCGATTGGGCGCTTGGCCCATTTCTCCAACTCCGAAGTTCGAGGTCTTCTTTTCGTGCCGTGCAACGGCGCGCAGCGCAAGCC
>JAVFAO010000480.1:0-5029 GCA_034002465.1 Myxococcota bacterium
TATCGGTAAAGCCATCAACTCGATCTGTCTGCGTTCGCGTCCGATGACCTGCAACGTCGACGCCGATTGTCCCGAGGGGCAGAGCTGTGTCGGCCCCAACGGGCAGGGCGACTCTGAGTACCTTGCTGGCACCGATTACGCCTTCCGTCTGTGCAGTGGCTTCAAGGTGCGCGTCGAGAAAGAGCGCGCGGATGGGACCCGAACCCTCATGCGAGAAGGTGTGGATTACACGGTGAACGTCACCCAGTGCTCCTACATCGCGCCGGTTGGCCTGAACTTGGTCAATCCCCCTGCAGAAGGCGAGAGCCTCATCGTCTCGTATCCCAGTGTGGTTGGGCTCGCCGAGGACGAATGAGTCTCTGTCCCTCGTGTGCTCGCGCTCCCGCCCCTCCTCTGAGACGGGCTTTCAGAGCCTCGATGCACCGCGCATGTCCCTCCTCTCCGACGTGGCTGCGCGCCATTTCCTGCGCGCGGCACCTGACGGCGGCGGCCGCTCATTTCAGGTGTTCGCACTCGGGCAGCGAGCTCGCGCCAGCGGCCATTGTCGCCCGCTTTCCTTGGCGGGCACGCTTCGGGCTTGCCAGTTGCGTTCCTGTTGACGATGCGCAGTTTGAACTTTGCCACCCCTGTTGCGGCGGGAATGGGGCTTGGGGATGAGGAGAATAGGCATGCGTCGCGTCCGCGTTGAAGGCTGTCTCGCTGGTCTGTTTTCGGTATTCCTGTGGTCTTGTTCGACGAACGAGACGGTGACGGAGCCGTCGCCGGAGCTCGACCAGGCTGAGGTCCTCGAGGACCAAGACCTAGAGCCCGAGCTTCCGCCAGCAGAGCTGCTCGACGCGGTCGAGGATGAGGCGCAGTCGGAGGATGAGCTGCCCATCGACGAGGACGTGCTCGAGCAGGATGACGAGAGTGAGCTGCCCGATGGCGTGGTCGAATACGAGCTTGGGGAGCAGGTCTACACCACACTGCAGCAGATTCGGCGTCCGCTGCCTGCCTCGGACAGCACACGTCAGGCGATCAGTGAAGGTGGTCTCTTGCTCATTGATAGCGAGCGATTTGCCGAGATGGGTCTAGGGGTGGAGTGGGCTGCTGGGGAGCCCTGGCAAGAGCAGCTCGAGGCGGCCCCCGATTTTCGGGAAGAGGAGCTGGGTGAGGCGCGAAGTCTGTTGTATCTATGGCAGTTTGCCGATCCTCAGCTGACGGACGAGGAGTCTCCGGTGCGGCTAGAAGGTTTCTACGCGGTGCCTTTTGCGAGTGCCTATCGGCCGCAGAGCCATCTGAGCTTGCAGCTCGCCGAGAGCCATGTGCGCACGGCGCGTCGCTTGAGTGAGCTGAGCCACCGGCCCTTCGACTTGGTGTTGGCCTCTGGGGACTTTGCGGACAATGCGCAGCTCAACGAGCTGCGCTGGTTTGGTGCGATCATGAGCGGTGGGGTGGTGCAGCCGGACTCCGGCGTGGATGACGATCCGATTCCCGGTGCGGGGAACGACTTCAACGATCCCTTTCTCTCTCGCGGCATTGGACTGCCATGGTATGCGGTGCTTGGTAACCACGACATGTTGTACATGGGCTTCGTCGACATCTCTGAGGCGATGCAGAGTGCGGCGGTGGGGGATGAGGTGATTGATCTCATTAGTAGCATCATCCCTTGGGCGGGTCAGCCTGGTACCCAGAATGGCTATCGAGACGGGGCGAGTCCGGATGCGAGGGTGGTGGTGAGCGGGAAGACAGCAGCGGATGCCCAACGGCGACTGCTGCCGCGCGCCGAGGCGATGGCTGAGTTGGCGGAGTTGCCTGGGCAGCCGCCTGGTCATGGCTATTCAGAGGATGCTTTGAGCGCTGGGGTAGGGGATTACGTGCTGCGGCCGATTGCTGGCAAGCCGCTTCTGCTGATAGCTTTGGATACGGCCTCCTTTGAGCCGGGTTTCTCTGAAGGGCGAGTGACAGCGATTCAACTTCAGTGGCTTCGGGCGCAGCTTGCGGAGGCAGAGGAGCGGGGAGAGCTGGTGATTGTTCACAGTCACCACGGCTCCACTGGAATACAACCGTCTGGCGGCGTGAGTGCGGCCGAGCTGCGTGCGGTGTTACAGGCCTCGGACAACGTGATCCTACATCTGGTGGGCCACGCGCACGACAACCGGATGAGCTTTTACGAGGCCTCCGGTCAAGCGCAGCTTGGATATTGGGAGCTGACGGTGGCGTCGACGGTGGATTTTCCATCGCAGACTCGGATCATCGAGCTGGTCTACGAAGGCAATGGGCTGCTGAGCGTGGTGGTGACGAACGTCGAGGCGAACGCGGCGCCTGGGTCGATGGCAGAGCAAGCGATGGCGTATGCGGCAGCGCGGTCCTGCTTCGCTTTCGATGACTGTGTGCAGCGCTGGGAGGAGGACGGGCGAGCGCGGAACCTGTTGTTGCGCTATCGCTTACCCGAGAAGCTGCTGCGCTCGGTCGAGTCACAGGAATGGCCAGTGCACGTGGAGTCGCGCGAGACGCTGGCGACGCTGGCTTCGCGTTGAGAGAACGAACGAGGTGTCAGCGAGCCTCGCGCGTTGGAAGGAACGGTTGTTGTCGTGAGCGTGGTGATTGGGCGCGAACGAAGGCCTTGGGAGGCACATGGCTGAGCGGATTGTAGGAAACCTGAGTGGCTTGAGTCCGAAGCAGCTTCGGACTTTGGAGCGCCTGTTGCAGCGGCGCATTGGCGTGGACAGCATGTTGACGCCAGAGTTGGCGTATCAGCTCACGCACTTTTCGAACGAGAGCAAGCGCAAGCTGGGCGTGTTGGTGGATCGACGCGGACAGCTTGCTTGGATTGCGGTGGGAGATGCTCAGCGGGTCTATTTGCCCGATGTTGGACGTTTTCGTGCGGGGAGTGGGCGTCTGCGCGGTCTGCGCTTGCTGCTGAGCTCAGTCTCTGGGCCGAGCGCGAGCGGGCTCTTGACACAGGATGAGCTGACGGATCTGCGCAAGTTGCGTCTGGACGTGGTGTTGAGCGTTCAGGCGCGAGGGGATGGGCACCCTGGTGAGTTGGAGTATGCCTATTTGTTGCCTGTCTCCGCTCAGTCTGAGGACTCGGCGTCGAAGGGCGATGGTCTGGCAGTCGAACGGGTTCGACTGCGGGACACAGGAGAGTTGCCAGCGGCCTTTAGTGTGTTCGTGTCCGCACTGGAGGAGGAGCTTGGTCGCAAGAGCAGTCGTTTGGCGAGCACCGATGGGACGCCAGCGGTTTTGGTGCATGTGGACATGGGGGAGCGGGATTCGGCTTCACGCTTGAGGGAGATGTTGGAGCTGTGTCGTACTGCTGGGGTGAGCGTGGTGCACGTGGAGAGCCAGAGGCGCGCGGCGTTGGAGCCACGGACGGTGGTTGGGAAGGGCAAGCTCGAACAGATTGAGCTGGCGAGCTTGGAGCATGGGGCGGGCTTGGTGGTATTCGACAGGGAGCTACAGCCGAGCCAAGCGCGTGCGATCACGGATGCGACGGAGCTGAAGGTGATCGATCGCAGCCAGCTGATTCTGGACATCTTTGCGCAGCGGGCGCGCAGCCATGATGGGAAGCTGCAGGTGGAGCTTGCGCAGCTCAAGTACAATCTTCCCAAGCTGGCTCAGAAGAATACGATGATGAGTCGTTTGACCGGCGGCATTGGTGGTCGAGGCCCCGGTGAGACCAAGCTGGAATTGAATCGTCGTCGCGCTCACGAGCGGATTCATCGCTTGGAGAAGCAGCTGGAGAAGCTGGGAAACCAGCGGCTCCTGCGGCGGCAGAAGCGAGGCAGTCGGTCGGTGCCGGTGCTCAGCCTGGTGGGTTATACCAACGCGGGGAAGTCGACGCTTCTGAACACGCTGACGAGGTCGGAGGTGCACTGTGAGGACAAGCTCTTTGCGACGCTCGATCCGACGAGTCGACGGCTTCGCTTTCCGCGCCAGCGAGAGGTCGTGTTGACGGACACGGTGGGC
Organism: Myxococcota bacterium; assembly: GCA_034002465.1. Classification (GTDB taxonomy): domain Bacteria; phylum Myxococcota_A; class Bradymonadia; order UBA4248; family JAVFAO01; genus JAVFAO01. The sequence continues at coordinate 3,955 of JAVFAO010000480.1, forward strand.
TTCATCAGGGATCTGCCGAAGGACTTGGTGGCTGCTTTCAAAGCGACTTTGGAAGAGCTCGATGAGGCGGATGTGCTGGTGCAGGTGGTGGATGCCTCGGACCCGGATTTCGAGTTGCACATCAGCGCGGTGGCCAAGATTTTGGAGGAGCTGGGCTTATCGGAGAAGCCGGTGGTCTTGGCGTTCAACAAGATTGATCGATTGGATGCCGAGGACGCGCAGTCGATTTGCGAGAGCCATGGTGCGGTGGGGCTTTCGGCCTTGGATGCGGGGACGACGCAGCCGTTGTTGCGGCGGCTCGATGAGGTCTTGTTGGAGCATGAGCGTTGGGCGCCCGATGAAGCGTTGCCGCTTGGCACTGTGGTTCGGATTCGGGAGCTGGCCGAGGGCTTGGAGGCCGAGGCTGGCTTGGAGGGCGAGCCGGGCCTAGAGGGCGAGACAGGGCTGGAGCTCGAGCCGGGCCTTTTGAACCCTGAAACTGGGCTTCTCAGCGAGGATGTGCTCGTCCTCTGATGGTGTCCTCGAGTGTGGGGTGGTGAAGGCCAGATGGAGTGCTCTGGGGAAGAAGGGCTTGTTGCAGCTCAGGACGCGGGGCAGGGCTTGCCCGAGGAGCAGTTGCGCGCGCTCTTGCCGCGCACTTGGCACGCGTTCTTCGGACGTTTTGGGCGTTTGCGTCCGATTCAGCGCGTCGCGATCCCTGACATCGTGTCGGGTCGTTGTGTCTTGGTGCAAGCGCCCACGGCGACGGGGAAGACCGAGGCGTTGATGGCGCCGTTGGTGGAGCGGCTCTTGTCGCAGCCTCCGAGTCCGCAGGTCGGTGGTCTGGTCATCGCACCGACGCGGGCCTTGTGCAATGATTTGCGTCGTCGTCTGGCAGCGCCATTGCAGCGGTGCGGGCTGAGTTTCGCGGTGAAGACGGCTGACAGCAAAGAGGCGGCGCGGTCGAGCTTGGCTCGCATTCTGATCACGACGCCGGAGTCTTTGGACTCTCTGTTGGCGCGACGAGCTGGAGAGCTGAGGTCGCTGCAATGGCTGTTCTTGGATGAGCTTCACTTACTGTCGACGGTCGCGCGGG
>JAVFAO010000481.1:0-5025 GCA_034002465.1 Myxococcota bacterium
GTGCTGACCACCCTGCTCTCCAAGGCGCTCGAGAAACGTCAGATTTTACAGGAGAATGTGCAGCTCAAGCGACAAATCGAGGGTGCGCGCTTGGGCAAGATGATTGGGCAGAGCAAGCCCATGCAGCAGCTCTATGACTTGCTGCGGCGAGTGGCGCCGACGCGGACCAACGTGCTCATCGTGGGTGAGACGGGAACGGGAAAGGAGCTCGTCGCCAGGGCCCTGCACGAGCTGTCGACGCGCGCCAAGCAGGCCTTCGTCACGGTGAACTGCGGCGCCATCCCTGAAAACCTGATTGAGAGCGAGCTCTTTGGGCACGTCAAAGGCTCGTTCACGGGTGCCATCCGCGACAAGGTCGGGCTCTTTGCGGCGGCCGATGGGGGCACGCTCTTTCTGGACGAGATTGGCGAGCTGCCGCTGCTGACGCAGGTGCGCCTGCTTCGGGTGCTGCAGGAGCGCCGGCTGCAGCCCGTGGGCAGCACCCAGGAGCTCGAGGTCGACGTGCGGGTGGTGGCGGCGACCAATCGGGACCTGGTCGAAGAGGTGCGTGAGCGGCGGATGAGAGAGGACCTCTACTATCGGCTCAACGTCATCCAGATCAACATGCCGCCGCTGCGCGACAGGCCCGAAGACATCCCCTTGCTGACCCAGCATTTCGTGAATAAATTCGCGAAGGAACAGAACAAGGAAATCGAGGGTCTGAGCCCCGAGGCGATGCAGCTCTTGATGGGCTATCGCTTCCCTGGCAACGTGCGAGAGCTCGAGAACATCGTCGAGAGGGCGGTGACTTTGAGCAGCAGCCCCAAGATCTCGACAGAGCTGCTGCCCTCCCCTATGCTTCAGAAGGAGCAGTTGACTCGGGTCAGCGCCGAGCTGGGATTGCCCGAGGAGGGCATCGACCTGGAGCAGATGGTGGAGGGCTTGGAGCGTTCTTTGCTTGACAAGGCTCTAGCTCGGACCAAGGGCAACCGCACCGAGGCAGCCAAGCTACTCAACATTTCCTTTCGCTCGCTGCGCTATCGCTTGAACAAGTACGGCATGGGCGAGGACTGACGCGAATCGGGGGTATTCAGATGCAGCTATGCAAAGCTTGCCAGGGGCGCAAAGGTTTCACGTTGATCGAGCTCATGATCGTGGTGGCCATCATCGGCATCTTGGCGGCGGTCGCCATCGCGGCCTACGGTCAGTACATCGTCGACGCGCGCTTGGGAGAGGCCAAGACCATGCTCAGCGACATCGCCGCCAAGCAGGAGGCCTACTTCCACACCTGGGGCGAGTACATGATCCCAACGAACAAGAACCCCGGTTCGGTGCCTTCGGGGCAGTCCATCGTCTGGGATGCTGATGACGATTGGCTCGAGCTGGGGGTTGCACCGAGCAGCGGCGTCTGGTGGCAGTATGCTATCGTAACGGCTGGCGACGTGGTGGCCGCGCGCGGCGTCGATACCAGTCGAGCGTTCTATGTGGTGACGGCCCAGAGCGATCTGGACGGTGCGGCCAACGAGCCCACCACCATCGTCGTCGACAGCCAGAACAGCACCCCCATTGTCTATAACAAAGGTCAGTAGCCTGTAGCTCCTACACGGCAGGCCACTGCAGCTTGCCCGCATCGCCCTTGCTGCTCGCCCGGCTTGACCGGGCGTTTTCTTTTGCTGCGTGGAGCTCTGTCTGTCTCAGACGGGTCTACGTCGACCGACAATGCGTCGCATGCGGGTGACGATTTTCGTCAGTGATGACGATTTCCGCCGCCCCCCTCCGACGCCCCGTGTCAGTCCTCGTCGCCTCGATCTCATCACGCCGAAAAAAGATCAATGAAATCGGACGGTTCAGCTCACGCTCTCAGGTGGCACGCCGCTCGCATTAGCTCAATCCGGGACGTGAGTCCTTACCATCCACCGACTCCTTCGAGTCACCAGCGCCAGGAGAGCAACATGTTCAAGCGAGGCTTCACCCTTATCGAGCTCATGATCGTCGTCGCCATCATGGGTATTCTCGCCGCCGTCGCCGTACCAGCATTCTTGAAGTACATCCGCGACTCCAAGACCGCCGAGGCCGAGGAGAACCTGAAATCCCTGGGTGACGGTGCCCTGGCCTTCTATCAGGAGGAGCATCCCGCCGCCGCTGACGCCTTGACCTCGTACACCAAAGAGTATCCAGGCGGGAACTACTGTGCACAGACCAACGCCAACTATGAAAAGCAAGTCAACACCGATGGCGGAAATGTCCTTGGTCAGAAGAGCGATCCGAGCGACGAAGACTTCACCTCCTGCACTTGGCGAGCGCTTCGCTTTGCCCTCAGCAAGCCCTTCTACTATCAGTATGACTACACTCAAACGGATGCGACTGCGTTCGTCGCGACGGCAACGGCGAGTCTTGACGACGCCAGCGACTCCGTCTTCAAGCTCAATGGCACCCAGGATGAGACCTCGCGGACGCCTTACCTGAGCGCCATCGCCGAGACCAAGTAAGCATCCGTCATGCTTGTGTGAGGGAGATGGCCGTGAACAGCGGCCATTTTTGTTTCTTGCTCGGAACATGCTAGTCTAGCATCTGCATCGTTGAAGCGCGTGTCAAACGCATGCACGGATTCCGGAAGCCGGAGAATGAAATGCAGAAAACGCTGAGCGGCGGCTTTACGCTGATCGAGTTGATGATGGTGGTCGCCATCTTGGGTATCCTTGCAGCCATCGCCATCCCCGCCTTCAGCCAGTACATTCAGGACAGCAAGAAGCTCGAGGCGCACGACAACTTGCGCCTCATTGCAGATGGCGCTGTGGTCCACTACCACGCTGAGCATGACGAATTCGGGCAAATCGTGACCGGACGTTTTCCAGGTTTCGAGGGTTGCTCGGCTGGCGCAGACCCGAGCGGCGGAAAGGTTGCCCCAGGCTCGACCGACTGGACCGAAGCCATGTGGAGGGCCTTGAAATTCGACATCACCAAGCCTCACCATTTCTCGTATTGCTACGCCGCCAACGGCACGCAGAGTGCCTTCGCGGCCAAAGCTGACGCTGCCCTCTCCGAAGGGGCCGTTGACACTCGCCTCTGTGTCATGGGTTGGGGAAACCTTGCTGAGAGCTCCGTCTTTGTTACCAACATCGTCGAAATCGACCCCAACGTTCCCTGCAGCCCCTAGCCGCTGCAATAGGAGCATCTTGCTCCGACTTGAATGCGCTCGAACGGTCGACGCCCCAGTTCACCGTGCTATGATGCTGCATGGTGTTTGTTCTTCTCAGTGCGCCACGTTCACAACCAAGCCATTCTCCTTCAGTCCACACCATGACTAAGGAAAGACCGCAAGTTCGGAGTACACGAGGGCTTTCGCCGAGAGCCTTTGCACGCACGCGCGAATCACTGCAGGTTCGCTTGGCGTTGCTTCTGGCCATTACCGTGTTGGCCTTCATCGGGTCTTTGCGCGCCGGGTTCGACGCCCGCCGCGCCCGCCCGCAGGTCGAGGCCGAGCAGCACTCCCTGCTGCCCAGCAACGCCACCCTCGAGGTGATGAGCCTCGGCTACAGGACCCTCGTCGCCGATCTGATTTGGGTCCGCGCCCTGCAATACCGCGAAAAGGGCGTCAACCGCGAACGCAAGCTGGTCCCCATCTTCGCCGACGCCATCATCCACCTCGACCCAGACTTCGCGCCGGCCTACCGCTGGGCCGCCAACACCATGGTCTTCTCTGGCGGCATCACCGAAGAGGGAGTCTCGACTTCGAACAAGTACCTCGAGCTCGCCATGCGGCGCTTCCCCGACGAGGCCTACTACCCCTACACCCTGGCCCTCAACTACGCCTTCTACTACCCTCGTCTGAAGCTCCCTGAGAACGAGCGACGGGCGCTGCGCGACAAGGCCATCGAGTACCTTCACCTCGCCATGCAGCGCAAAAACCACAACTCCGGCATCCCGTTACTGATCTCTGGGCTGATGGACGACGAGGACGAGGCCAAGCTCGCCTACGTCGAGCAGGCGCTGCTCACTGAAACGGACATTCAAGTTCGGCGGGTCCTCGAGGGCAAGCTCGCCCAGCTCTCCAGCGCGCAGCGACTGCGCGCTTTCGAGCTCAAACGCCGCCTGCGCAACCAGTGGCTCTACAGCAACTACGCCTATCTGCCTTTTGGCCTCGCCGTGGTGCTGGGTGAGCGCCTCCAAGACCGGCCCTGAACATGGGCGAGGCCTATGCGCTGGCTGCGATCTCAGCGGCCTGCCGCTTCCTGCCCCTGGCGCTGCTGCTGCCGGTGCCGCTGGGCGCTGCCCGTTGGAGCGTGCGCCTGAGCGTGGGCCTGCTGCTGGTCTTTTTGGGCAGCGTCTACCTGGCGCCGGAGCTTCAAGGCGCGCGCTTTGCGCCCTCCGCGCTGCTGCTCGACTGCGCCTACGGCCTCACGCTGGCGGTGGCGCTGAACATGGTCTTGCCGGTGGGGACGCTGTTTGGGGCGATCCTCGATGCCCATGTTCCGGAGTGGCGAAGCGAGCGGCCCTTTGGGCGGCTCGTCGAGCTCTTGGTGGTGGTGCTGATCTTGGGCACCGGGTTGGAGCTCGACGCCATCGAGCGGCTGCTCGGCAGCCTCTCGATGCTGCCGTCGAGCACTCCCGAGGGACTGCTCGACAGCCTGACGAACGCCATTCTGCGCGGCTCGGCGCTGTTTGCGATCGCCCTCTCCTTGGCCCTGCCCATCGTGGTGGCAGTGGCCCTGGTGGAGACGGCGCTGGCCATCGGCGTGAAGCTCAGCGCCTGGCCCTCGGCCGCCCCCATCGGACTGCGCCCGCTGCTGGTCCTGCTCTTCGTGCTCTCGGCGAGCCTGAGTGTGGGGCTAAGCCTCTTGGATTGGCTGCAGCAGGCGCTCGGCTGACGGCGTCATCTCCTTGCGGAACGCTGCCCCACACCCAGCCAACGCCCATTGATGCGCATCACAGATAAGTCCATGAAAATCATGGACAATATTCCCGACCCATGCAGTAGGGGCGTATGGCCATACGCCCGTCTTGGCCTTCCCGACACATCGAGGGGGCGTATGGCCATACGCCCGT
>JAVFAO010000482.1:0-4993 GCA_034002465.1 Myxococcota bacterium
AGGTCGACGCGGTAGAGCTCGAGGCCGAGGGCTGAAGCGATGGCGTTGGCGGCCATCGTTTTGCCGGTGCCAGGGGGCCCAGTGAAGAGTGCGGTGACGCCTAGCCCGTAGGGCATGGCGCGTTCGAAGCCCCATTCGTGGGCCAAGCGGTCGCGGTGTTGGGTGTAGCTGATGATTTCGTGGAGCAGGTCGCGGGTGGCCTCATCGACCACCAGTTGCGAGAGCTCGACGCGCTTGGTTTCGGGGGTGGCGAGCCGTCCGAGTCCGATGGCGGACTCGCGGCGCGCGACGGTTTCGAGGAGGCTGACGATGTTGTCCTTGCCGCTGTTGAACTCGGCGCGCGAGAAGGCTTCGCGGACGGTGCGTGCGATCTGGCCTTCGGTGAGCAAGAATCGACCGGCGAGCTGCTCGAGCAGCGCACCGTCGAAAGCCCTATCGCGCAGCGTTTCGCGCCAAACATGCAGTCGCTCGCCGCGGCTAGGGTAGGCTATGGGGACGAGGCCAGCGGGCCGAATTCGAAGTTCGGGCATGGGCTCATCGGCGATCCAAATCCAGAGCAAGCGGGTGCTCTGCAGCCGTTCCTCGATGACCTCGACCCATCGCTGCCGCTGTTCCTTGGCTAGGCGTTCGACGCCGGTGATGACCAGGCAGGCGTCGAGTAGGCTTGAGCAGCGGATGGCGCGACGAATCCGGGCCTCGGCCAAGCCGGATTCCACTGCTGCGCCGAGGTCGAGCTGCATGACGCCACCGGTGCAGAGGGCTCGCGCGAGTTGCCCAGCGAGGGCGCTGCGTCCGCTGCCGCTGGGGCCGTGGATGAGCCAACAGCGAGCGTTCTCGGCGCGTGCAGCAGGCAGGCTCTGCAGGACGCGAGTCATGAGCTGCTCGGAGCGCTGAGGCGGCGCTTCGAGCTGCGTTGGGGTGGCGTAGCCTTCGATGCTGAGCGCGTGGCCGAGGAGCAGGGCGACGGTGTCGTCTTCGGCGAGCAGTCCGAGCTCGGAGAGCGGTGTGTCGGTCTGTTCGCGAACGCGGCTGAGGAGCTGGTGTGAATACAGCCCAGAGCTGCTGGGCAAGACCTTCGCCGCGAGCTCGGCGCTGCGTCCCTCACCCAGCTCGCCGGTACCGGAGAGCAAGCGAACGGCGAAACCCAAGGGCATGGAGGCGCGGCGAAAATCGGCCCAGGCGTAGCGAAAGGCACGGCTCAGAGCGTGTTCACTGGAGCTGGCGACGAGCAGGGCGAGAAGTTGCAGCTCTGCATCACTCAAGTCAAGGCGTGACTTGGCGTCGAGCCAGCGATGGGCGACAGCGTCATCTTGGCGGCGCAGAAATTCGAGCTCATCGCAGAGCTCTCGCCACGCGCGCTGCGGCGTGTCGTCTTCATCACCCGGCAGGGTTTCGGGGCCGAGCGGCTCGAGTCGTCGCAGCAGCAGGCTGAGCTCGTTGACGTCGACGCCCAGCCCGTAGCGGACGTCGTCACGGATCCATTCACCGTGTCGCGCCCAGCGCAGCCAGATCGCGAGCAGACGCATGGCATGTCGGTGTAAGGCACCGGCGATCTGCGTGACTGGCGATTGGGGGGCTCGGCTCATTGCGTCTGTTTCCTCTTGCTGCACTCAATCGAAGCGATTTCCGTCGTCTCCAACGAGCATAGCGCCGAGCTTTTGAGCCAAGGCGCGGGCCGCCCTTCGGACCGGGTTGTTCTCATCCAAGAAGCTGGGATGACTGGAAAAAAAGGCGCCGCCTCGTGCGTTCCAAACGAAGACGAGGTGCCAGGAGTCGGTTTCCGAAAAGTAGACCTCTGCATCCCCGGCTCTGGTGGGAAGGACGACGTCTCCCGGACTTCGCGGTGCAGCCACACGAAGCTCGACTTCGCTGAGACGCACACCTTCGGTCTCAGCAACGGCCCGCGACCATTCATCGCTGCTGATGGGCAGCAGCGCGCCATCAGCTGAGCGTCTTTCAATGTGAACTTCGTACCCCATCCGATTGCTCCGACTGCGCCGAAATGTCTCGATTTCGCGCCAAAAAATTGGGGAAAGGGCAGCGCCCTGCGTGCACCACCCTGGTGCATCCAGTAGAGTTTCCCATCATCATAGTGGGCGAGCAACTCGGCCGCCCCGTCAAGGCCAAGCATACAACGTGCCGCAGGCCTCAGAGTGGGACTACCGCCCTGGGCGCGCATTGCTGAAGCGCAGCCGCGAAGCGGCGGCTGCGTCGAAGGGATCGACGCCGTGGCGGTCGGCAAAGCGTTGATGCAGCTGTGCTTCGAAGGTGGTGCACTGTGTCAGAGGTAGGTTGACGGGCTGGCCTTGCTGTCGAGCGCTCTCCTCGAGGGCGAGCTGCGTACTCAGGTCGTGGATGGCGTCGTCGATGGTGTAGCTTGGCGTAAAGGCTTCGCGTTCTGCGTTGCTCGTCGCGCGGCGCGCGTGCACCTGAGCGCTGAACTCATCCAAGATTTCGAGGAGCGCGGCGTCGGGGTGAGTGCTGGTGGAGAAAGGGGCTGGCCAGAGCTCGGTGGCCGGGCCATCAATGCAAATTTCAGTATACGACGCCCCGTCCTCCTTGGTGACGTCGACGAGCTTGAATGGCTGTGGGCGAGTGCTCAGATAGAGCGAGCGACCAGTGAGCATCCCATTGCTGCCGTGCAGCTCCATGCGCAAGCCCTTGTGACGCCCGAGCTGTCTGCTGGGGGTGAGAGAACAGCTCTCGAAGCTGCCCAAACAGCCGTTTGCATAGGTGATGAGTCCAGCGCTCCAGTGCTCGCGCTTGGGGCTTGGCAGCTCGACGGGACTCTCTTGGGTGAGGGATTGAACGCGGATTGCTGGCGCACCGACGAGGCTGCGCATCAGCGCAGTGGCGTGCGTTCCTGCCTGAAAGTTGTGGCAAATGACGCGGCTCAGCGAACCCAATAGGCCCGAGGCTGCGACACTGAGCCAGACTTTCGGGATGCTGTCTCGCTGGGCGTTTTCGGCGACCATGAATACAGTTCCGGAGGACTCTGCCACCCGTTCTACCTCCCGCGCGAGCGGCACGGTGAGGGCGATGGGCGTCTCACAGAGGGTGTGGATGCCGCGCTCGAGGGCGATCATGGAGATGGCGTGGTGCACCGAAGCGGGCGTCGTCACGAAAACCGCGTCGGGCGTGCACTGCTCGAAGAGGCTATCGAGCTCGGCGACGGCGTCGCAGCCGAGTTGGCGGGCGAGCGCTTCTGCCGCATGCAGCACGAGGTCGGCGACGCCGACGCAGCGGTACGCTTCAGGGCGCGCGGCAAGACAACGAGCGTAGCTTTGGGCTCGGCGGCCGGCACCGATGATGGCCACGCGAAGCGGCGCGGCGCTTGGGTGAGGGCGCTGTGAGTTCAATGCCAGCCTCCTTCGGATGCAAGCGAGCGAAGGGCACATATCCTCTCGAGAAACCGTGGGACCTGCTGTTGTCGAGAGTGCCGTGCCCGAGCGCGAGTGAAGCCGAGGCCTCGTCGAGCCCTGTCATGCTGCGCGGCGCGCTCAGTGACTCGGTCTGTCAGGACGCCCACCGGCCCGGCGCGGCCCGCGCCGGGCTGTGTCGCGGCGGGGTCCACGTCCATCTCTGTCCTGACCAAATCGACGATGGTGTCGTTCATCGCGTTCGCCTGCGCCCCGGTCTCGACCGCCCGAGCGTCGAAGCGAGCCGCGTGGCGCTGCTTCCTCTCGAGGTGGGCGAGGTGCAGGCTCGGCCTCTGAGGGAGCGGCGTCGCCCAGAGGGCGCAAGGCGACGGGCCAGGCATCGCGGGCGCGCAGGCATTCGACGAGCTCGGCTTGGCTATGCAGCTCTTTGCCGACCGCCGTGGCGACGCTACCGATAAGCTCGGTGGAGTCCATCGCTGCGCTGCCAGCGAGACCCGAGACACCCATGGCGGTGGCCGCTTCTAGGGCGAGCTCGTTGTCGATGCGTCGTCGATTGGGGTGGAGGCAATCCAGACCGTGCAAGCCTTTGATGCCAAAGATGGCGTCGCGCACGGCTTTGGAGCCGTCGCTGAAAGGGGCTCTGGCGATGACGGCGCCCGCTTCGAAGTGGGCGACGACGGCCTCTGGGGTGGGGGTGCCCATGACGTAGAGCCGACGCCAGGATTCCGTGGCCATCTCTTCGAGGCTGGGTGCGAAGGCGACCAGCGTACCCATGGTCGTGGGCAGCTCGACGCCGACGGCGACGAAGAACTGGGCGCGCTTGGCCATCTGCCCGAGCTGGACGGCGTGTCGAGAGTGTTGCTGGTCGATGATGCACAATCCATCGAGCTGGTTTTCGCGGGCTGCTTCAATCAGCGTCGAGAGGTCGAGCGTGCAGGATGGGGTTGCGGTGGTGTAGCAGAAGAAATCGAGCAACATGGGGACTCCTCGACGAGCGCATCGTGAAGGTCTCAGCGGGTGCTGTGGCGCTCCATCCATTGCGTTCGAAAATCATTGAAATCGTTAGGGTCGGGGTAGACGAACTGAGGGATCCAGGGGTAGCTCGCCAGCACCTCGGCGGGAGAGATGTAGCCGTTCTCAGCCAGAACGACTAGGATGTATTTTTGTCGTTTGTTCCACCAGCGCCCACCTTGCGGGAAGCCTCTGAGATAGAATTTGCCGCCGTGACGCGGCGCCACCTTGAGGGAGGCAAGGTAGGCGGCTTGCAGCGGACTCAAGCGCTCTGGGGTGGTGTCGAAGTAGAAGCGGGAGGCTTGCACGACACCGTAGACATCGGGGCCAAACTCACTGCAGTTGAGGTAGAGCTCGAGGATCCGATCCTTGCTGAGGACGCTCTCGAGGCGCCACACGATGAAGAGCTCGTCGAGCTTGCGAGACAAGGTTTTGCGCCGGCTCAGAAAGAGGTTCTTGACGAGCTGCTGGCTGATGGTACTGCCACCGTAGACATAGCGGCCTTCGTTGAGGTTGAGTCGGAGTGCCCGATTGATCAGCCCAATTTTTATCCCGCCGTGATTATAGAACCCAGCGTCCTCGGTCAGGAACATGGCAGCGAT
>JAVFAO010000483.1:0-4967 GCA_034002465.1 Myxococcota bacterium
GTACGAGGCGGGGGTCGCCGCTCTCGATGGCCTTGATGTAGGAGTCTTTGTAATCGGGGGAGGCGATCTTGGTGAGGTAGCTCATGACCTCGTAGTCGAATTCGGAGCCAGCGAGGAAGAGCTGGTTGAGCTCACTGCCGTAGACCTTGAGCTTCTCGGGGTCGCTGGCGATGCCCTTGACCTCGGTCATGGCGTCGCTGAGCTTCTCCTTGGTGGTCAGCGCTTTTTTGATGCCCTCGGTGGTGGTGAGGTCGAGCTCGTCCTTACATCCGAAGCCAGCGAGGGCTCCGAAGCAGAGGGCGAGCAGGCTGATGACGACAGCGAATGAGCGATTCGAGGCAAGCACAGGTCCCATGACGTCCTCCCGAGTCCAGGGTCCAAGAACCGCTCATCTATAGGCAAATCGGGAGGCGATCGTCAACCGCAGGGAGCTTGTCGGGGCACGAATTCGCACGTCCCGGTGGTTGGAGGAGAAGCCTGGTCCGCTGTGGATTATCCTTTGACATTAGGTGGTTGAGCGGGTTCTGGGTGGTCTCGACCGAGCTTGGCACACGCATTCCGAATCTTCGTGCGTTCGTGCGACACACGCAACGCTGCGAGGTAGACGCAGACGTGGTCTCGCTTCGTTGGCATTCGTTCGTTCGAGGGCACCGACCTCTCGACAGCGACACGTTGTGGGAACAGGCCCAGTGCCCAATCAACAAGAAATGTCGAGAGGATGCGTGCCCCTCGCTCACTTTCGATTGCATTCGCTCGCTCTCGGGCATCAACCTCTCGACAGCAGCAAATCCTTAGGATTGTCGAGAGGATGCGTGCCCTTCGCTCGCATTCGATTGCATGTGCAGCTCGTCGTCGAAGGCCCGATTGACGTCGGCGCGGCTTTGTCGCACTCTGTTTGGCGCAGATGGAGCCGTGAACACAGGCAGGCTCAGGGTGCGTGCTGAGGAGGAAGGATGGATCCCGAAATCACGAGGTCACTGGAGCGTCGATTGTCGAGCCTGACGGTTCCCGAGCTCGAGCGCGAGCTCGAGGAGCACAACCGTCATTACTGGGTAGAGCATCAGCCGCAGATTCCGGATCCACTTTACGATCGTTTGGTCGAGCGTCTGCGAGAGCTGGCGCCGGGCTCAGCGCTGCTGGACGCGATTGGTCCGGCCGGTGCTGGCGAGGAGTTAGGCTATGGGGAGAAAGTAGAGCATGAGCAGCCGATGCTCTCCTTGGACAAGGCTTACGACGAGGGCACGGTGCTCAAGTGGTATGACAAGTTCCAGGGGGGCGTGGTGGGCAGTCCCAAGGTCGATGGGATCGCCTGCAGCATTCGCTACGACGCCCAGGGCCGATTGACTCTGGCGGTGACGCGAGGCGACGGCGAGCGCGGTGAGGTGATCACCGAGAACGTTCGGCGCATCGCTGCCATCCCGAACAGCATTGCAGCCGGCCCCCTGGAGGTGCGCGGCGAGGTCTACATGCCGCTCAGCGTCTTCGCGGGCTTCGAAGGGCAGTATGCCAACCCTCGCAACCTGGCGGCTGGCGCGCTCAAGACCAAGGACGCCGACGAGAGCGCGGCCTATGGTTTGTCCTTTTTCGCATACGACCTCCTGGGTGAGGAGCACGAGACGGAGCTGCAGAAGTTTGCGCGGCTTCGCGACTTGGGCTTCGAACCCGTGTTGCACCGAGCGGTGGGGCGCACGGAGGTTCAGGCCTTCTTCGATGAATTGAGCAATGCGCGCAGCAGCTTTGACTACGAGACCGACGGCGTGGTTTATCGCTGCAATCGTGTGGATGAGCAGCGTCGACTGGGGTTGACGGCGCACCACCCGAGGTATGCGATCGCCTACAAGTTTCAGGGCGAATCTGGGCGCAGTCGGCTGCGAGAGGTCTTTTGGTCGGTCTCGCGCACGGGTGCGATCAATCCAGTGGCGGTGGTCGAGCCGGTGCTGCTCTCGGGTGCGAGCGTGACTCGGGCGAGCCTGCACAACCTGGCGTTCATGGAGTCCTTGGGGCTGAGCCTTGGGGCCGAGCTGTTGATGACGCGGCGCGGGGGCGTAATCCCCCATGTGGAGCGGGTGTTGGCCGCAGGGGAGGGGGCGATTGCGATTCCGACGCAGTGTCCTTCGTGTGGTGCAGGCCCGACGGAGCGGCGCGGCGATTTTCTCTACTGCCCCAACCAAGCGGGCTGTCGAGTGGCGCAGCTCGCGCTGCTCTTGCACTTCGTGGATGCGATCGAGTGCAAGGGCTTTGGTCCGAAGCTGATTGAGCAGCTCTTCGAGTCGGGGATGGTGCGCGAGCCCGCGGATTTCTTTGCGCTGCGTGCGGCGCAGCTGATGACCTTGGAACGCATGGGCGAGACCCTGGCCGAGAAGCTCTTGGCGCAGCTCGACGAGCGGCGCAAGCTCGCCTTGGATGTATTCCTGCAATCGCTCGCGATTCCTGATTTGGGCAAGGTCGCGGCGCGGCTGGTGGCGAAGCATTTTGGCAACTTGGAGGCGGTGCTCCGTGCGCGCACCAGTGACCTGGCTGCGCTCCACGGCCTCGGTGAGCTGACTGGGCGCAAGATCCACGACGGCCTGCGGGAGCGAGCGGCGGTCATCACGCGCCTGCTCGAGTGGGTGAGCGTAGGCGCGGCGTCGGAGGACGAGGCGGTGGTGGAGGGTGGCAGCCTGAGCGGGAAGCTCTTCCTGTTCACTGGGACACTGTCGAGCATGCCGCGCAAGGATGCGCAGAAGCGGGTGCAGGCGCTAGGCGGCAGCACTCCCGACAACGTCGTCGAAGAGCTGGATTTCTTGGTCCTGGGAGACGAGGACATGGCGCGTTTCCAGGGTGGATGGCGAAGTTCGAAGTTGAAGAAGGCCGAGAAGCTGATAGCCAAGGGCAGCAAACTTCGGATCATCGCCGAGTCGGAGTTTTTGGTCATGCTGGAGGCAGAGCAATAGACGGGTGGAGAATTCTCGAAAGCGAGTGATGCGAGGCGCGGGTCAGGGTCTGACGCGGGCGCATCCGATGCGCCCGAGCAGCGCTGCGAGGGTCTCGCGAGAGCGAGCGAATTCCAAAGGTGTGAGGTCGAAGGCCCCACCTTCGTCTCTCCCATTTCGCAAAACCCAAGCAGATTGGAGGTAGCAGTGAGCAGTCCCCTCGAAGGGCTAGAGCCCCGTTTGGTTTGGCAGCATTTCGATGCGATTCGGATGATCCCTCGTCCCTCGAAGCACGAGGAGGCCGTTGCGGCCCATGTGCAGCAGTGGGCTGCGTCGAAGGGCTTCGGCGTGCAGCGCGACGCAGCGGGCAACGTGGTGGTGAAGGTGCCAGCATGCGCAGGACGCGAGGCGGCGCCAGTGGTGATTCTGCAGGGGCACTTGGACATGGTCCCCGAGAAGAACCAGGACGTGGTCTTCGACTTCGAGAAGGACCCCATCCAGGTTAGGGTCGTGGACGGCTGGGTGTATGCAACCGGAACCACACTGGGGGCTGACAACGGCATTGGTTTGGCGTTGGCGATGGCCGCAGCCGAAGATCCGGCGTGTGAACACGGACCCTTGGAGCTGCTCTTCACCGTCGATGAGGAGACTGGCTTGACCGGGGCCGAGCAGCTCGATCCCAGCTTGCTCACCGGCAAGACCCTGCTCAACCTCGACACCGAGGAAGACGGCGCGCTCTACATCGGCTGCGCTGGCGGTGCCACGGCGTACGCGCGTTTCGAGCTGAACCTGCGGCCCGCGGCGGTGGGGACCTTGGCGTACCACCTGAAGCTGCGTGGCTTGCGCGGTGGACACTCGGGGGTGGACATCCACGAGAACCGCGCCAACGCCATCAAGCTGGCTGCGCGCCTGCTGGCGGCTGCACGCTCTGCAAACGTCGCCTTCGAGCTCGTGAGCTTCGTTTCCGGGAGCAAGCACAACGCGATCCCGCGCGAGGCCGACGTGCTCTTGCGGGTGCCCCTGGGAGCCGAAGAAGTGATGCAGGGCGTGATAGCGCAGAGCGCTTCGCTGCTGGCCCTCGAGTTTGCAGACATCGAGCCTGCCATGACGGTGGAGCTGGTGCGCTACCCCGATGACGAGGACATGGCGCTGGTCTGGTCTCACGCCGACCGCTGCCGCGTCATTGACGCGCTGCTGGGCTGTCCTCACGGTGTGCTGGCCATGAGTCGCGCTGTGCCTGGACTGGTTGAGACGAGCCACAATCTCGCCGTGATCGAGACCGATCCAGGGCTCGTGCGCCTGACCACCAGCGCGCGCTCCTCGGTCGCTCCTGCGCTGACAGGGGTTCTGCAGCAGGTTCAGGCGGTGTTGTCGCGGGCTGGAGCCAAGGTCGAGGTGGGGGGTGCCTATCCCGGCTGGCGGCCAAACCCTGCTTCACCGATCTTGGCCGTCATGGGCGAGGCCTACGAAGCGCTGTTTTCAGTCAAGGCTAAAATCAAGGCGATCCACGCAGGTTTGGAGTGTGGCCTGATCGGAGAAAAGTTCCCTGGCATGGACATGGTGTCGATGGGGCCGCAGATCGAATCACCGCATTCGCCTGACGAACGGGTTGGCATCGATTCTGTCGGGCGGGCGTACCAGCTGCTGCTCGCGACCTTGGCGCGATTGAGGTAGGTGGATTTTCGACGAGTTGGAATGCGGGTGTGGAGCTCTGCCTCACACCCCGCCAAAGGTCTGTTCCCTATGAAATCCCATTGGTTTCAGATCGTTGCAGACGAGGCTGTGAGCCTGTTGCGAGACGTGTTCGAGCTTTTCCCCCGACCTTCGCTGTTTTGTCTGCGTCAAAGCGGAGTTGCAGTTTTCTCTTGACTTGGCGTTGTCGAGAAAAGACCGCGAATGCGTGCATTGTCTCGGCGCTTGCGGTATCATCCGAAGGCTTCTGGCTGCGGGAGCGCCCTGCTTCTGGTCGTAGGTGCCTTCTCGCTGCGTGCGCGTGCGAATCGGCGAGGGCTGGCCAAGGCCACCTCGGCGTCACGGAGAGGCTGTTCATTCCTC
>JAVFAO010000484.1:0-4963 GCA_034002465.1 Myxococcota bacterium
GCCAAGCTTGGCCTTGGCGTTGGTGAGGGTCATCAACATGGCGCCGCCCGAGGCGGTCATCATGGCGACGTAGCCGTTCTCGCCGCGGACCAAGACCTGCTCGAGGCTGCCGCGCTGCAGCTCGCGGGCGGCGCGGGTGCCGAGGCTGAGCATGGTGGCGCACATGCCGGCGAGCCGCAGCTCTGGGATGTCCTGGGGGAGGGCGCTGGCGATGATGAGGCTGTCCTCGGAGATGATGGCGCAGCCTTCGATGTCGGGGCTCTCGCTTTGCAGCTTCTTGACGAGTGCGTTGAGTTGACTGGCTCGAGACATGGGACTCTCCTGCGGTGCGAAGCGACAAGAATCAGGGGCGAGCTGGGACCTGGTAGGTATCGAGCATGAGGTCGATGCCGCAGGCCAAGCCTTCGCACCAGGAGAGGAAACGTTGAACCATGTCGCGACCACGGAAGAGGGCGCCGTGCTGCGGGGCGATGAGCTCGAGGTCGAGCGTTCGAACCATGCGGACCCAAGCCTGTAGGGCGCTGCTGGAGGCCATGTAGCGCTGGTGGAAGCCGCGCATGTACTGCAGGTGCGCGTCGAAGTCTGGGACCTCTCGATAGCTCATGCCGAGGGAAGCGCCGAGGTCGCCGGAGTAGAGGATCTTTGACTCTGGGTCGTAGAGGTGGAGGTTGCCCGCCGAGTGCAGGAAGTGTGCAGGGAGGATGGCCAGGGGGGCGCCGCCGAGCTCTATCCACTGACCTTCGTCGGGCACCGGCAGGAGTCGGTCTTCGAGCAGGGTGTCGACTCCGAAGTGGGGCACGAAGCGCGTCCACAGCGAGGACACCAGGGCGTCTGCATCGGTGACCATGAGCCAGCCGTTGGTGGCGGCGACGATGTCTGGATCCTGGTGGGAGAGGAAGAGGTAGCGGATCTTGGCGCACTGCTCCGAGGTATCGGAGAAGACCTTGTTGAAGACCTTGTGGCCGCCAGGATCGAGGATGAGCGCCTCTCCACCGTGAACGATGACGTGGTGGTTGGCTTGTACGGCCATGCCCGTGCCGGTGGCATCCTCGAGCAGGACGTTGAGGTGGTTGCCCTTCTGGAACAAAATCACTTCGTTCATGAGCTCTCCCTACACACCAACGCAGGCGAGCTGCCCGTGTCGGACCCTCTGATCTAGCGAGGCATCTGGGGCTCGTCAAGCGAAAAATCCGGAATGAAAATGCTGGAATAAATCTCTTGCTCGGTGGTTGTGGATGGCTGGGAAGGTGAGAACACGATTGGGTGAATCGGGGACTGCATTTTCAAGTAGGAACGTGAACAAGTCGCGTGGCACCCTTCTCCAGAGCCGAGCCAGTCATCGAGCGTGGAGGTTGGCGGGCCGTCCGCGCTGTCTGGGGAGGTTTGTGGCACATCCAAGTCTTCTGGGGCATGCAACTCGGCAGTGGTGCGAGAGAGGTCCCAACGGGACTCATCCCAAAGAGGCGAAATGACTGCATAGGGCGTTGTTGAGGTCGAGACTGGAGCTGGCGAATCAAGGGTCGCGCTTGAAGCGGCGCGGACAATTGGCACTGCCCGTTGGCATCTCAACACAGCCGTGCACTCAGGAGCATGGAGGAGGGCAACGTCTCAGGGTGTGCGCGTGTCGCAAGTCTGGTCGTTGATTTGACTCGGTTCTTGGAACGTGCCAAGCACAAGCGGGGCATCGCCTACTGCCATTGGTGGGCAGAGCAGTGCGTCTCAGGGCGAGAGAACGATGCGTATCACCATGTATTTGGCCGATCGGAAGCAGGCTGGTCTTGTGCGGCGCGCGCTACTGTGGTCCGCCTTTTTGATGCTGAGCTTTGGGGGGGCTGCAGCAGCGTTGGAGCTGTGTTCGATCCTGAGCGCCTCTTCTGAGTTCATTTTTGGGCTGGTTGGAGCAGCGAGCGCCGGAGCATTTGCTGTGATTGTCGCGATGCTATTGGTTCCGATTGCTTGGGGCATAGAGGTGGCTATGCTTTGGCTATCCAGGTCCAAGACATTTGCTCGACGTTGTTGGCCGATACCTCTCGGCTTGGCTGCGCTGGTTTGGGCGTGGAAAGCGGTCAACCCTTTCGAATCCTATCAGACAGGGGTCTACATCGGATTTGCAGTGGTCGCTACCTTGGCAGTGCTCGCACTGGCCTGGGTGGCAGCATCGCAGTCGATTCTGCTTGTGCGCTTGGTGGCAGCTGGATTCGCTGGACTGAGCATCGGAGGGAATATCTATCTTGCTCCGCTCACCTACCCGGAAATCCACACCTTGAGTTTGGTTGTTGCTGCTCCTTCAATCCTCCTGTTGAGCGCTCCGTTGTTTTCTCGGCTTGCTCGCTTTCGGACGCTATGGCTTGGACTTCTGCTCATATTCCTGCAGACGACCGCTGTTGCTTGGTTACTGTCTGTGGAAAGCGTGTTGCCAAATTGGCGTCTGTTCTCGCTTCGCCATGGCTATTTGGTCACGCAGCTCTCAGCCCCCGTTGCTGACTTGTTGGACTTCGATCGAGACGGACATTCGCGGCTTTGGGGTGTGGATTGCGATGACCTGGATCCCAGGAGACATCCTCTTGCTGGTGATGCGCCAGGAGAGGGTGACCGAAACTGCAATGGTGTTGACCCCACGTCGACGCCCACTGATGCAGATTTTGGTCTCGAGCCGGCCTTTGGGTCGCCAGTGCTAGACCGGGACGAGCTGGACTTGGTGATGCTCATTGTGCTCGACTCTGGTCGACTCGACATCCTCGATTCTCGTTTGATGCCGAATCTCTGGCGATTCGCGAACCAAGGGCTGAGCTTTGAGCGTATGTACGCTGGTGGAAGCTCCACAACAATCAGTTTGCCACTGTTGCTTGCCGCCGATAGGCGCAGTCCGCGCATCAATACGATTCTGCAATCAGAAGGGGTGTCGTACGAAGTGATTGCTGGGGCTGCGGCTCGCTATGGTGCCCGTCACATCAACGATGATCCGGAAGTACACGACGCGCGCTGGGTTACGAACGAAGCCATCCACAGCCTGTCTCTACAAACGGGCGGCAAGCGACTCATGTTACTTCACTATTTCGATCTTCATGGGCCTCGTTTGGTGCGAGATGATGTCTCGTTTCCCAGCGATGGGAAGGGCCTTCCGCCTGATGAAACCTATCGAATTGCAGCCAGCTTTGTTGACGCTCAGCTTGGGCGTCTCTTCGAACAGCTGCAGCCAAGGCTCCAGAGCAGTTTGATCGTGGTCACCGCCGATCACGGTGAGGGATTGGGTGAGCATGGCGTCGATTCACACGGACGAAGTGGCTACGAAGCCATTGTGCATGTTCCTGGGGTGCTTGTCGCGCCTGGCATTTCTCCAGGGCGCTATCCTCACCTGGTCAGTCATCGCGATATTCCGCCTACACTCTTGGGGGGTATGGCTTCGGAAGAGGTTGTCCGCGGCGCTGAAAGAGCTGGACGTTCGCTCTTGCGGCTTCGCGAGGATCCGACGCGTCCGATACGGGCTTTCACGGTGACGCAAAGCATGAGAGCCACGAGCGGTAAACTGGGAAGAGGTGCTTTGGGGATCCTGGTGAATGAGCGCTACAAACTCATCGTTGGTTTTGAGGATGGTGTCGTCGAACTCTATGATTTGCAAGATGATGTGATGGAAAAGGACAATCTTGCCGCCGAAATGCGGTGGAGAAGCGAGGAAATGAGTCGTCAATTGGGTGGATTCTGTGATCTTGATGGGTGGCCATGAGCTCCTGATGCGTTTCTCGACAGCTCTCACTTCGGCTCGGCGCTCGCCGCGCAACGAAAGCCCAAGAACGCCGCCGCGTAGGACTGTGGCCCGGCAGCCCGGAAGGTGCTGCGCAGGGAATCTGCGGCATCACCAAAGCCGCCGCCGCGCATCACCCGGTTCTCTCCCTCGACGCCGGTGGGGTCGGTCTGGGCGCCTTTCTCATAGTCCGACCAACCGTCTCCCACCCACTCCCACACGTTGCCCGACAGGTCGTGCACACCGAAGGGGCTGATGCCACCAGGAAACGACCCCACAGGCGCGCTCGTGCGGTAGCCATCGACGCCGCCCCAGCCACCTTTCTCACCCCAGTTCGCCAGGGTCGACTTCCAGGCGTCTCCCCAGGGATAGCGCCAGCCCGAGGGGCCTCGGGCGGCGTATTCCCACTCCGCCTCAGTGGGCAGGCGCTTGCCTGCGAAGGCACAGTAGTCCTTGGCCTGCACCCAGCTCACGCAGACCACTGGCCTATCCGACTTGAGCTGCTCCGAGGCCAGGCTCTTGCCCTGCTGCCAGCCGGCGCTGGTGAGCACGAAACACTGCGCTTCGTCAATCGCCGAGCACTTCCCCGCATCGACACAACGTTGATACTGCGCGTTGCTCACCTCGTAGCTGTCGAGGAAATAGGCGCTCAAGCTCACCTCGTGCGCTGGCTGCTCTACGTCGTACCAGGATTCGTCACAGGCGGCGGCGTTGTTCCCCGTCTCCTTGCACAGCTCATGCGCCGTCTTCGACTCGGCTTTCTTTGAGCCCATGCTGAACTTTCCGGCAGCCACGAAGCTCATCGCCACCTCATCTTTGCCGTTTCCCGGCAGACACTCGAGCTCGTGCGCAAAATAGCCCGACGGGCAGGACGGCGCGCCCACGCAGGCACCCTCTGCATAGCCCTGCTCAGGCCAACAACAATAGATGTCCGAGACCCGCTTCTGGCCGGGTTTACAGGCCAGCAGCGTGCATTCCGTCTCATCTTCGCTCAGGGCAAAGCCGTCGGGACAGGCGCTCACCTTGCCCACGCACTTCTTCCCATTGTGGCCCTGTCCCGGCCAACAGCACTGGTTCTGCGTCTCCTCCGTGGCCACCTGGCCCACGGGACACTGGCGTCCAGGCTTGGGACCGATGCTCGCATCGCAGAAATCCTCGTTGCGAAAGCAGAGGTACTTCAGGGCGAGCTTGGGATAGGCCTCTCGCGCCGCCACGTCTAGG
>JAVFAO010000485.1:0-4951 GCA_034002465.1 Myxococcota bacterium
GACCCACGCCAACACAGTTCGAGCCGCAGGAGCTCACGATCTTCCCCCCACAGGACCCAACCGACATGTGGGCCACCACCTCTGTACTGGTGCTCGACACTGGTTGTGGAAAGGGTGGTTTTCACACTGCCCTGCAGCTCCCAGAGCTCTACGTCTACGAGTCGCGCGCCGAGGAGAAGGACTGAATTCTGCCCTTGATGCTCCGCAGTCCATGGCCACATCATTCAAGTGGCGTCGGGCGGCGGCTTCAGAGGGCAAGCTTTTCCTCACGACGCTGGTGGAGAACGAAATCATGAGCGACGCACGCGCTCTCGAAACGACCTTGCAACCCGAGTCGGACGAAGGGGTCGAGCAAGTCCCCACTGGGGAGAACGCGCAGAGCACACTTGTCGAGCAGAGCCGCATCCTGATCGAACCAGGGGGGCGAGTGATCTTCGAAAACCTCACCCCAGAGCTGGCTGAGATCGCGCTGCTGCTCAATCCGGAGCAGCAGCAGCACTTGCTGTGCATGCTCGAGGACCCCGATACCAGCGCTGAGAGCATCGAGGATGACACGACATGAAGGCGCTGCGCTTCGTAGATGGTGCATTGCGCCTCGAGGAGCTGCCTGAAGCAGCGCTGCATGCAGGCAGCGTTCGTGTTCGGGTTCGTGCCAGCGGCCTCAACCGAGCCGACCTCTTGCAGCGGCGGGGCCGCTATCCGGCACCACCGCCCTACGCGCCGGATCGACCCGGGCTGGAGTTCGCGGGTACCGTGCTGGAGTGTGGTCCAGGCGCGACCCGCTTCGAGCGGGGCGCGCCGGTGCTGGGCTTGGTCGGCGGCGAAGCGCAGTCGGAGCAGGTGGTGGTGGACGAGCGCCTGCTCTTGCCCATCCCCGCCGCTTTGGATTTTGCGCAAGCCGCCGCGATTCCCGAGGCTTTTGCAACCGCCTACGACGCCATCGTGCTGCAAGCACGCCTGGCGCCGGGAGAAGACGTGCTGCTCCATGCCGCTGGCAGCGGCGTGGGCAGCGCGGCCCTACAGGTGGTACGACACGCCGGTGGCCGAGCTTTCGGAAGCAGCCGCAGCGCTGAGAAGCTACGCCGGCTCACCCAATTGGGGCTGTACCATGGCGTCTGCACCCGCGAAGGCTGGAGCAGCGCATTGCTCGACGCGCTGCGGGCGGCGAGCAAGGCCGATGGCTTCCCGGTCATCATCGACCTCGTCGGGGCCTCAACGATGCCAGCCAACCTGCAGCTCGCCTGCCCTGGTGCCCGCATCGTCTTGCTGGGCTTGATGTCGGGGCCCAAGACTCAGCTCGATTTGTCGCAGCTGCTGATGAAACGCCTCCACATCTGGGGTAGTACCTTGCGTTCACGCTCAGTGGAGCAGAAAGCCGCGCTGCTCGCCTCGATGCAGGCAGCGCTCTGGCCAGCCTTCGAAGAAGGCAGCCTCGAGCCCGTGCTCGCTGAAAGCTGGCCCGTCGAAGAGGCCGAGCGCGCGTACGCTCGGCTCGAAGATGGCGGCGACGGGCAAACAGGCGGGCTCTTGGGGAAGGTGGTCCTGAGCTGGGATTGAGCGATGCCCCACGACAAGTCCGAGCGGTCGTGAACGCGCAGCCAGGATGGTGAAGCGTCGTGCACAACCGCAGGCTTGGTCGCATGGACGCGGTCCACAAGCATGCTTCGTAGCAGCGGCCAGCCATGGAGTGAGCCTGCTCCACCAGCGTGATCCGCTTGTCAGAGCGCTTCACCATCACCACCCGAGGCGCACGAGCAGAACGCGCCTCGCTCAGCTTGCCGATACTCCAAAGCCCAAGTATTCTTTGTTACATTCAGCGCGGCGAATGCCAAGCGCCAGAAGCTGGCACGGAGCATGCTGATAGCCGGCTGCCATCACACACCTACAGTGTCGGTGGGTGTTCCAAACGGACCGAGAGGAGGACTACGATGCGAAAGATGCTCACGCTGTGCGCCATTACTTGGCTCGCGCTCGCCCTTGTTGCCTGCGATGACGAGTCTCAAAACCTGACCGTCGATGAAGCCGCTGTCACCGCGGAGCTCCAGAAGCACTTGGAGACCCACCTGATGGGCGTGGCCAGCTCTGCGAGCTTCGTCGAAGACTCCGAAATGATGAACAGCCTCGGAGGGGAAGAGGGCACCGAACCCACTCCCAGTCCCGATGGCGGTGGCGGCGGCGAGATGGAAGAGGGTGCCCGAGAGTTCGTCGATATGCTCAAGCAGCATGTCTTCGTCTCCTCCAACGTCGAGAGCAAGACCGCGACCTCCGTGACCTACCGGCTGAGCCCCGAGATGTGCGGCACCCCCGATCCCGAATACCCCGATGACACCCAGAGCTGCATCGACTTCCTCAACGAGATCCCCATCCGCTTCGTCGTCAGCTCGCCCGCCGAGTCGTCCTACGTCATCAAGGTGCAGATTGGCACAAGCAAGCTCAACCCGGTGCACTTCAGTGTCTCTGAACAGAAGCTCGGCGTCGAAGTCGACCTCGCTGCCGCCAAAGCCACCGTCGAGATGCTGATGAACGAGATGGCCGAAGGCGAAGAATCTCCCCTTCCAGAGGTGATGCAGGGTCGTATTCTGGTCCAGCTCGTCCGCAACGGCGAGGGAGACTTCACGGCGACCTATGGCGTACTCGAACCGGTGCACGTGAAGCTGGAAGGCATGGAGTTCAAGTTCGCCTCCGCGCCAGAGGCGCTGGTGGCGCACCTGGTGAACGCGACCAAGAAACTCGAGCTGAGCTCGGCCCTGGGTGCCATCGAAATCACCATGCCCGGCGAGTTCCTGCAAGGCAGCGAGATGATCTGCGAGACCTCCCCCAACAGCGGCTCCTGCTGGGAAGAGAGCACTGGCCCCACTGGCGGCACCTTCAAACTCGTCTCCGCTGGCGCCGCTGGCAAGGTCACCTTCGACGCAGCAGCGCAAGAGAAGCTGGTGTTCTCAGACATCTCCTTGGCTGGCCCCATCACCGCCACCGTCGATGGCAAGACCCTCTTCCAGCTCGAGCTCGCCGAGGCCTTCAGCGGCAGCATCGAAGACCTGGGCGAGACGGGCACGATGAGCTTCGAGCCCAAAATGGCAATCACCATCCAGCTCGCGCTGCAGAACCTAGTGAGCTACCTCGATGACGCCAGCGAGCTCGACGCCTGGATGCTCGACGAAGAGCTGCGCATCGAGCTCGCCGGCAGCTTCGAAACGCTGCTCGACACCGATCTGCTCAAGGTCGTCAGCGGCAGCTTCAAGCTGTGGGCCAAGTCTGGCATCGACGTACAGGCCGAGGCTGGCATGTGCGTCAGCTCTGCAGACGTGGAAGAGAACGGGCATCCCTTCGCTGGCTTCAGCGCCGTGAGCTGCCCCTAAATATTGGTGTTTTCGAAAATGGAATACCGTGTGGGGCTCTGCCCCACACCCCGCCAAAGGGCTGTGCCCTTTGGAATCCCTCTGGTTTCGAGTTCTTGTCGAATGGGCGCTGGACCTGTTTCCCAACTGGTTGCTGACGCGCCTCGAATCCTGTCGCGTGATGTTGTCGGCTGCCTGCTGCTCGAAAGTGTCATGAGCCACATCACTTCGCACATCCTCTTGATATTCAATGCGAATTGACGCGCTTGCGAGGCCGACTCCGGAACCGCGAACGGGCACGAATTGACCGAGCCGCGTCGCTGTGCTACTTCCACGCTGACGACGTGTCCAAGCGCGGAGGTCCTCGTGCAGCGTCACCCTAGCGACTCGTTTCCTGCCCTCTCTCGAAAGCTGCGTTGGCCTGCTCTGTACCCCGCGCGGCTCGCCTTCTTGGCGCTCGCCCTGAGCATCGGGCTGGGTTCAGCCACCGCGCTAGGCCAAACGCCCAAGGCCTACATGTCCGATTTCGTCGGCTACGAAGGGCAGGTGGCCGACCATTTGCGCGAGCAGGTCTCGCGTGCGGTGCGGCAAAGACTCGAGGCCGACCCCAGCGTCGAGCTCCAAGCCAAGCTCGTCGAAGGCGCCAAAACCACCAACCCAGCCATCGTCGAGGCTCGACGTCTCTACGAGTCGGGGCGAGCGCAATACGTCGACCAACGCTTCTCCGAGGCTTCGAGCTCACTGCTGCAAGCCCTCGACTACTTCGAGAAGAACGTCTCGGACATCGACGACTGGGCCATGCTCGGGAAGCTGCTCTACCGCCTCTCGACCGCACAATTTCAGGCCGGGATGCAGCAGGAAGCCAGCGAAACGATGCGCCGCTTGCTCAGCTTCGACCCCACCTTCGAGCTCAGCCTCGAAGAGGAGCTGCCCGAGGCCTACCGCCTCGCCTTCGCTGACGAGAAGAAGAACGCCGCCTCCAAAGGCAGTGGCAGTATCGACACCAGCGCCATCGAGGCAGGTGCCGAGGTCTGGGTCGACGGCGAGCTGCGTGGTGTCGCGCCGCTGAGCATCGAGCCTGTCGCTCCTGGCTCGCACTTTCTGGTGCTCCGGAGCGCCACAGGTGTATTCGGATCAATGATTGTCGTCGAAGCAAAGAAGGCCACTGTCGCCAGCGTGAGCCTAGTCGCCACCGCCGCAGAGAGCCCAGAAATCGCGTTGCAAAATGCCCTGCGCGATGGTGTGGTCGGCGATGATGTGCGGCTCGCCGTCCGTGATCTGGCATCTCGCACTGCGGCCTCGTTCATCGTCTTCGGAATCATCGTACCCATGGATGATGGTTTGGCCCTGCGCCCCTACGTCTACGATGTTTCGAAGAGCAGCCTCCGCGGGCTCGAGCACGTCGTCTTCGACCGCGATCTGCTCAGCGTCAACGTCGATGGCTACAAAGTCGCGCGGGCCATCATCGACGCGCTCTTCGATGACAAGAAAGGCGAGCTCATCGAGGGGAGCAGCACCTTCAGCCCCGCCACTTTTGCGCCAGTGGTGGTCACCGACCCCGTCGTCAAAGATCCGGTGGTCACCGACCCCGTCGTCAAGGATCCGGTCGTCGT
>JAVFAO010000486.1:0-4896 GCA_034002465.1 Myxococcota bacterium
CCGCGCCGCCCTTAGCCCCCCTGTCGACGACGAGAGGCTGCTGGAGCTGGCATGGCTCGCCAATCTGCGCGGCTTCCCAGCCATCGTCGAACGCGACCTGACTTTTCCTCAGCACCCCGTGCGCCCGCTCTCAGGAAAGGAATCGCGCTACAAATCCATGGTCCCTGCCTTCGCCAACGCCGCCTTCGCCCTGAGCGAGGCAGAGCCCCTGAGCGATCCCGTCCGCACCGAATACGGCGTACACATCATCTCTTTCAAGCGTCGGCTGCCCGGCCATCGCCCCAGCCTGGACCTGGTGAGCGACGAGATCCGACGTGAGATCGCGAATTTTCGACGTGCCTCAGGTGTCGACGCGCTGCTCGCCGAGCGGCGAAAATCAGCGAGCATCGAGGTCGACGACGAGCTGCTGCGCTCCATCGCCACCAGCCTCAGTCTCGGCACCCAATAACCTACACCCACGTTTTGGACCACAGGTCACAGCATGAACCAAGCCCATCTCACTACGCCTATCGAGCTTTGTTTCCGCCTTGCCCTGGTGCAGGCATCGTGCTCCGAGTACGACGGCTGGAGCAAGCGTCTGGGGCTCAAGAGCAACGCCTGGGAAGGCTTGGAGGACGCCTTCGACACCATGGCGAGCTACCTGGAGGATGGCGCTGACAGCTCGGCCCTCGAGCAAGCCGAGCGCAGCGTCGAGGAGCTTGGCACCTGGCGCTCACTCCTCGCAGGGCGCGCTGCTGCCCAGGGCATCGCTGCTGAGGATGATTGGGAGAGCATCTACGCGGAGCACCTCGAGGGCCCCGACACCATCATCACACAGTTGATGCGCGCGCTGCGATTGCTCCAAGCCCTGCGCGTGCACGAAGACTACGGCTTTGCAGGAGCCCGCGCCGTGGCGCACGATGACTTGCTACGCCAGGGAACATCGCTGATGCGGCGTAGTATCAAGCTTGCAGACAAGCTCTTCGCGCCGCTGTTCGACGAAGAGGAGGCCGAACGCCTCTCGGAGCTACGGGAGCTGCTGGCCCGCCTCGAAGAGCAGGCCAGAGCAAAGTTCGAACCCTTCGAACAGGCCTTGCTCGGCCTCAACGCCGCCCCTCCCCTGACGGGTGCAGCCACGCAGGTGCGGGCCCAGCGCAACGGCCACTACGCCGCCCCCGCCCAGCCTCCCGCACCGCGCTGTTCGCAGTGGTCTGTGGGGGCCTCGGGCAATCGGCGCAACCACTGGGCGCGCTGAGACAACCGTAACGAGCTCGGGACAGCGCCACGCTGCCAAGTTTGACTGCAATTCACGTCGGCTTCAGGACACATCCCCAGCCTTTCCCGCCAGCTCGCGCGCCTCCGCCTTGAGCCCAACGCCCGCTTGCTGTATCGCTGCTGTGTACGAGTGCTTCCATGCTGGACACTCGCCCCAACGGTCGCACCATGTCCCCACGTCACACTCAGCTCTCTCGCCTGCTCCTCGCCTGCCTCCTCGCCACCACCACGGCGTGCCAAACCCAACCTGCAGCAGAACCCGAGCCGGCAGCAGCAGCCACGGAGCCCACAGACACCCTCGACGCTGAGCTCGAGCCAGCCAAGGCCGCCCTCAGCCCCGCAGAAGAGCTCGCCGCGCTGGCCACCGCCGAACACGACTGGAGTGAGCCCGGGGTGCTGCTGACCGACCTCGTCAACGCCCGACTCGGCTTCCACGTGCTCCAAGACGGGCCCGTGCTCGACCTCGGCGACGCCCCAGCCGCCAAGTACATCCAAGGCCGCTGGCGCGCCCCCTGGCTTTCGGCCATCCGCATCTCCCCCGAAGAAGCCGAGTCCGCCAGGCTCCCAGAGCTCGCCCAACGCCTGGTCGCCTGGAACGAAGGCGCGGGCGCCAGCCTGCGCTTCCCCGTTCCAGAGGACCTGCCCCAAGACACCGACTACCGCCTCCTCATCAAGCTGCGCCCCAAAAACAACCCGCGCGTCGAAATCCGACTCAACGAATACTCCACCACCGTCGAGATGACCCCAGGTTGGCAAACCCTCGACGTCCATATCCCGGCGAGCGCCATACGGTTCGGTGCAGAGAATACACTCTCGTTCATCTGCGCTGCCTCTTTCTTCGAAGGCAGTGACCGTGTCGCCCTGCGCTTCGACTACCTGCGCCTCGTCCCCAAAGCCCGCGCCGCCTTCTGGAAAGAACCACAACCACTGCTCGACTTCTACGAGCCAAATGCCAGAATCTTCCAAACGCGCCGCCCTGCCCTCGCCCTCCCCTCGCCCTTCCGGCTCGACTACTACACCGTCATCCCCGAGCAAGCGCGGCTGCGCCTCTTCGCCGCGCCTGCCCCCAGCACCCAAAGCCCAACCCCACTCAGCATCGACCTCGTCACCGAGGACGGACAACGCCACAACATCTACTCCGGCGAGCTCACAGGCGACGATCCCTGGCTCCCCATCGACGCAGACCTGCAGCCCTACGCAGGACAGGCAGCCCGCATCTCCTTCTCCGTGAGCCCCAGCCCCCGCGGCCCCACCCTCGACCGACCCGCCATCTATCTCGGCGAACCCAGTATACGATGGTTCCCCAAGGAGCTGCCCACGGTCGCCTCGCAGGACCCCACGCAACGCATCATCGTCGTCGCGGTCAATGCCCTGCGCGCCGATCGCATCAGCACCGCCGAGGGCCTCCAGGCCGCCCCATTCCTCGCTCAGCTCGCCAGGGACGGGGTCTGGCTCGACGCTGTCGCCAGCGGCGCTGGCTCCATCGTCCCCACCGTCTCCCTGCTCACCGGCTGCTACCCCGACAACCACGGCGTCTTCGATACGCAAACCCATATCCGTTCGAGCTTGTATACGATCGGCGAGGTTTTCGAGGAGGCTGGGTGGGAAACGGCGCTGCACTCCGGAGACCCCTTCGTCAGCATGACCAAAGGTTACGCCCAAGGCTTCGACCGCTACCGCAACCTCTTCGAAGAGCAGGTCTCCACCAAGACCGACGTGCTCGTCGAGGGTGTGGTCAGATTGCTCAAGAAAACCAGCACCACTCCGCGCTGCTACTACCTCCAGACCGCCAGCCTGCGCCTCCCCCACAGCCCAAGCCCCGAGTCGCTCGAGCGCTTCTACGCCGGCATCTACAACGGACCCATCACCATCGAGAGCATGCTCAACCCCGCCACCATCCCCATGCCCCTCGCCCCAGAAGACCGCCGCTACCTCAACGCCCTCTACGACGCCGACCTCTTCGAAATCGACGCACAGCTCGCCACCCTCTACGCCGCCGCCGCCGAGAGCGGTGACCTCGAGAACACGCTCTTCGTCGTTCTCGGAACACACGGAGAACCCCTCGGCGAAGACCCCGCGCTGGGCTACAACAACCAGCTCAGCGACGCCGAGCTGCGCGTCCCTGTGCTGCTCTCCATGCCCAGCCGACTCCCCAAAGGCCTCCGACCCAAACAAAGCATCGAATTCCTCGACCTCCTCCCCACTCTCGCCGAGCTCGCTGGCGTCCCCCTGCCCGATGAAGGAATCCAAGGCAGCTCGCTGATAGAGCTCGTCGAGGGCCGCAAAGACGACGCCTCCGCCCCCGCTTTTTCAGCAAAATCGAATACTCACCGCGCTGTCAGCATGGGCCGCTATCACTATCTGCTGCGCTCCGGAGACAACGACCTGCTCTTCAATCGAGAGGCATCTGCCGCCAGAGACGACATCCGAAGCCAAAACCCCATGGCACACCGCGCCCTGCGCGACGCCCTCGCCCTGCAGCTCTCCTTCGCCGCCAGCATCGACAAGCGTGTGCACGGTTCTACCCACGCCCCAAGCCAAGCCCTCGCGCCCTACGCCCTACAGCGAGGCTGGTGAGGCATGCACGACGCTCGACGCAACAAAAATTTCCCTCGACACCGTCCTTGTGGCATGTTGACTGAGGTGTGGGTGTAGTCAACACACATGGAACCAACGATGAACCGTCTGCTCCTCATCATCGCCCTAATACCAGCACTCACGGCGTGCTTCCCGCAGGAGCACCCTGCGCCACCCGAGCGTGGACACGCCAAGATGGTGCCGATTTCCCCGGTACAGCGCGCTGAACGCCCAGCCATTGTGCAAGCCCGCGAAGAGCTGTTGCGACCTCCGCAACCCATCCTGCCCTCTCCCGCTTTGCTCGCGACCATCAGGGACGGCGCGGTCAGCAGCGTCTTCATGAGCGCTCACGCCCTCAGCGGCAGGCTCAGCACCACTGGGCTACCCAAAAACACCCGTCAAACCCAAGAAGGCTACTGGATAGGCTCGATGCCCGACGCCAGCCATATCCAGGCCCTCGGCGCCAGAGGCGTGCACGTCATCATCAGCGGCAGCGCACTCTCGACGAGCGCCCGCAACACTGCAGAACAGCTCGGCATGCAGATCGTGCACATCCCCTTCGGCGGCAGCTTCCCCAACCATCGCACCATCCTCGAGGGCGTCAAAGACGTCCAACCCTACGGCGTCTTCATCCACTGTGACCACGGCGGTGACCGCACCGGCGCCATCCTCGCCTTCCTCCTCAGCACCCAGCACAACTGGCCCACAGAGCGCGCTTTCCTTGCCGTCGTCCACCCAGGACCCAACGACCTGCGGCGGCTCCGCGCCATCCTCGAAGACGAAGGCTATCCTGTCAGCGATGAGACGCTCAACCAGTTCGCCGGTATCTACTCTGCACAGCTCAACGGCGGTTTTGGCGGACTCAAAGTGCGTGGCCCCAACTACGAGAAGCTCGTCCGCACCACCATCGCCGCCATTCGCGAAGCCAACGCGAGCATCTACTGATCAATGCGGAGACAAATCAACCGAGGGGTGATAGTATTTGCTTCCCCATCGCTTCCTATCAGGTGGAACGTTGATGGACACCATGGAGGTCATCATGGCAAGGAAGCCAACGACTCAGGA
>JAVFAO010000487.1:0-4891 GCA_034002465.1 Myxococcota bacterium
CCCACTGGCGGTATCCAACACCCTCCGGGAGCACGTGCTCGACGAGGTGCGCGGCGGTCTGCGCCATGAAGCGTCCGCCGCACGACGGGCACCAGCCACGGCCCTTGCACGAGAACGCCACTCCAAATTCGTGGCGACACTTCGGGCAACGTACACGCACGAAGCCGTGCGCTCGAATCCCACACCGAAGGAAGCCACGCAACTCTTGGATGACAAAGCGCGGCAAGCTGCGTCCGTCACGCTCGACCCGCTCCAGAAAAGTCTCGAGGTGCTCCTGCAGCACCTGATAGAGCACTGTGCCCTCAGGTGCGCGCGGGAGGTAGTCGGAGCCGATGCACGCAGCAGCAGTCACGCGAGATACCTGCCGACTCTTACGTGGCATGCCCAATACCTTAGGCAAGCTCATTTTGTTGCTCGTTCTCTGACAGCGACGTAGGCATTTCTTGCCGCCCTGTGGAGCAGCGTGCTCTGGGGCAAGAAACGCGGAAGGCCGGTGAAAAAGCTTGGCAGCCTCCGGCCTTCCCCCCGCAGGTTGGTGTGTATCGGCATAGGGGCCCCGCAGGGACCCCCGCCACACCACCGGACAAGCGGGTCCGCATCCGGCGGTTCGAAGAGTTGAGGTCATTTGGCGAGCCGGGGAAGTCCCAGCTCGTCGAAGAGCTTATTCGGCAAAGCGAGACCGATGAGGCGCATCCCCGAGTTGTGCCACCAGCGGGAAGCGTTTCCAGCTACGCGGCGAGCCTCCCGAGGACAGAGTCCCCGAGCTCGCAGTTCTCGGAAGATGGTGACGCCTCGCTTCCACTGTTTGAGTTGTAGAGCGCGAAGGCGATGTCGAATCCAGGAGTCCAACTCGCGAAAGATCGTTGGAAACTCGACAAGCTGGAAGTACGCCCTCCAACCCGGCAAGTACGCCCGCAGATCCTGGCAAATTTGGCCCAGGCTTCGGCCTCGCATGCGGCTCGTCATGTGCCGCACGCGATCTTTCATCGTGTCTAGGGATTTGCGCGCGATCGTGCACCGGACCTCGTTCCTTCGCGTAATCCAGAAGGTATAGCCGAGGAATTTTCGCTCCTGCACCGGTGCTACTGCGCTCTTGGCTTCGTTGACCCGGAGATGGAGCTTTGCGTACAGGCGCCGAAGCCCCTGCATGACTCGCTCGCCAGCCCGTTGTGACCGCACATACACGTTGCAGTCATCGGCGTAGCGGGCGAAGGAGTGTCCGCGTTTCTCGAGTTCCTTGTCAACTTCGTCGAGCAGCACGTTTGCGAGCAACGGCGACAGTGGACCGCCTTGCGGCGTTCCCTCCCGCCGATCCATCACCACCCCGTTTGCCATGATGCCAGCGCCGAGGTAGCGACGAATCAGCCCCAACACGCGACGGTCCTCAATCCGGTTGGCCAGCCGCCCCATCAGCACATCGTGATTTACGCGGTCGAAGAAGGCTTCGAGGTCAACGTCAACCACCCATCGCTTTCCCTGCTGTACGTATCGCTTTGCTTCACGCACGGCATCGTGCGCGCTGCGCCGCGGCCGGAAGCCATGGCTGTGCTGCGAGAAGGTCGGGTCGAATTGAGGTTGCAGGACCTGCAACAGGGCCTGCTGAATGAATCGGTCGAGCACTGTCGGAATACCGAGTTTGCGCTCGCCGCCGCCGCTCTTCGGGATGAGGTGTCGTCGCACCGGCTGCGGCTGGTACGTTCCCGTGAGCAGTTGCTCGCGGATAGACGACCAGTGCACGCGAAGGTGCTCAGACAGAGCCTCCACAGTCATCCCGTCGATGCCAGGGCTCCCCTTGTTCTGCTTCACTCGCTTCAACGCGGCCAGAAGGTTGCTGCGCGTGAGCACTGCCTCCATCAGGCCACTTGTTCCTGGGTGTTCGGTTCCGTGCGTCGCCGCCTTCGCTTCCACGCGCCGCACGTCGCCGTGGGCTTCACCCACGACGGCATACGGCCGCTCCATATTGGACTTCTGTGGCATGGCGTTGTCGAGACTCACAGACGTTTCACCCTCCTCTTCGTTTGGCCCTTCGCTGCGACAGAGACTTCCGAGGTATCGGGGTTTGCCCGGCTCGGCTCCTTCGCTGCTACTACGGCCTCTGCTGACTTCTCGCTCCGCTCGCTGTTTCCATCGAGCGTCGTCCTTTCAGACGTAAGGCGAGATCTCCCCAGGTAAGCGCATCAGCCTTCACCGCACGACCGCCGGATATACGCCGCCGAGCTTCGGTCACGAGAGCTTCGCGGATTCCAGCCCGCTCGCCCTGCTCGGCGTCGCCTCGGATCCGATTCCTGTACGTCGGCCCGCGGTTTCGCTCTCCACTTCCTCCAGACGGTCCCTCGCGGTTGCGCCCTTGTGGTTTGCTTCTGTCATTGTGACCAATTTCAGGAAGGACTCTCACCTCCGAGTTGATGCGCATGCTGGGCGCACATCGGCATAGGGGCCCCGCAGGGACCCCTGCCACACCACCGGACAAGCGGGTCCGCATCCGGCGGTTCGAAGAGTTGAGGTCATTTGGCGAGCCGGGGAAGTCCCAGCTCGTCGAAGAGCTTGTTAGGCAAAGCGAGACCGATGAGGCGCATCCCCGAGTTGTGCCACCAGCGGGAAGCGTTTCCAGCTACGCGGCGAGCCTCACGAGGACAGAGTCCCCGAGCTCGCAGTTCTCGGAAGATGGTGACGCCTCGCTTCCACTGTTTGAGTTGTAGAGCGCGAAGGCGATGTCGAATCCAGGAGTCCAACTCGCGAAAGATCGTTGGAAACTCGACAAGCTGGAAGTACGCCCTCCAACCCGGCAAGTACGCCCGCAGATCCTGGCAAATTTGGCCCAGGCTTCGGCCTCGCATGCGGCTCGTCATGTGCCGCACGCGATCTTTCATCGTGTCTAGGGATTTGCGCGCGATCGTGCACCGGACCTCGTTCCTTCGCGTAATCCAGAAGGTATAGCCGAGGAATTTTCGCTCCTGCACCGGTGCTACTGCGCTCTTGGCTTCGTTGACCCGGAGATGGAGCTTTGCGTACAGGCGCCGAAGCCCCTGCATGACTCGCTCGCCAGCCCGTTGTGACCGCACATACACGTTGCAGTCATCGGCGTAGCGGGCGAAGGAGTGTCCGCGTTTCTCGAGTTCCTTGTCAACTTCGTCGAGCAGCACGTTTGCGAGCAACGGCGACAGTGGACCGCCTTGCGGCGTTCCCTCCCGCCGATCCATCACCACCCCGTTTGCCATGATGCCAGCGCCGAGGTAGCGACGAATCAGCCCCAACACGCGACGGTCCTCAATCCGGTTGGCCAGCCGCCCCATCAGCACATCGTGATTTACGCGGTCGAAGAAGGCTTCGAGGTCAACGTCAACCACCCATCGCTTTCCCTGCTGTACGTATCGCTTTGCTTCACGCACGGCATCGTGCGCGCTGCGCCGCGGCCGGAAGCCATGGCTGTGCGTATCCGTTCGACCAACCACGTTATGGCGGAGCGCGTCGAACGGCGTAACCTTGCATGCAGGAAGGGCTAGCGCCCCAAGGCAAGCAAGGCGGTGCGATAATGATTGGCGTTGAGCAGCTCTTGAGTCTCGGCTTTCTGAAACGTTTCTTTCCAGGAGACGGGAGCGAGGTCGAGCAGACGAGATTGCGGCCAAGCGGGCAGCAGGAAGAGCAGGTCGCGCAAGTAG
Source organism: Myxococcota bacterium (assembly GCA_034002465.1). Classification (GTDB taxonomy): domain Bacteria; phylum Myxococcota_A; class Bradymonadia; order UBA4248; family JAVFAO01; genus JAVFAO01. The sequence continues at coordinate 3,660 of JAVFAO010000487.1, forward strand.
GCGACAGGCTCGACTCTGTGCAGCTTTGCGCTGGCCAAGAGGGAGACGAAGGTGGCGTTCGTGCGGCCGCCGTCGTCACTGCCGACGAAGAGCCAGTTCTTGCGCCCCACCGCCTCACGGCGAAGCGCTCTCTCGCTGATGTTGTTGTCGAATGGCAGTCGAGGATCCTCGAGAAAGCGACGAAGCGCCTTCTCATGATTCGTGGCGTAGCGAAACGCTCGATAGATTGGTGTCTCTTCCAGCGTGCCGGGGTGTTCGTTGCGACACCATTTGAAAAAGTCGTTGACCAACGGTGTCGACACAGAGGCGCGCTGCTCGGCGCGTTCGGCCATTGTCTTCTCGCTGATCCTGCGCTCGACCCGAAACAAGGAGCCGATGAGCCCAATGCCATGTTCCGCGCGGACGGGGTCTGTCTTTATGGACTTGAAGAAGTACCTTCGCACATGCGCCCAGCAGGCGACCTCGATGATCTTCCTCTTCTCGGCGTCGGGGATGAGCAGCTCTTCGCTCGCGTCATCCTCGGTGTAGAGGTGATCATAGACAGCGTGGGCGTCGGCAACGAGGTAGCCCTGATAGCCTTGCAGCAAGGTATCGACGGCATTGGCGTTGTGACGTCTGCTGTACATGAACAAGATGTGGCGTTGCGGCGCAACCAGCACCCAGAAGTGCGCATGCTTGCACTTCTTCTTGGCCTGAACCAGAACGCCGGTGGCGTCTGTGCAGAGCACGGGCTGGGTCAAGGCGTCACTTTTCATGGCCTCGACGAGGGGCTGGCAGAGGTTTGCAAGCTGCTCATGCCAGCCACAGAGCGTGGACCGAGCGAGAGAGACGCCATCTCTCGAATAGATGCCCTCGAGGCGATGCAGAGGCATGGCGTCCTCCCATCGTCTGACGACGGTCTCGGCGAGCAGGCCTGGTCCTGCCAGCCCACGAGGTATGGGCAGCTCCGGCATTTCGGCGATGAGTACACGTGGGGACGAGGCCCACCTGTCGAGGGCTTGAACAGCGCAGCGTAGCGCATCCTCGGCCGAAACCTGTAGGACGCCTTTGGCGCTGAGGTCGGGATCTGCATTGGCCGAGGCGACAATGGAGTCAAGTGCCTGGAGAGCGGCCTCGGTCTGGGCGGCGGCCTCGGTCTGGGCAACGGTCTGGGCAGCGGCCTCGGTCTGGGCAACGGTCTGGGCAGCGGCCTGGGTCTGGGCAGCGGCCTGGGTCTGGGCGGCGGCCTCGGT
>JAVFAO010000488.1:0-4888 GCA_034002465.1 Myxococcota bacterium
GTCGTTGGAGGGGGACGGGGCGAGCTTCGGGCTGATGACGGACCTGCGTGGTGACGTGGTTGGCCTGGTGGACGCGTCCGGATTCTTGGTCGAGAGCTACGACTATGACCCCTATGGTGCGCGGGAGCTGCGCAACGGCAATGGGGTGCTGGTGTGCAGCAGCTCGGCGGCGCAGGCTTGTGGCTCGTCGTATGGGAACACGCAGGGCTACGCGGGTCGCTTCTTGTCGGCGTTCTCGGGTCTGTATGACATGCGGGCGCGCTCGTATTCTCCGTACCTTCGTCAGTTTGTGAGCCCAGACCCGCTGGGGTATGGGGGTGGCGGCTTTGACCTGTGGTCGTATGCGAACGGGGACCCTGTCAACCTGTGGGACACTTGGGGGTTGGCGGCGGGGCCGACGGACTTCTCTGAGCGCCCGCACTGGATACCCAGCGGGTCGTCATCAGGCTCAGCTTGGCGAGCAGATTCGTCGGGAGCGAGCAAGGCTCGTTCGCCGGGGTCTTGGGGTGGGCGGAGTTGGATCACGAATGTTCCCGAAGGCGTGCGCGACGCCGACCTGGTGAACAACCTGAAGACAATCTACCAGAAACTCGCGCAGGGCCGCCACTCCGACAAGCGACCTGAGATTCTACGTGTACTTGATGCTGCCGAGTCCGAAAGTGAGAAGATTGACTATCAGGAGGTGCAGCAAACCATTGCGTATGGTGAGTGCTTGGTGGGAGGGGCGAGTCAGAAGGCCTGCTTGGAGGCTGGCGAGGCAATTGCAAGTGCGGCTACCCAACCTGCGTTGCCATCGGTCGAGTTTTGGGACTTGGATGAAGCCGTTGTGTATGCTGTGGGGCAGGATGCTGCCGTGATTAGCATTGGCGAAGATATTGGACCTGTTAAGAATTCTGGAATGCGAAGAAAAATCGCAGAAGCTGGATATGATCCAGATGACTTTCGCGCAGTTCAGTACGAAGCGCAAACAGAATCGGAAGTTGTGATCGTGACAGTATTTGAAAATGGACAGGTTTTCTTTTTCCCGCATGTTTCATCTGCAACGTGGTAAGAGTAGGAGAGTGCCGTGGAACGGCAGTGGGCTTCGACAAAACTCGTTGAGCGGGCTGTCACGTTCATTCGTGAGCACTTCGACCACTTGAACCAAGGAGAGATCGATACTGCACGTACTCAACTCTACTTTCCGGACTCGCTTTCACAGCTTCCTCTGGACAGGTATCTGAGTGGGATGATGGGAATACGGCCTTTCCAATCGATTTCGATTATGGTTCGAGCGTTTGAGAGCAGGGCGATCAAAGCGCAACACGTGGTCTCCACAGTTTGGACCACCGTCACTGCGGAATGTGCTCTGGGCCAGCGGACTTCGCCCATGATCGTATGGTACCTCATTGAGCATGACAGATTTTTGATTTCGACTCGCCCAACCCATTGGGCTGTCGAGCATCGAATGCGACAGGGAGTCGATTAGGAACAGGGTGTGGTGTGTGGAGGACTGGTCTCTTGTGTCCGTTTCGTTGAAGGACATCGCGTACTGTCGCGCACAACGATGGTCGCCTGAGGCTGGTGTCTGTGATCGGCGCTCTGTACAGCCTCCCCCAGGCAATCGAAAGTGAGCGGAGGGCACGCATCCTCGCGCCCATCCGCAGGATGTGTAGCTGGCGCGAGGTCGGTGCCCGAGAGCGAGCGAATCCAGATTCACGATCGTCGAGTGGGGATGCAGCGCACGGTGTGGGGTGCAGGCCAGAGCACGATGCAGCTCACGGCGTACGATGGTGTGGGTCGTCTGAGCTGGAGCCACGCGTGGACGGGCGCTGACGCGGCGTCGTCGCAGGCGCTGCACGACTGGATGGCCGGAGTGGCCAACGCGCTGCCGCCTGGGGGCGTGGAGAGCGTCTGGTCGCGCAGTCCGAATGGGACGCTGTTTCAGCGAGAGGAGCGCACTCCATCCTCAGCGAGTCATCGAGCTGAGGTCGGTGCGCGAGAACGAGCGAATCAAAAAGACCAGTCGACGGCGAACGTGTCTTTTGCTGTCCGTTCCGCCGGAGCACCGACAAAGCTCGATGACTCGCTTCGATGCGTGCTCCTCTGTCGCTCTCAGGTGGTCGGCGACGCGTTATCCCTCGGGTCCTGCATTGTCGTCGGTGCAGACGCCGCAGGATGGTTATGCCAGCGTGAGCTGGGACAGCAGAGATCGACTCGAGAGCTTGCCTGTGTCGGGCATGACGCTGAGCTGGACTGGGGATGATTTGCTGGAGGAGGTGTCCTCTGGGAACGGTAGCGAGCTTCGTCGCACACTTCATTCTCTCGCTCTCGCGAGGCCCTCGCAGCGCTGCGTGTGAACATCGGATGCTCACACGACAGACGCTGACTCGCGCCTCACTTCGCTCGCTTCGCCTTTGGCCGTCTGGTGTCGGTTGGTGTATACGGCGAGCAGCGCCATATTCAGTATGCAGGCTGGCTCTTGTTGAGGGAGAGCGCGGGCTGCCTGGAGCGTGTGTGGTGGCCCTCGGGCTCCGGCGAGTCGTCTGCTGCATACACGTTGCGTTGGACCTGTTCGCCGCAGGTGGAGGCGACGTGGAGCGAGCTCGCGGCGATGGAGCTGAGCGACTCGGTGTATGCGGTGCTTCGTCCGTCGTTGGAGGGGGACGGGGCGAGCTTCGGGCTGATGACGGACCTGCGTGGTGACGTGCTTCGTGAGCGGAGGGCGCTCCATCCTCAGCGACAGGAGTGCCTCTCAGCAGTGAGCACGGGGGCGGCCACGGAAAACTGACTTGGAGCTGAGGTCGGTGCCCGAGAGCGAACGAAGTCTAATGCTCTGGTGGACGCGTCCGGATTCTTGGTCGAGAGCTACGACTATGACCCCTATGGTGCACGGGAGCTGCGCAATGGCAATGGGGTGCTGGTGTGCAGCAGCTCGGCGGCGCAGGCTTGTGGGTCGTCGTATGGGAACACGCAGGGCTACGCGGGGCGCTTCTTGTCGGCGTTCTCGGGTCTGTATGACATGCGGGCGCGCTCGTATTCTCCGTACCTACGTCAGTTTGTGAGCCCAGACCCGCTGGGGTATGGGGGTGGGGGCTTTGACCTGTGGTCGTATGCGAACGGGGACCCTGTCAATCTGTGGGACACTTGGGGGTTGGCGTCGGGTCCGACGGATCGGAGTGCAGGCCACCCAAAACGAGGGGATCTTGCAACTGCCTCAGAAGTGAAGTGGATCGAGGCCTTCGGTTCTGACAGCCGAGAGCCAACGAGGGAGCTGACAGCGAGCAGATCCTCGACAGGGCTGTCAGGGTTCATTAGCGGAGCTGGAAGCGGGAACAAGGGAAGAGTAGTCCACGAGTTCTACCAAGGGCAGCTAGATGCGCTACAGTCTGATGCCATTGCCCTCAAACAAATCGAGCGACAGGGCTTTGGGGCCAAGTTGAAGGAGACCTACCGGGCGGTGAGCACTGACAGCTTGACCATCTCAAAGGACGACGTTGCGGCGAATTTGGCTGTACTCCAGTGCGCTGCTCGAGGCGGCGATGATTGTACCCATGCGACCTCGGCCCCAGGCCCTCTTGGGGGAGAGCCGTTGACCGAGGAAGAGCTGGCCGCAGTCAACGCCGCGATGGAGACGGCAGACGAATCCGACTGTCGGGAGCTGTCGAGGGAGCTACAGAAACACTCTGGTGGAGTCGTATTGGTCCTGCTTCCTGGCTCTGGCGCGCTTCTGAACACTCTACCTGGAGTGACGAACGTTCCCTGGTTTCTTCACGCCGCTCAGGAAACGAACCAAGGGCGGGTCATCGATCCGAAACTGCGCCAGGCCTTTTCATCTCGACAGGATTGGCAACACGCCATCGTTGGATCCAACCCGGTGCTGGTCCAGGAGGAGTAGCAACATGGGCACTCGCCACTGCAATGTCACCGTCGTTGCGTCCTACCCTCTGGACGACGGACCGTTTTTTCTCCGCTATCGGTCTGGCTTTCCACTCTCCAAAGAGGAGTGGCCCTGGCAACTTCGACTCTCCGATGTTGTATTCAGAGTCGCACACTACAGCTCGCCTCTTGTCTATTGGCAAGTGGATTCGACTCACGTGTTGAACCGATTTCGGGACCTGGACGGACTGATCGTGTTGCACCAGAGTCCGGTTCATCAGTTCGTTGAGGATGGGGCAATGATTGCTGTGGATTTTGCACTGTGGAACATCTGCCGTGTCTTGGAGCAGTTGGATCGTGACTATCGCAGCATCCCCATCGTGTTTCACCATCTTCCCGGTTCAGAGATGTCTTTCCAACAGGCTCAGGAGAACGTGGAACGCGCCTTGAGAGAGGAGGAGCTGGAGTGGCCACTGAGCGCGTGGGCTTCACAAGACGAGAATCCCTTCGAAGTCCTTGCTTCCCTGCTACTTGCTCACGCCTGAGAGGAATTTGCCGCACGATTGGAGACAATGGGCTGGCGATCCAAGGTTCCTATTGCTCGACTCGGTAGTCGATTCGGGTTTGGCGCTGAGCTGGACTGGGGATGATTTGCTGGAGGAGGTTTCCTCTGGGAACGGTAGCGAGCTGCGTCGCACACTTCATTCGCTCGCTCTCGCAAGTCCCTCGTAGCGCTTCACACGCGCATCGGATGCGCGCGGTGCAGACGCTGGCTCACGACTTGCTCGTTCGCCCGCACGCTTGACCCGCGCCACCTCCACCGGCATCCTGCTGCTTCGGAGGGATACAGCACCCTCCAGCGCCAACAGCAGGAGAATCGGGATGAGAAACGAAGACTTTCCGGGGGGGGGGGCATTCCTGAGTCGATGACCGCCCGTGTGCGCGCAAAGCACCGCTGCGGCCTGCTCGCCGCCGCGCTGCTGCTGCTCTTCAGCCTGGTTCCAGCCCAATCGGCCCTAGCCTTCGACGA
>JAVFAO010000489.1:0-4887 GCA_034002465.1 Myxococcota bacterium
CGCCACCGACGCCTACAGCGCCACCGACGACTGCCAGGCACTGCTGCGCGACAACGACGCCTACTGCGACACCGCCGACTGCAAGGCAGTGCTGCGCGACAACGACGCCTACTGCGACACCGACGACTGCAAGGCCTACCTGCGCAACAACGACGCCTACTGTGACTCCAACACCTGCAAGGCCATCCTGCGCAACAACGACGCCTACTGCGACTGAGCGCCTTATGCCCATGCACCACCGTCACCGCCCGCGCCCATTCCGGCTCTGTACGCTTGCCCTCACCCTTCTGCTCGGCTGCTCCGACTCCACCGGCTCCGCCCAGGCAGACCAGAGCACGCCGCCGGACCAAATCCCCGAGCTGTCCGACACCCAGGACGCCGACGCGGCCCCCGAGCTGGAGCTCTCGCCCGATGCAGAGGAGACGCGCGACACCGAGGACGATACACGAGACCAGCAGGACGCCACGGAGCTCGACAGCAGTGAGCAGGACGAGCCGGACGAGCAAGAGCCACCCATGCCCCTCTACCAAAGCTGCACCTCGAGTCCCGAACCCAGCCTCAGCCCGCAGGGCTTTCGCCACCTCTCCAGCGAGCTCCTCGTCGGGGTGGCCAACCCCGAACACAGCGCCCAGGATGTCATCGCCTTACCGTCGAGTCGCACCCAAATCCCCGGCAAATTCGCCTACGGCCGCTTCAGCAAGGACCTCCAAGATGAGGAGATCATAGCCTTCCTTGACGACTGTTCAGGCTTTTCGGAGCTGGGCCGTGCCCTCACCGACAGCGACGGTCGGGTCAGCTTCGAGCTCGACACGACTCCGCTCGGCCTTGGCCGCTTCGCCCTGCACCAAGCCGTCACTGGCGACGCCTCTGGGGCCCCCTCGGAGCTGCGCGTGCTCCCCGCTGGCACCCAGCTCATCGTGCTCGACATCGATGGCACCCTCACCACCAGCGACTCTGAGGTCCTGCAAGACACCATCGACGAGTTCTTCCTCCCCATCTACGAAGGCAGCTATCTCCCCGAGGCCTACCCCGGCGCCATCGCCCTCACGCAAGCCCTCGCCGACAAGGGCTATGTGCTCGTCTACCTCACTGGTCGTCCCTATTGGCTGACCCGCATCACCCGAGAGTGGCTGCAGGAGCTGGGCTTCGCCCCAGGGCATCTGCACCTCACCGACTCCAACGGCGAGGCCTTGCCAACTGAGGGTGGCGTGGGCAGCTATAAGCGGGACTACCTGCTTGGACTCCTGGCCATGGGCTACACCATCGAATACGCCTACGGCAACGCCACCACCGATATCTGGGCCTTCGAGCAGGCAGGCATTGACAAGTCCAAGACCTTCATCATCGGAGACCACGCAGGCGAGGAGGGGACGCAAGGGATTGCTGGCGACTACCTGCTGCACCTCGCTGCCGTGCAGGCCCTTCCCCAAGCTCTGCAGCCTTTCGCGTGGCCGTAGGTATTGGGGAGAGATGGCCGAGGAATGTGGGGCGCTGCCCCACGCCCCGCCAAAGCCCACGTGATGCGCATCACATGTAAGCGATTGAAAGGAATGCGTAATATTGACTTGTAGGGGCGCACCTGCGTGTGCGCCCTCCCCGGATTCTGCATACTTGTGCGAGTCCTGACCCCAGTGTCGCGCACAGTGCGCACGACCAGTCCTTCCCATGGCCGCGGTCGGCCGGCTGGAAGCCGGCCCCACGTTTTGATCTGCGCCTTCCAGCGGCTGGAGTCGTGTCCTCGTGGTCAACGCATACTCCGTGCTGATTTGGTCTTTTGATTCATGGAGTTGAAGGTGATGCGCATCACGTGGGCAAAGGGCTAGGCCCTTTGGAATCCCTTTGATTTTGCGCCGTTGCTCGCGTCTATTTGGCCGCAGGGGAGCCTTTCTTCAGCCACTCCATCGCCCGCTCGGCGTCGACGTCGACCCGGACGTGCAGGTGTCGGTTGACTGCGACAGTTTCCCAGAACTTTCCTTTCTCCAGAAAGCTTGGTGCACAAACGATGGCGACGCGCGCGACATTTGGCGCACGCTCGGCGATGAGCTGTGCGGCTTGATAGGTCGCGGTCGTGCCGAGCGTATACTCCAGCGCTCGCTCATCGCACAACACCCGCGTCACACCTGCCGAAACCGCGGTTTCGATGACTGAGAAACCATAGTGCAGCACGTCCTCGAGGCTGTCGTCTCTTCCAGAGCTCGTCACCAACAGCACCCCATCCTTCACCTCAGTTCGAAAAATGATGCTCATGAGACAACCCAAACGCACCGGTTGTTTGCGGGGCAAGCTCCCAACAAAGACCTGCATGCGCAAGAAACATGCTGCTACTATGACGCTGAGCAGGGCTTCGCGTCAAGGTCCGAGACGAGCTCCCGCTCTTTGGAGTTCAGATGGCTAAACCCAGCACAGCGCTCTCAACCTTTGCCTTTGGCCTGCTCCTGATGTCCTGCTCCTCCCCGCCGGTCGTCTCCACCCACAGCCAGGCTGTGCACTCGGAGACCTACGTGGACAGCGACTTCATCTGGCAGCTCGCCTTTCCACCACCGCCTGCGGCCGATTCCGAGCTGCAGCGCGCCGAGCAGGCCACCGTCGAGGACTGGCGGGACAGACGCAGCGAGGAGGACTGTCGCCGAGCTCAGCAGCAGCACTTCGTCGATTTTCGGCTGCTCTGGGGAGAGCAGAGCCCGTTTGTCGAGCCGCTTCCTGCCGAGCTTTCGGCGCTCTTCGAGCGCCTCGACCAGGAGCTTGGCCAGGCGACCCGCGCCCTCAAGGACCACTACCAGCGCCCACGCCCAGCCGCTGAGCTGTCGTGCAACGCCTCTGGCAAGAGCGCGAAGAGCTTCGCCTATCCCAGTGGACACGCCGCCTTCTCGCGCCTCTTCGCCTTGGTCCTGGCCGAGCTCGTGCCTGCGCGCCGCGAGGAGTTCCTGCAACGCGCAGACGCCATTGCCTTGGACCGAGTCATCTCAGGCGTGCATTTCCCCAGCGATATCGAGGCTGGAAAGCTGCTCGCCGAAGCCTACTACGAGGAGCTCAGTACGTCGCCCAAGTACCAGCAAGAGCTCGAGCAGTTGCGGAAGCTGGTCGTGAGCTCAGCCGACTGAGCCGAGCCCCTCGCGTATGGTGTCGCATCAGTGGTTGTAGACGTGCACGTCGCGCTGCGGGAAGGGGATGGAGATACCTTCTTCGTCAAAGCGCTTCTTGATGGTTTCGTTGAGCGCGAAGAAGACGTCCCAATAGTCTGCGGTCTTGACCCAGACGCGGACGGCGAGCTGCACGCTGCTGTCGGCGAGGGAGGCGACGCCGATGGTGTGAACGGGGTCCTTGAGAATACGCTTGTCGGCTTCGATGATGGACGTGAGCACCTTTCGCACCTGCTCGAGATCGGCCTTGTAGGCGACGCCCACGCTCAGATCGACGCGGCGGGTGTCCTTGGCGGAGTAGTTGGTGATGGTGCCGCTGGCGACCTGGCCGTTGGGGATGATGACGGTCTTGTTATCTGGCGTGAGCAGTACGGTGTTGAAGATCTGCACCTCTTCGACGGAGCCGGTGAGGGCGCCGACCTCGACAAAGTCGCCCTTGCGATAGGGACGGAAGAGGACGATCAGCACTCCAGCGGCAAAGTTGGCCAACGCCCCTTGCAAGGCGAGGCCGACGGCCAAGCCCGCCGCGCCGAGGACGGCGATGAAGCTGGTGGTCTGAACGCCTAGCTGTCCGACAGCAGCCACGATGACGAAGGTGAGCATCGCGGCGTAGACCAAGCTGCCCACGAAGCGCACCAGCATCTCATCGACCTTGGCACGGCCCATCAGCTTGCGCACGACCTTGGTGAGTTGCTGCGCAACCCATCGTCCGATGAGCAAGATGACGATGGCCGCCAAGAGCTTGAGTCCAAAGCTCGTGATGACATCCTGAGTGGTTTCGAGTAGTTGTTCGACGCTCATGCTGAAGTGCTCCGTGACAATTGGCGAGCGGACGTCGCCAGTGGGAGGGCTCCGGTTTTTCGCCGGAATCTCGAGACCATCGAATCTCTAGTAACTCCTGTGGACAAACGCAAGAGAGAAACTGGGTGTCCCGCCTTTTCGTTGCGAGATACCGTGTTCGCGATGCTAAGTGGGTGAGCGGAGCTGCGGTGAGTATGGCCAGCCTTGATTGCTCATGCAGCCGTCTCTACCATAGCAGTCGCTTGGTGGTGGGATGCCGGGCTGCGAGCAAAAGTGAGGTGGAGTGTGGGGAAGCGGTGGCTTTGGAGCTTGTGGTCGATGGCTTGTAGCTGTTGCCTGTTGTTGGGGGCGTGCGAGGAGCAGCTACCGGAGAAGAAGCCTGCCGCGCCGGACCTGAGTGCGCTCCTCGCGGCCTACGAACGGCCTGATATGCCCTTGGACGAGAGCATCGTCGCGGCTTTGGTGGGGCAGGTCGAGGAGCAGGTGGACGCGGTGGCCTTGCTCTGTGGCTGGGACGAAGCGGCGCTGCAGAGCTGCTTGTTGCAGGGCCAGTGTCCAGAGTGTGCCTTGTTGAGCGAGGTCTTGGCGCAGCTCGAGGGGCTCGAGGACGAGTCAGGCACTGAGCAACAGTCGCAGGAGCTGCGCCGTAGCTTGGTGACCCGCAGCGCTGCGCTGGAGATTGGCGGCAACACCGTCGACGGGGATGGCTTCGTCCGGGTCACCCGTATCTGCGACGGCTGGGCCGAGGGTGCGCCGCTCGACGCCGAGGCGAACGGCGAGCTTCGCTTTATTGCTGGCTTTGACGACCTGGGCTTCGATCCCGTGGTGTGGGGAGACTTCGAGGGCTGTCGGATGCGCTTGGGGGAGCAGAATCTGGAGCTCGCGCTCGAGCTGAGCTTGGCTTTTCCGGAGCGCGTGGCTTTCGACAGCGAGCTTGGAGGCATTC
>JAVFAO010000490.1:0-4884 GCA_034002465.1 Myxococcota bacterium
TCCGATCTGAAGCGAATTTCCACTGTTCAACGAGGTCTTCGCCGATATCGGTGACGAGCAGTCCATCGTTCAAGACACCTCCACCTTCTCGGCCCACGTCATCAAGCTGCGCCAGATCCTGCCACGCGTTGGGCCCGGATCATTGGTGCTACTCGACGAGCCTTTTGCGGGGACCGACCCCGCTCAGGGCGGTGCCCTGACGATGGCGCTCTTGGAGCGTCTCTACATCGCTGGCGCAACGGTCGTCGTCACCACCCACCTCGATCGCGTGAAAGCCTTTGCGCTCGAATACCCCTGGTTGTGCAACGCCTCGGTCGAGTTCGACCTTAATGCCATGCGCCCCAGCTACCGCCTCCGCATTGGTACACCCGGAGGCTCGGCAGCGCTCGCCATCGCCGCTCGTCTGGGGATGCCGGCGGAGCTGCTCAGCCGAGCCGAGCAACTGCACCGCGAAGAGGCCAAGTCCGGCCTGGAGAACGCCCTCGGCAAACTGGAAAACGAACGGGTCGCGCTCGAGGACGAACGAAAGCTGCTCGCCACGAGCCGCTCACAAATGCAAGCGCGAAGCGAGCAGCTCGCCGGGGAAATCGAAAAGGTGAAACGCCGAGAGCTTCAGGTTCTGAGCTCAGACAGCGTCGAACTCAGACGTCGCCTGCGAGAGCTTCGAAAGCGCATCCGCGAGTTCGAGGCGCGAATCGCCGAAGCCAAACTCGAGAAAGCTGCCGAAGCCAAGGCCCTGGAACGGGAGCTACGACCACTCGAGCAAGAAGCACGTGAAACCCACGCCGTCATCAGACAGTCCCACGGCTCCAAGCTCGTGCCACTGCCCAAAGAAGCCGTCAGACAAGGGCTCGGCGTCATGAGCCGCCGCTACGAGCGAGAAGCCACGATTGTCGAGGTCTTTGCAGAGCACGTCCTGCTGCAGCTTGGCGCGCTGAAAGTGCAGGTGCCGTATGATGACCTCGCCGTCTCACCCAACGCAGCCAAGGAACGCAGCGACGCCAAGCCAGCCAAGGCAACGCCTCGCCCCTCGAGCTCGAGGCAGCAGAGCACGGCTGCAGCTCCGCCTGCCCCCCCCATCGTCATCCCTCACCCCGAAAACACCATCGACCTGCGCGGGATGAACCGAGACGAGGCCATCGAACGAGTCGAATTCTTCCTCGACAGCGCGCTGCGCAAAGAGCTCAGCGGCATCTGCGTGATTCACGGCCACGGCACAGGGGTCTTGAAAGCAGCGGTGCGCAGCTTTTTGCCGAAAAGCCCCTACGTCTCCTCATGCTGGCCAGGCTCCAGGGAGGAAGGCGGAGACGGCGTCACGCTGGCCCGTCTCAGAGACCGCTGAGCAGCTCAGTCCTCTGTTCTGGGCAGCTCGACCTCGACGGCCTTGGGATACTTCTTGCCTTCAGAGCCGCCGTAGAAAAAGCGCACCGAGATCAGCTCGCCTTGCACATAGGCCGGCAAGGAGACCCGCAGCTTGTCGTCGCAGACGTTGGCAATGTGAAAGAAGAACTTCTGACGATTGACGTCCTCGATGAAGCCAAAGCCCTTGTCCGCAAAATAGGCGATGATCTGCCCGTCGAGGCGCTCCCGCTCTTCATGCGCCGCATCGTGCTTGTCCTTGCGCATCCGCCGCACGTTGTCTTCGATGTCGAAGAAGTGAAACGAACAGTCCTCGAAGATCCGAAGCCCAATCGATTTGGCGTGTTGATAGCGACGATCGAAAAGGAAGCCCACCGCAGCGGCATACGCGACAGGAACCACGCCGGTGTCGAGCGCCTGCGCACAGAGTTCGATGTAGACCGCCTTGGACACCACTCCCCGGCGCGCTGCCTCCAAAAAAATCTCTTGCTCGGCGTACTGATCGGTTTCACGGGTCACATGAATACCGAGATTCACAGCAGCATGCAGCCCCTCGATACGACTCACGCCGAAGTCGATTTTGTAGCGCTCCAGATACTGCTCGTCGACATCGACACGACACCCCATGTCCTCAAAGAACTCGCGAAAAGGTTGGCTCGTGCTCGACACAGAACCCTCTTCCGACCCGGAAGATGAGAGATTCGATCGGCTTTGTGCTTGCATGTTCATCGCAACACCCCTTGCATTCGCATTCACATCATCTCAGCACTGCGGCGGCGTTTTCCACGAGTGAGGGCAAGAACCTGAGGAGCACGGTGGGCCGCATGCGATACAGCATTGGGCAGTGTAGTTTTTCCATCATCGAGCTGTCAAGCCGCCTGATCCGGGGATGAGCCAACGTTGGTCGAAATCCGTCAACAGAATGGTTGTCGGCCAAGCGCAGAGCTTCAACGAGAACAAGCATGATGACAGTGGACTTGCGCCCAAGGCGCTAGCTCAGTATTGTTTCGGGCGCCAATATGGGCGCGTCTCGTGGCCCCTTTCACGAGCGCGCTTCCACCAAGGATTCGCAGGGCTCGACGGCTGTGGCGAGTCATCCAGGAGGAGAGAATGCACAAAGAGGTCATTGCCGAGATGGTGAAGGGCTTCGAAATCGCGATCAGCGCCCTTCGTAAGGAGCTCTCACGGGTTCGTACTGGTCGGGCCAACCCATCCATGCTCGACGGTATTCGCGTCGACTATTACGGCACCATGACGCCGCTCAACCAAGTTGGGGCGGTCAAGGTACCGGATCCCCGGATGATCACCATTCAGCCCTGGGACAAGAACATGATCGCCCACATCGAGCGTGCGATCATGAGTGCCGACCTGGGTCTCAACCCGTCGAATGATGGTGTCCTGGTGCGGATTCCCATTCCTGCCTTGACCGGCGAGCGGCGACGCGAGCTGAGCAAAGGTGTCAAGGAGATGGCGGAGAAGACCAAGGTTGCTGTGCGCAATCACCGCCGCGACGCCAATGAGCTCATCAAGAGCCTGCAGAAGGACGGGGAAGTTCCTGAAGATGACGCGCACAAAGCGATCGATCGGGTGCAGGAGCTGACAAACGAACACATCAAGAAAATTGATGACATCGTTGCGGAAAAAGACAAGGAAATCATGGAGCTCTGAGTCATCCACCGATCAATGCCCAGCGCGCCAACGCCAGGAGCCATCATGTCCGGCAAGCCCTTCGCTTTCTTTTTGACGGTCTCAGCTTTGGCGCTCGTCGCCAGCTGTGGCGAGGACATCACCAAGACCGAGCATGGTGAGCTGAACGTGGTCATTGGTTCCACCTCGGCCAGTGACAACACGCTCACCTTCGATCCGGTCGCGGTTGGTGACCCGGCCAGCAATCGCATCTTCCTCGTCAAGAACGACGCGGAGAACGCCGACCTCAAGATCCTCCACATCAAGTTGGTGACGGCGAGCCCCTACATCACCATCACGGGTGAAGGGGAGCAGAGCTGTGCAGAGGACACCTGCACGGTGGAGCCTTTCATTCTCGAGCCCCGACAGTCGCGTCAATATGATCTCACGTACAACCCGACGGACATCGATCCTCTGTGTGGAGAGCCACCGCCGGGTTTCAGCGCCGACTACTGCGGGCATGTGGAGATTGGCTCCAATGATCCAGCAACGCCCATGGTGACCTTCGAGCTGCGCATTCCGCGGCTTGGCGGCCAGCTCCAGGTGTGCATCACGGGGACCTCAAACTGTGGGGGCCAGCTCAGCCTTGATTTTGCGCCAGCGACCATCGAGGATCCGGCGCAGCAGCGTAGCTTCACCATTCAGAACGTGGGTGCCAATCTACTCAGCATCAATGGTATCGACGTCACCTTGCAGCCGGAAGGCGAATTCAAGCTGCTCGGTGCTGCTGCGCCTTTCACGCTCAATCCGGGTACGGTGCAGGAGATTACGGTGGAGTTCAAGGCCAACAGCAATGACCCCATCACTCGTGGTGGTAGCATCGTGGTACGCAGCAATGCGGCGAGCAACCCGACGGTGACTCTAGCGGTGGCTGTAGGCAACCCCAATGCGGCTCAGATTGACGTTACCCCTCGGTCACTGGCGTTTGTTGACGTGCAGCAGTTTCAGACGGCCGAGAAGCCGATGACGATCACGAATCTTGCGGGTGGTTCTGCGGCGCCGCTGACGGTCAATGTTCGGCTCGAGCCTTCGACGAACGAGGACTACAGTGTTTACGATGACCAGGGCAACATCCGGGCTGGCGCGCGATGTCAGCAGACGGCGCCGCCGAGTTCGTGCACGGAGCAGCTCATCATTCCCCGCAGCAGTTCGCAGGTGTTGCAGGTGCGGTATTCACCGCAGACGAGTCAAGCGAGCAACGCGACGTTGTTGATTCTGTCCAACGACCAGGATCCGATTGAGGACAGCAGCATTGAGGTGGCGCTCACGGCGAGCGCGGCGATGGGCGTGCTTTCTGCGACGCCTGCGCAGTTGGTTTGGGAGAATGTTGCATTGGGGGCATCGGAGGGGCAGGTGATTACGTTGCGCAACGCGGGCAGTGCTCAGCTTACGATCAGCGCCATTGTCAAGCGGAGCTTCTCCTCGGCGGGTGCTGAGCCGCTGTTCACGCTGAGTGCGGACCCTTCGGTGAGTCCGATTGTGCTTGCGCCGGAGGCCACTGAGGAGGTGACGGTGACGTTCACACGTCCTGGCGATGATGAAGCTGGGTTGATGCACAGTGGTGACCTGGTTTTTGTCCATGATGGTGCGGGTGGCGAGGCGATTGTCAGCGTGGGTGTGAGCTATCCCTGAGCTTGGGAGCAGCCGCAGACCCTAAAAGGGATTCCAAAGGGCGAGCCCTTTGGCGGGGTGCGGGGCAGAGCCCCGCAAACGGCGAGCCGCGCGAAGCGCGCGAGCACCCCACACCATCGTCAGGGCGAGCCGCGCGAAGCGCGCGAGCACCCCACACCATCGTCAGGGCGAGCCGCGCGAAGCGCGCGAGCACCCCACACCATCGTC
>JAVFAO010000491.1:0-4869 GCA_034002465.1 Myxococcota bacterium
GTTGACGCAGCCTTTGAGACATTGTCCATCGGAGCAATGGCTGCCTGCTGGACAACTGCTGGTGCAGCTACGCACACAGTAGCCATTTTTCCAGTCGCGGCCGTTGTAGCATCCTGCACCTTCGCCCCCCTGGCAATCACTCACGCGCTCACAAGCAGCGCCCACAGCGCCTTGGCCGGTGCCGAGCGGTGCGCACTCAGGGAAGTTGTTGACGTCTTGGTCTCGGTTGTAGCAGCCGTATTCTGGAGTTCGGCAGTCAGAGCTGTCGTCGCAGCTCTTCACGCAGCTCCCATTGCCCTCTGAATCGATGAATCCACAGTGGCTTCCACTCCCACAATCGGCGTCACGGGTGCAGGCCTTCGAGCAGTAACCCGACGCCGTCCAGGTGACGATGCAGAAGCCGCCGTTGTTGCAATCGGCATCGATTCGACAAGGGCTGCCGATGGCTCCCGTAACCTGCTCGCAGTCGTCGTCATTGCTGAAGGTGCAGCCACTCGGACAGCAACCATCACTATTGATGCAGCTGACGATGGGTGTCGAGGTGCATCGTGCCGTGCACTGATCGGCGGTGCCGACCAGCTCGACTTTGGTGCACGCACCGGCATCAGCGCAGCTTGTCGGGCAGTTTCCGTCACAGCTCTCACCAGGGTCGAGCTCGCCATTGCCGCAGAGCCGCGAACAGTCATTGTCGGAGTCATGGGTGCAAGCTTCAGGACAGCAGCCATCGCCACTGCTGCAGCTGTTGACCGGCTCCCAGCTGCAGACGGCGGTGCAGTTCGAGGCGCTTCCCTTGAGCACGCCCTCGATGCAGGGGTCATTGCTCTTGCAGGAGCTTGGGCAGTTGCCATCGCAGGTCTCGCCCGTCTCGATGACGCCGTTGCCGCAGACAGGCTTGCAAACATCCGCACGGTCATCCTCATGTATACAAGCCTCTCCCTCGGGACATCCGGCCTTTTCGCAACAGAAGGTGGGCTCGAGTCCTGCAACACAAATGCCAGACGCAGAGCAGGCCTCTCCCTGTGGGCAATCGCAGCTGTGTTCACATTCCCTACACGTGGAGCTTTCTCCCTCGATGCTCGTGCAGGCCTCTCCCAGAGGACATCCTTCCTTCTCACAGCAGTAGGCGGGCTCGACGCCTTGGACGCAGAGCCCTGAGGCGGTGCATAGCTGTCCTTGTGGGCAATCGCAGTTGACGGTACATTGCCGGGCACACGTACCTGCGGCACCACTGGCATCGACACACGGTTGGTTGGCAGGACAGCCGCTGTTCTCACAGCAATAGACGGGCGGATTGGCTGCCATGCAGCTGCCTTGGAAGCAGTCCTGCCCCTGCGGGCAGTCGCAGGCCACGACGCAGGCGCTACAGGTGCTCTGGCGACCCTCGAGGGTGACGCAGGCTTCGCCCTGGGGACAGCCGGCTTTGTCGCAGCAGTAGATCTTGTCGACCAGCGCGGTACACACTCCGGAGACGCAAGCTTCTCCCTGGGCGCAGTCACAGTCGATTTGGCAGCTCTCCACGGCACTGTCGTCGCTTTGCTCGACTTCGATGACGTCAGGTGTGCGTGTCGAGACGTCATCACAGCCTGTCAAAGCGATGACAAGCAGTCCGAGGATGATGGAAAGGTGTCGCATTTTTTCGATCCTCAACCAGGGGATACGGGGATGTCAGCTCTTGCGCAACTGCTCAAAGCGGAGGATGGGGACGAGATAGAGGCAACATCCTCTTCGTACGCGTTGCTGCGCACAGCTGTGCAACTCAAGAAGGCTGGGAAAAGCCAGGCGCGACGGTAGCGGACCGTTGGTCGAGGTGTCCGCACGCGCATCCCACGCAGACGCTAGCGAGATGGTAGCGCGATGTCAACGAGAGCAAGCGCGGATCACGCTGATCAGCGGGCTGAGCCGCTGTGGCTCAGTCGAGCGGAGCAAAGGTTCCGACGAAGGCTGTTCGCTCCAAGGGTGAAGCGACGGGATGCCCCTGCATCATGAGCCAGCGGTCTCCATGCGACAGCTCTTCCCAGCGACCGGGACGAAGGCGCAGCTTGACGTGAAAGCTCTCGCCTGGGGTTGCCAGCACGGAATCGAAGAGCTGTCGCTGGGCGGGGTCGATGTGATGGCGAAGGCGGCGACAATCCATGACATGGCCGTTTTCGCAACCCAGCAAGGCGAGCGCGGGATGTGAAATGTGCAGGAAGTCGTGGCCAGCAAAAAGCCAATGAGACTCACCCAGCCGAGCCTGAAGGAGGTGGCTTCGCAAGCGCAGAAACTCTCTCTTACTCCAACTCTCCCAGGCCCCCCCAACGATGCGTGCAAAGTCGGCGGCAAGTTCGGCATCGGCGCTGTCGAAGGCCGTTGCCTTACCAACCCAGCCGAGCAAGGCTTTTCCCTGGATACGTTTGGGATTGACCGGAGCCAGGAGAATGTTGTCGATCCCCAAGCTGCGCAGCGGTCCTTCGCATTCATCCACGTTGTTCTCGAAGACCGTACAGCCAGCGCGCATCGCGAGCTCACTGAGGCCGCGAAAGGCCTCGGGGTGGAAATCCAGCCGCAGTCGTCCGTGCAGAGTGGGAGCCAGATCCTCACACCAACAAAGAAAACCGGCAGAGCAGCCCAAACTCTCCGTGGCCAGGCGAAGGAGTTGGCCCATTTGCACAGGGAAAGACTCGTCGTTGTGTAGAGCCTCGATGAGCTTGTGAAGGGAACGGAGTTGTGCACTGCTGCTTGGGCGAGGCTGCGTGCCGGGCGCGCTCGTCCAGTGTTCTAGCGCAACGCAGGCTTGCTGCGCGATGAGCAGCAACAACGGCTCTCCGCCCTTCCGTGCAGGCGCCGCGAGAAGGCCTATCACGCCTTGCTGAGATTGCAGCGGGAGGATTTGAAAATCTGAGCTGTTCCAGAGCGCACAGCGGTCAAGGGCGCGCAGATCGAGGCCGGGACAGCGCGCACACCGAGGGTGTTCGCTGCAGCCTGCATCACCCGAGAGGCACACCACCGCATCCTCGAGACTGTGCTCGAGGGCACTTTGCAAGGCGCGACGCATCGCGCCTAGCTCTTGAGCCTGGCTCAGCTCCTGGCTCAACTTCGATAGGATTTCGAACACTTTGCTCGAATCCATGACCGACTCCACTCTTCCATGATATCGGCAGGATTCTCGAAGTCACGAGGCGAGACGCAAAAAGCTACTCGAGACGCAGAAAATCCCCATCCTGGTTGCCACTGAAGACATTGCCACCCTCGGTGTTGGGGGAAGCTGGCTGCAGCTTGGCATCAGCGCCAGCGAGCAGCCCCTTGCTCACCGAGTCAGCGACCAGACACTGCTCCAGAGTGAGGCTGGCGCCGCTCTCGACGAAGATGCTCGCGGCTTCACCGCCAGCGTCGCCGCCACCGGCACCACGAATCTGGGTGAAGCTGAGCCGGTTGGCGTCGGACGCTGTCGAGATGCGGAGCCCCGCCCAGGCGCCGAGCGTGGCATCTGCGCTTTGCATGCTGACTGGGGCTTGCTCGTTGCCGCGGGCATCAATGGAGCCGTTGTTGGTCACTGCGAGACCCACCCCCGGTCCAAAACGCAGCATCACTCCAGCTTCGAGCACGAGGGCTGCTTCGACATAGACCCAATCGTTGAAGCGCAGCGGGAACTGCAGGGCTGGCCAGTTTGCGGACTCGGTAACATAGCCACCCTCGACCTCGATCCAGGCAGTAGAAGGCTGCTCAGTTTCGGCATCGGCAGCCTCGGGGGCAGCAGAGGCGGGTGGAGGAGGCTCTTCGCTGGAAGCAGGTTCCACTGTACCTTCGCCACCCTCTCCAGCCTCGGCGGGTTCTTGTAGATTGGGCGCTTGGCCCGTTTCCCCAACTTCTTCGGGCGCGGAGGGTTGTTCAACGTCGCCAGGTTCAGACTCACCGGCTTGTCCAGCTTCGTCCCCGGCGGGCTCGTCGCCACCCACAGTTTCATTTGTGACGGCCACGTCAGCCCGTGCAACGAAGCTTTGCTTCCCCAAGCTGCCGAGTTGCTTGAGATCCATCCTGGCCAAGGCCGTTCCACAGTCGTGCAGGCTCACGTTCTTGACCTCAGCGAGCGATGCGCCGCCCTCGAAGGAAGCGCAATACTGTTGGCTTCCACGCAGCTCCACATCGACGAGAGAGACCACGGCCTCGGCCCCAATGCTGAGGTTTGCGGCATAGCTGCTGTCGTAGGTGTTGCGGCCACCGTTCTCGATGATGACGTGTTCTAGGCGATTGGCCTTGTTCGAGGATTTGATGATCACGCCGTACCATTGCGTTTGCTGGTCGCTGCTCTCGCTGAACACGATCTTGGCATCAGCGCTTCCTTTGGCGAGCAGCCCTCCTTCACTCACATAGAGCCCTGCATCGGTCTCGAATTCCATCCGCACACCAGGACTGACGGTGAGCATGGCCTCCACCGAGATGATCGAAGTCGAACGGCAGGGGACGTCGAGGGCGGGCCAGCTCATGGCTTCCTTGATGGTCCCACCATCGAGGAGCACGACGGGCTTCTGGTTGGGCGCATCAGGACGACCCGCGAAGCGATTGTTGGGGTCGATGTGGCGAAGCTGTGGTGCGCTGGTTCGCAGAGGGGCGTCGTCGATGCTCTCGAAGATATTGCCACTGAAGGCGTTGATGGTTGCGTCTGCTGCGAGCGTGACGCCGTGTCCTTTGACCTTCCGGAAGATACTGTCGCGAATACTGACCTGGGTACCATCATTGGCGCTGAGGGCGCTCAGATAACTCGTGGAATAGGTTCCAGAGCCTGTGTCCTCGATGATCGCATGCTCGATCACGTTTTGAGGATGATTGGAGCCGATGACCACACCAACCCACCAGCCTGGAGTGCCGACCTGACCACGCAGCCTCACCGGC
>JAVFAO010000492.1:0-4847 GCA_034002465.1 Myxococcota bacterium
GGTAGACGCCCAGCGGCAGCGCATAGCAGCCAAAGAGCCCGTCACCCAGGGCACAGACGCTGTGCTCGACGCGCTTGAGCTGCTCGAGGTGCTCGAAGTACGCCGCAAAAGAGACGGGCTCAGGCAGAAACGGCTTGCGCGTGTAGTCGTTGGGATGGAGGAGCTGTTCGATAGGGTCGAGGATTTCGGTCGAGGGATCGAACAACTGGAGTCGCTCATTGAGAAGTAGGAGCCTGTCCTTCAGCCGAATGGCATAGCGGATCCCCTCCGCCTTGATCCTTGGTGCGTCGTCCGAGTTATTCGAGAGTGTGATGAGGCGGCCATCGTCAAAGAGGAAGGTCAGCTCGGAGGACTGGGCGAGGATGTCTCGAGTGATGGGGAAACGGCGCACCTTCCTGGGCCGCGAGTGAAAGCGAGCGCACAAGAGGTCCTCTTGGTAGGTGGTGCAGAGGTTGTTGCCCACGGAGAGGCGAGGCAGCGCTGCGGCGTCGCTCCCGTCCGCTGCGCTGTCCGAAGCCGTTCCCTCCTCTCGGACGATGCCGTTGCCACACGCGAGCAGCAACACCCCGAGAAGCATCATGTGCTTGTGGAGAGTGCGCATAGCCTGACACGGCTTTGTTCGGGGCTGTGTGTCGTTCTCGCTCATGGTCCCCTCCGGCAGGCCAAATTCAACGTCAGGATGCGGCCTTCGGCGTTCGTCGAAAAATGGATCCCGACGACCACTTGACCAGCGGTACAACTTTGCTCGGCAACGAAGCTCCCACCCTCCGCAACACTACGCCCGATTCGCTGTTCAACACTGAAGCTCTGTCCGCTCAGCTTGAAATCGTTGAAAGCGCGATGGGGATACGCTCCCAGATCCCAGGGGGGAAAACTCAACACATTCGAGGAGAGGTTCAGGGGGACGGTGAGTGTTTGGCTCAAGTCGAAGATGTTGCGGCATAGGACATAGGAGATGCCGCCGACCTCATACACTCCGCGAGGTGCCCCGATATACGGCTGTCGGATCATACCCAATCCGCTGAGGGCATAGTTTGGAGGGCAGAGCTGCATCGAGATGGGATGAAGGGTGTCGTTTTCGCGCTTCTCGTACATCGACACCAGCGCATCACTCAAGCGTCCGAGCGGAACCTTGAAGGCCGACACCATGAGATCGTTCGGAAGGAGACGTCCGAGTCGGTAGAGCTGATTCCAGGACGAGGTATAGGATGCGTGCCGCCATGGTGCACACACTACCATGAAGGCACCAATCGTGTTTCCGGCACCAAGGCTCGTCCCGGTTCCCATCAATCCTACGGCCAGACCAGGTTGATCAGCAGCGCTCGACTCCCAGGGGCGAGCGCACAGATAGAGGGTCGAGCTCACACTGGGGGCAGCAACGCTTGGCTCTGGCTCTGACCAGAAGGGCGTCGCATCGTCCTCAGGAATCGTGACGGTGGAGATGGCAGGCTCCTCAGCGGCGGGAGGAAGCTGGCCAGACACGGCCCAGTCATAGGCCCACCAGTCAGGGTTCTCTGGTAGCGGCGGGGGACTGGGAGGCTCTTCAGTCGCTTGGTCGACCACGGCCTGGTTGGTCGCGATCACATAACTCCAGTTGGATGCGTCAGCATCCTCACTGGGCACGAAGTTGCTCAGGTCCCAGATGGCAGGATCACCAACGCTCTGAGACACCCGAGACATCACAGCCACACCTCGGAAGGTGATCCCCGGCAACCCAAACTCGGTCCAGCCACGCAGCATCGCGAGCCCACCGCTGGAGCCGCTGCGGGCATCGAGAGACGTAGCGAAGCCCGGATGGTACAGAAAGGACTGGCTCGACGGTGGCGCCTGGCCCTCGGGGCATAGGGAGAAAACAGCAGGATCCTGAGCCACCGGGACCCCATTCCCCATCGGGACGGTCGAGGAGTAATAGCCTGGGTTGGAGATCAAGGTGGCCACGGGACTCGAGTTGTCGGGCCACTCAGTAGAGTGGATCAACCACATGGGCAGGTCTTCGGCAGCGAGCAGGTCGGGGCGTTCGTTGGAGAGCGCCTCGAAGTCGGCGAGCTTGACGCGGTCGAAGAAGAGGGCAGGACGATCGAGGACGAAGGACCCTGAGGGGGTATGACAGACCTGGTTGGACTGCAAGCAGAACTCTTGAGAGCTGCAGGCTTCAGCCAAAGGTGGCCAGGGGTTTCCAAGTGGCGCGGTGGCTTCCAAGACCAGCAAATCCCGACCTTCGAACTGTTGCTGGTCTCCAAGCGTGCTCACGTAGTTGAGAAACGGTGAGCAGGGGCAGCGTTGGTTGGTACAGGATGAGCCGCTGGTGACGGCGTGTGTGCGCCACCTTCGGAGGTGGTTTCTGCGATGGCGTCCACGCATCATCACGTCATTGGCGTTGCAGCTCTGGGGAGGATCCCAGTTCTCGTCGGTCGCCCAGGTGAGCAGGCCGAGTTGCACCAAGCGATTGGCGAGGAAAGGTGATTCCTCGGACTCCACTTCCGATTCGAAGGGAGCAGCGGTGTCCCACGAATACCATTGATTATACTCCGCGGAACGATATGGGGGAAAGTCGCCCTCGGCGATGCTCTCGAAGAGCACCGGGAACTCACAAGAGGTCGAGCTGTTGGGGTGGAGGACGTGATGTGCCGTCAAGAGACGGTTGTCCGAGGTGATGGTCGCCGAGCCCCAGGCGTATTCAGGCAAACAGAGGCCATAAGGCGCTGAGCTCGGCAGCGGCTCGTAGGCGTTGAACACGGTTTTCTCGACCACCGCGATTCCAGCGGCGCGTGCGTGCAGAGCGAGCGCCATGATGGGATACTGCTGCTGCACCGTCGGCTCGGAGCGCGCTCGCTGGTAGCGGCTGCGGATGGAGTCGATGTCGCGCAGCGTGCCAAAGATGATGGATTGTTCCCGCTGCTGCGTGTCCGCTTGCTCGGCGCTGCCGCAACTCAGGAGAAGTGCAGAAACGGTGAGGGTGGATGCAACCCAGGCAGCGACAACCTGCGCCCTGCTCGAGCCGTGGAGGGAAGGCGACGCTCTCCCAAACGCACGCAAAGCATCTGGACGCTGCCGGCTTGGACGAAGCAAACGAACGATGAACATGCTACCTCCTGTGCTTGCTCGAGTTGAGACCGACGCCTTCTTGCTCAGCTTGCGCCCACAGCGCTGTAGGTGACATGCGCCTCGTTGTACGAGTCGGTTTTGTATCCGAGAACATGACTGCGGTGGTCCCTACGCAAGCTCCTCGAAGTATTCTGTCCAGTGAACTTGGTCGAGTCAACACCTGTGTCCGAAAACATCGAAGGGACCGCGCTCTGCGGCCAACAAGCCAACGACTGTGGCTTCAGCTCAGGGCTTGGCTGCCTCGAGCCCCTTTCCGGGTTCAGCGCTGGCGGCGAGGGCTTCGAGGTCGATCTCGAGCGGCACGAGGGATGGCTGTGCTGGCCCCTCTGCTGGCGTCGTCACGTCGCCAGTGAGGCCACTTACCGAGCCCCAACAATAGACGCGAAGATCCTCCAGGAGCGCGCAGCCTCCGGACGCGGAGGGCTCGAAGCGCAGCACCTTGGCCGGCAACTCCACGGGGGCCGCCCAGTCACGTGATTGCGAGCGAAGCGAGGCTCGAGTCGGCGTCTGTCGGGGGCGCATCCGATGCGCCTTCGCAGCGCTGCGAGGGTCTCGCGAGAGCGAGCGAATGCATGATGCGCTTGTGGAGAGTGCGCATAGCCTGACACGGCTTTGTTCGGGGCTGTGTGTCGTTCTCGCTCATGGTCCCCTCTGGCAAGCCACATTCAACGTCAGGATGCGGCCTTCGGCGTTCGTCGAAAAATGGATCCCGACGACCACTTGACCAGCGGTACAACTTGGGGGAACAGGCCAAGCGCCCAATCGACAAGAACTTTGCTCGGCAACGAAGCTCCCACCCTCCGCAACACTACGCCCTCTTGCTCGGCGTGCGCCCACAGCGCTGCAGGTGACTTGCGCCTCGCTCTACGAGTCGGTTTTGTATCCGAGAACATGACTGTGGTGGTCCCTATGCAAGCTCCTCGAAGTATCCTGTCCAGTGAGCTTGGTCGAGTCAACACCTGTGTCCGAAAACAACAGCGCGATTCGATCTGTTTGGGACCAGCATCCTGCAGCAGCCGGTGGTGATCAACTCGAGATCAGCTTCTTGACGAAGACGTAGCCGATGTAGTCTACTCCTCTCGTCAGCTCTTGCGCCCACTCGCCACGGTGCCAGCGCAAGCGTGTGCGAATACGCTGGGCCGTCAACTCGGCGCCTGAGACGGTGGCGAGTCGGCCGAGCTCGTCGAAGTGGAGGTCGTTGTTCGCGTCGAGGGCGAAGGCTTTCATGGGATCGCTACGGCTGAGGCAGTGATGGGCTCAGTGTAGCGCAGGATGAACCAAAGCCAACCGGAGGCTAGAAATGGCAACGAGTGACCGCTCGCATTTCGATCAGTACCGGGAGCAGACCCAAGCCAAGCACACCATCGTGGAGAAGTACATCAAGGTGTATTTTTCTATTGTGAAGAAATCCGACAAGAATCTGGTGTATCTCGACGGATTCGCAGGGCGGAGTTCCTACACTGGTGAGAACGGTGAACGGGTCGATGGCTCGCCGCTTCGTGCCCTTCGTGCTATCGCCTCTTCTCGAGACCTCGCAACGCATGTCACAACGATATTCATTGAACAAGACAGGGAATACTGTGATGCTCTTCAAACGGCTGTCAGTGAATTCTATAACAAGAATCCGGGCATTCGCGAGCCGTTAGTCGTGCCCGGGACGTTTCCCGCCGTGGTGACCGATCTACTCGACAGAATCGGCGGCAAGCTTGCTCCAACTTTCGTCTTTGCCGATCCCTGTGGCG
>JAVFAO010000493.1:0-4823 GCA_034002465.1 Myxococcota bacterium
CCGAGATCGTACTTGAATCTCGAAAGAAATCCGTGGTCTTTGCGTAAAGTACTCAAGTCGTTCTTCGAAACCGTTATTCAAAGATGATGTCAATCGAGTTGAAACCCTTGGTGAGCGGCAGCAGCACCCGTTCGTAGCCCATCACCATGATGTCTCGGGAAATCAGTTTGTCAGCCGGCGTCTTGTCGCCCTGAACGCGCTGCAGACCGCGTCGTGCTTCTGAAAAGGTGCGGGTTCCAATGCGGCGTGGAACGCAGAGGCTCATGCCCGATTCGAGGGCGAGGGTCTCGACGCGGAGCAGCGTGACGCTGCGACCGCTGAGCACGGTTTCACTGCGGTTGGCGCGAATTTCGCTGTTGTGTCGCCCTCGGCTGAAGCGGTAGAAGTTGCGAACGCTGGTGATCCAATGGTTCTTCTCGGCTGCCATGCGATAGGAGTCGCGCCAGTTGAGGTACCATTGTACCGACGGTGCATCGGCGAACTCTGCAGGGGAGAAGGCGACGCTGAGCAGTTGGTGGTCGCGAACTTGGCTATCAGAGAGCGCGCGTGAGAGCTCGTCGCGCTCGGTGAGCGAGCCGTTGGCCACCAGGCTCACGGGAAACTCGAGCATTGGGAAGGCCAGACCTTCGCGGCTCAGGGGCATGAAGGGAAGACCCGTTCCAAAGGCGTAGGCGAGTCTCCCTCGTGGTGCAGCGTAGCTGCTGTCGGCGCGAAACCCCGCGGCGGTCATTGCAGCAAAGGGTTCTTCCCACTGACGCGACCACAGAAAGTCGCGGTGGCGCACGCTGATGACGCTCGGCAGGTTCGCTGCGGTGCCGTCGAGCCCTGCGAGCTGTTCACTCAGGCTCATGGCGCGCTGCACCGGCTCGACCCCGAAGAGCCCAAAGCCTTCGTATGCACCGTCGCTCTCGCTGCCGCGATTCCACTCCATGCCGATGTCGATGCCGAGGTTGGTCAGCGCGCCAAGTCCGTCCTCGGTCATCGATGCAGGCACGCGCACGAAGTAGGTCGAGCTCGCCTTGAAGGGCTTCTCGTGTGCAGCCATCCAAATCGAGGCATCGCCCATGCTTCGCTCGTCGTGGGTCATGACCAAAGCACCGTCCATCCCATCGAAGAACGGCCAGAAGCCGATGATCGGTGAGCTGCCGTCAATGACCCCGTAGATCAAGAATCGTTCGAGTACATCGGCCAAGGGCACGCTGCTTTCGATGAGGGCGTCTGCGTAGGCGAGGTCGATGCTCTCGACTTGGTCGTCGCCGCGCACGCTGCGGACGCGAAAGCCTTCGTGCGGCATGCCTTGTTGCAGCGCCGTGAGCAGCCGACCGTAGTCGAAGTCGACGCTGATGACCCAGCCAGCACCCAACTGCTTGCGATAGATGACCGGCACGCCGTCAATGGTCATCAGCGTTTCTGCGCCATCCAGAGGCCCTGACGAGCCAACGATTTCCGTGGGTGGGCTAATCTGCTGCAGGGCGAGCTGCAGATCCTCGAGCAGGCCCGCCATGTAGGTGATCTGTTGTGGGCTGCGACGCTCTCCGAGGCCGTCGGCGCTGAAGGACTCTCTCACGGAACCCTGTGGCATCTCCAGCACCAGCGTTCCGCCGCGGTCGACATAGCCCTTGAGCTTGGGCAACCAGGCATCTTGCGAGGCGGCCGAGCGCGTGACGACGACCAGCCGGTAGGCGCTCAAATCGAGCTGCGCCACCTTCTCGGCATCGGCGATGGCGACGGGGCCCACCTCTTGCTGCAGCGTGTTCAACCAGGCGAGCGAAAAATCTACGTCCTCGAAGCGCTCGGGGTTGCTGATCATCGAACCGTAGTCGACAATCAAGAGCACGTCGCTGACCGCATCCAGTGCCAGCACGCTGCCCGGCGCGAGCTCCTCCTCTGCGTCGACGAGGATGGGGTTGGCGTCGAAATAGGCTACACCCACCCCGAGCAGCACCGTCGACCAGAGGACGATGCGCCAGAATGCATCATGGTTTCCTTTGACCCCAGAGGGCAAGCTGTAAACCCTCCACGCACCAAGATCGGCCAGCGTCGGTGTTCTCCAGAGCTCATCTCAGCCTTGACGCCGAGGACGCAGGGCTGGCACTTTTGGCCCAGAGGTGCACAGCGCCGACCGGCCCGCCTCGCACACCTTTCTCCCAGGATCTGCCCCATGCAGCGACAGCAGCTCTGTTTGCTCCTTTGCTTCTGCTTCTCCTGTTCGGCGGCGCCTGCCAAGGCGCAATCCACCGACGTCGAGCCTTCCCCTGACGTCGTCTGCGAAGCCCGGGGCGCCGCGCAGCTCGCGCAGATGGTTGCGGAGGGTACGCCCTACGCATCGACGGATCGCGAGAACCCTGATTTTGCTTGGGCCCTCGAGCAGTTCCCCACTCGAGCGGTGCTCGCCCTCACCGAGCTGCCGCTCACTGCCACCGGTCAGGGACGCGACGAGCAGCAAGCACGACAGGCGGCAGTGGCAGCGTGTGCACAGCTCGCGAAGGACAAGGCCAACGCCCTGTCCATGCCCTGGCGCTTCACCCAGGACTGTGCGGTGCAGCGGTGTTTCGCTGCTGACGCCGCTCCCGCAGCGACATCGTGCGCACAGCTTCGGCAGCTCTTCTGTGAGGTCTGTGGTCCGAGCGCTTCGATGTGTGCTGGCGACGTGTATGCCGAGGTCGACGAGCAAATCTGTGCAAACCTACTCGAACAGGCCAAGCAGATGCTCGCTGAGGCCGCTTCGAATCCGTATGCCAGATCCAACTTCTGTGCCGAGTGAGCGTCTCCTTCTCAGCGTTGGCGAGGCGCGCACCCTTGCTCGAGCTCGGGGCACGCGTCGTCTGTCGCGGTGTCGGCCTCAGCTTGTTGTTGCCGCTTCTGATTGGGACCGTTCAGGTCTTGATGCCGGATGCTCGGGTCTCCTCCATGGCGCAGTGGTGGTGGCGTCTCTTGCCGTTGGCTTTGAGCCTGGGGTGGCTCGACACCTGGAGTGAGTGGCGGCGAAGTGGCGAGTCGTTGGCAGCGCAGCTCCTGGGTATCTCGCTCAGGCGCCAGGGGGTGTGGGCAGCGGCGGCTGGCCTCGTGCCTCTCCAGGTAAGCCGCCAGTGAACACATCTTGGCTTCCCGTTGCCATTCGGGGCTCTCGTCAACCTCGTCGACCACCAGTTGTCTCTGATGCTCATGCACTTGGGAACGAGCACCGACTTCGTTCTGAGTAAGGGCGTTGCTCGGTTCTTCTTCGTTGCTCGGCTCTTCTTCGAACACATGGCTCTGGACCGCAAAAGCGCCAAACCCAAAGACCAGAAGCAGCGGGACGACACGCTCGGCTTTCATGGCAACCTCCCAGCGGAAGTGGACACCCTTGCCTAAATCGACTTGTCGGAGGTTGCTGACACTTGTTCAGGAATGCTAGACAGCATCTGCTTACTGACTTCGTGAATGCGCGAATGGGACACTGCGTGCGGAGCACGGGGCCAAAACCGAAATTCCTGCCTCAGAGAGGAACAGGCTCAGTCCTGGCCTCGGGAAGCTCGTCGAGAAACTCGGCCCCCCGTTGCACGATTTCTGGCACTGACACAAACCGCGACGGGCAACCACAGCGCTCCGCTTGGTGTGGTTCTCCCCTCTAGCTGAGAGGGCGCTCTCACCTCCCACTCCTTGTGTTCTGCCACCACGATGTCGATGCCCATCTCCGTCAGCAAGGTGCTGAAGCGCGAGATCCCACGCCATGACCAGAACGCCGAGCCCTTGTCGTGCATCACCCGTTCTGGACGACCATGCTTGTTCGTCGCCTCTTCGAACGTGTTGAGCACCATGTCAGCCCGCTCCGCATCATCAACACCGTGACCAACGACATAGCGCGAACAGTCATCAATCAAGATCAAGGTGAAGGTCGAGCTCGAGCCGATGTAGCGCTGTACAAAGTCCATGTGCCACAAGTGGTTGGGCCGGATGGCCTGGTAACGCCGCTCGTGCTTTTGCCTCTCGACTTTTGGGGGCCGATAGCCAGCATCCTCCATGACGCGCCGAGCGGTATGCACCGAGACTTTGATGTTCTTGCGAGCAAGCTGGTTGACGATCTGGCTTGGACCAAGACCTGGGTGATTGCGCCACTCGCTGAGAATCTCCGCGTCCCGCCGTTGCGCGATCTCGCTTGGCGCCGGACCACTCGTTGGCGATGAGCGCCAAGCGTCGTTTCCACTCGTAGAGCGAGAAGCGGCTGATGCCGTGTTTGCGCGCCGTCTTGCTCACCCCGTCCTGCGCCACATCCTCGAGTGCACGCGCCTTCTGCGATGGGGTGTAGCTCTTCGCCACTCGGCTCAGCGAGCTTGTGGCTGGTGCGGCAGCCGCCTCAGCACTTGGCTCACTCTGCGCGGCCTCAGGCCGCTGTGCCGCTGGCGCTGGCGGCTTCTCGGACTCGCCTGGCTTCTCGGACTTGCCTGGCTTCTCGGGCTCGCGCTTGACACCTTCGGCCGCCGCCCACCGGCTGACGCAGGTCTTTGGCACTTGGTGCTTCTTCGCCGCGGCACAGATGCCCAGAATCGGCACATCTGCGACGACAATCGCTCGTTGCTCTGCCGTGTAGTTGCGTCGCTTGCTCTCTGCCATCGTAACCACCTCCCGCGTCGGTAGCGGCCCCGGGGCGTCCGGAGTTAACCGCCCGATCACGTATGGTCAGATGGTAGGTAACGACACCTACTCCATCGAGTTGTCCGAAGGGCGACGGCTTTGGCTCTTCGGGGACTCTTTCGTCGAACAGGCCGGCAGCGTTCGGCGCTCCGGTTCGTACATGGTTCATAACAGCATTGCGATTCAAGACGGCCACCGGCCGCGTCCAT
>JAVFAO010000494.1:0-4801 GCA_034002465.1 Myxococcota bacterium
CCCGGACGACGGCGGCGAGCGAGTGTTTTTGAACGCCGCCCACCGAGAGAACTTTGCGCGGCCCTCGGTCACGGTCGATCTCGTGGTCCTCGCCCGCAACCCTTCGCCCACCCATCCCTGGTCGCTGGTGCTGATCAAGCGCGGTGATCACCCCTTCATGAACGCCTGGGCGCTGCCAGGCGGCTTCGTGCGCCCCGATGAGTCCATCGAGCAAGCTGCACAACGAGAGCTGCACGAGGAGACAGGCCTGCCGGAGCTCGGTATCGAACAATTGCGCGTCTTCAGCACCCCAGGCCGCGATCCGCGTGGCTGGATCATCTCCTGCGCCTTCGTCGTCGTCGTCGAACGGGGCTCCCTCAGCCTGCGCTATGGCGATGACGCCCTCGACGCCCAGCTCTTCGACCTCTCCTTCGCGCGCCTCGATGACGGCGGGCTAGAGCTCGAGCTCGACAGCCAAGACGAACACCTCAACGCGCAGCTCACCTGGGACAGCACCGGATATGCGGTGCGCAAACATCAGGGTTTTGCCTTCGATCACGCGCTCATCGTGGCAGCAGCCTTGGACAGAGTCGCCCCAAGAGAAGAGTGATGCAGACCAATCGCTGTCTCTGCCTACAGGCCGAGCCCTATTCAGACTGCTACGACCTCGAGATGCGGGTTGGAGACCAGAAACTGCACCCTGGCTACGGCCTGCTCGAGGAGCTCAGCGCCCCGAACAGCCTGCCACGCTGGTCGATTCGCTGTCGCGCCTGCGGACGACAGTGGGAGGGTGAGCCGTTGCCAGGTGGCGGCATCTACGGTGACACCAAGTGGTGCGTCGTCAAGGCCGGCTCTTGACCGCCTGCTGAACAAGCCCATGGGTCAAGCCGAGCGCTGCTGCCGCCAAACCACGCCCCACTGCGCGTCGCGACGCTGGAAGACCAGGGTCTCTTCACCTCGCTCGTCAAAGCGGCTGCCGTCGAGGGAGTAGCTGACCACGAAGTGATAGCTCAGCACCGCGGTCTCGCCAAAAAGGTCCAGGGTCCGAGTGTTCATCTCGAAGCTATGGGTGACGGCCAAAGCACAGTAGTCGACATAGCTCTGAACGATGGCCTCACGGCCGAGCGTGCGCCGCTCTCCGGCCTGCACGACCGCGTCCGAATGATAGAGAAACGCCACGTCACGTGGACGACCATCGAGCCACGCGCGATTCGCCTCCTCGAGCATTCGCCAAATCCTTCTGGCGTCGGTCATCATGCTCCCGCTCCTCGCACTCAGTCTTTCTTCTGTTGAAAAGTGAAGAAGACAGCCGTGCCACCCGCGAAATCGTAGGAGACGCTGACGAGACCTCGCTTCCTGTCGATGCAACGCTTGCTGCTCATCGTGTCGCCGCCCACCACCTCCTCCTCGGCACACCAGGCATCGCCATCGGCCTGAACGCGGGTCTTCACGCACACCTCTTCGTCCTTGCATTTCGGCCACTTGCTCGCCTTGGGCTTGGCGGGTAGGAGTGCCTCGAGCTTGGCCAAGCCCTCGAGTGCGGCGTCGAGGGCTGCGCAGTCTGGATCGTGGTGTAGGCCTTTGGAATCGGAGAGCCAGCAGCCAGCGATCATGGCCGACGGACTCTGGCCCATGGCAGACTTGGGCGACCCCAAGCAAACGATGCGGCTCGCCGAGCTCTTCTTGTCGACCTTCACCTCGGCAACCTTGCAGGTCATCTCGAAGCTCTCCTCGAGCTTGCAGCAGTCCCCTTCGCACACCCAACCATCAATGGGACCTACGCAATTGGAGGTCTCCATGGTTCCAGAGAAGACCCACTTGGCTTTCTCTTCAAAGAGCGCGTCATAGGGGCCCGCGAAGGCGACTGCAGGCAGCATCACACTCAACAAAACGATGGGGACGAGATTCCTCACAGAACGCATGTCGGGTCTCCATTGGTTGAGAAGCACAGAGCACCAGTCCGCTAGAGTAACGATCGCAGTGGACCTGGGCAAGTCGGCTCTGCTCGGCAATCCTGGCGAGCAAGAGGGGTCGACGTTTGGCGCGCTCGAAGATTCAACCCCGACTTGCGCGGCCTTTGGTTGAACAATTCCGCGGGATCCGAACACTGTGCTGCTCGTCTCCTGGCGTTGACTTGATCCGCAGGCCATCTCGGGCCAGACTACGCGCTCATGCTGGGCACGGTTCGTTCGCTCTCGGGCACCGACCTCGCGCCAGCGACAATTCCTTCGGAATGGCGCGAGGATGCCTGCCCTTCGCTCACTTTTGATTTCATCTCAGCCGAGGAGCACACATGAAGTCAGACAAGCAAGCGCTGCTGCACCAAGCCGACGAGGCTTTGCAGCAGTCCGACCAGGCATCCATCCGCGAGCTCGCCCCTCGCTTGGCGCCCATGACCGACGACCGCGCCCTCGAGCTGCTGCTCTCCTTCTTCACCATCGAGTGGGAAGGGGCAGAGCGGGCGAGCAAGCAAGCCCTCGAGGCTGCTGCTCACCCGCAGACCTCGGCGCGCCTGGCCGAGCGGCTGCTGAGCTGGGCCCAGAGCGGTGAGTTCAAACCGGGCAGTGCCTTGACCGAGGCCTGTGAGGGAGGAGAGGGAGAGAAGTCATGAAGCGTAACGACAAGCCCAAGTCCATTGGGCAGATGAGCATCCTCGTCGGCCTCTGTCTGCCCCTGCTGCTCTTCAGCAGCAGCAGTGCAGTGGGTCAATCTAAGCCGCCGTCCGAGGCGGACGAGCACGGCTGCTCGAGCTCGAAGGCGCAAATCTGGTGTGCTCTGGAGGAGCGCTGCGTGCAATGGTGGGACTTCACCCGAGAGAAACGCCTCGACAACACCATCGACGCAGCGATGAACTACTGTGCTCCCCCTTCTGTCCTGCTCTTCTTGGGTACGGGCGAAGTCGACGATGCAGGAGCCTTGGGGCTCGAAGCGGAGCTCGACGAGCACGGGTGTATTCGTGGCCTGGACACCTGGTGTTCGGGCGAGTCGCGTTGCATCACCTGGAGCGAGTGGTGGCAGCTCGTCGAGGAGAAAGGCCTGGGTGACAGCCTCGAGGCCTATGAGGCACACTGCCACGCGCAGTGATATGGCAAGCACGTGGGGCAGGCCTTCCAGGCTGCCCAGCTTCGGTCAGGAAAGTCAAGGCTCTCCAAAGCGTTGTCTCCACGCCGCCTCATCGAGCCGCTCTTCGTAGCGGTTGGCGTCGACATCAAGCAGCGCGCCTCCTACGACCCACAGCCACTGGCGGCTCCATCGTCCCGAGAAGCCTTCGCTGCCGCGGACCGTATCCAGGGTTTGCTTCAGAATCAGTGAGCTCTTCCCAAGCCGAGCGAAGATGAGGCTGCGCTTCGTTCGGCTCTCGCTGCCTTCGCTCGCGCCGCCGCCATCGTCCTCGGGAAACTCCGCGCTGCGGCTGCTCTCGATGGAGAACAGTGGGCTGAGCTGCCCGTCGCGCAGCACCATGATTCGCTCGGTTGCGAAGTCGTGCTCGATTCCGTAGCCCTCGTGCACGCTATCGAGCTGGAAGACGAAGCTCGACACGCCGTCGAGCCACGCGCCCATCGGCACGATGCGCATCCCCGTGTCGCTGTAGGTCATGCCCACCTCCAGCCGGCTCTGGAGGGCAGGCTCCTGGCCGCCGAGGCGCAGCGAGAGCAGGGCCACGTCGCTGCTCTCTCCCTCGAGCTTGACCTCGACTTGGTCGAGCGTGCCGTCACCATCAACATCGAGCTCGCCTGCGCTCTCCTCGCTGAGCTCCACCGCTGTTGGTGCGAACTGCTCGAGCTGCTGCGTCTGGCACCATTTGCCGTCACGAAAGCGCAGCACCGCGCTCTGCGGCCCCAAGACCAAAGCGGCACCGCCTGAGAGGCTCGGCAAGGCGATGACGCCATAGGCGTCGACGAAGGAGGCGGGCGTGCACTCTTGCAGCTTGGGTACGGGCAGTGAAAGAACCTCGACAAGCTTCTTCGCGCTCCAGTCGTAAGCGAAGACCTGGAGGCCGTCCTCTGGGTGCACGGCCACGAGCTCGTCGAGCGCCTCTCGCTCACCGAGGTCGAAGAGCTCGCCAGCGAGGAGCTGCACGGTGCTGGGAAGGCCGAGGGCCTCGGCGCAGATGGGGGCGGCAGCGGCACCTGGGCTGGTGCGAGCGCTGGGACAGGGACCGGACTGCCAGCTCTTAACCTGCTGGACCAGGGTGCCTGCCGCAACGCTGAGGGCGGTGAGGGCCTCGGCGCTCAGGCTAGGGACAGCTTGCTCAACTGGCTCCACGACGTCGGGCTGAGCCAATGGCGGGTCTTCGGGCTGCGGCTGCGCGACGGCGGGGGTGTCGGCCGGTGGCTCGGTGAGCTCGGGCGCCGCGCCTGTCGGTGTCTTGGCCTCATTGGTCGTAACAGGCGCCTGGGGTTTGGCCGCAGGGGTGGGGTCTTTGCTCTGACAGGCGCTGGCCAGCAGAGTGATGAACACTAAGGGAAGAAGAACAGAATCGGATAGCTTCATGGTGGACTCGCGTGGGCGGAGGGAGGTCGGACTCGTGCGGAGCTGGCTCGAGCCTGCGTGCTCGCTCTCATAGGCACGCAGCGGCGGCGCGGCAAGGGCTGTGGAGGAGCGTTTCCGGGGCTTGGGCGCGGCATGCCGTGCCCCTACGACGACTCGCCCTTGGATT
The DNA here is from genome assembly GCA_034002465.1 of Myxococcota bacterium. GTDB lineage: Bacteria > Myxococcota_A > Bradymonadia > UBA4248 > JAVFAO01 > JAVFAO01. Next base: position 4,640 of record JAVFAO010000494.1, read on the forward strand.
CTCGCTCGCCAGCGTCTCCAGGCTTGGGCACGGCATGCCGTGCCCCTCCGACGCCTCGCCCCTCCTTCCTCGCTCGCCAGCGTCTCCAGGCTTGGGCACGGCATGCCGTGCCCCTACGACTCGCCCTTGGATTCTCGCTCGCCAGCGGCTCCAGGCTTGGGC
>JAVFAO010000495.1:0-4798 GCA_034002465.1 Myxococcota bacterium
GGTCAGGACTCGCACAAGTATGCAGAATCCGGGGAGGGCGCACACGCAGGTGCGCCCCTACAAGTCAATATTACGCATTCCTTTCAATCGCTTACATGTGATGCGCATCACGTGGGCTTTGGCGGGGTGTGGGGCAGAGCCCCACAAAAAGAGAGCGATGCGCTCGAAGAGCGCGAGCAAGGTACGTGAGGATGGGCGATGCGCTCGAAGAGCGCGAGCCACAAAGACAAAGCAACGCGATCATTGCCGCCAAAACCAGCGCGATGGACGACATCGGCATTAGCTTTCTTGCAGATTCGGAGAATACACCATGCAACATCGACTCATCGCAGCCATGAGACGAGAAAAGGTCGACCGCTGCCCAGTGTGGTTCATGCGTCAAGCTGGCCGCTACATGCCGGAATACCAGGCGCTGCGCCAGGGGCGCAGCTTCATGGAGATGGCCCGCAGTGTAGAGCTGTGCACCCAGATCACCCTGCAACCGGTGCGCGCCTTCGACCTGGATGCAGCCATCCTCTTTGCCGACATCATGACCCCGTTGGAGGCGGTCGGCATCGACTTCGACATCGTAGGCGGCGAGGGGCCGGTGATTGAGGAGCCGCTCACCCAAGCCTCACAGCTCGGGCGCGTGGGCAGCTTCGACGCAGCCCGCATCGGCTACCTCTTCGAGGCCATCCGTCAGATACAACACGAGCTCGCCGGGCAACAGCCCTTGATAGGTTTCGCCGGAGCCCCCTTCACCATGGCCTGCTATCTGATGGAGGGTCGCGGTTCTCGGGATTTCATGCAGGCGCGTCGCGCCCTCTACGAAGCACCAGAGTTCTTCGGCGAGCTGCTCGCGCGCCTCGTGGACCTGCAGGTGGCGTACCTGCGTGAGCAGGCGCGTGCTGGCGTGGACGCCCTCCAGGTCTTCGACAGTTGGATCGGTCTGCTCGATGGGCCGAGCTATCGACGGGTGGTCTTGCCGCACATGCGCCGCCTCTTCGCGGAGCTAAGCGGCTTGGGCATCCCGGTCGTACACTTTGCGCCGGGCAGCGCCGCTTTCTTGGAGAGCATCGCCGAGGCCGGTGGCGACGTCATCGGCGTCGACTGGCGGCTGCCGCTGGACGAGGCCTGGTCGAGGATTGGGGCGGACAAGGCGGTCCAAGGCAACTTGGACCCGGCGCTGCTGCTGGTGGGGGGCGAGCCCCTGCGGCGCGGCATCGACGAGGTCTTGCGATGCGCAGCGGGACGCCCTGGCCATATCTTCAACCTTGGACACGGCGTGCATCGGCAGACGCCGCCAAGCCACGTGGCCGAGGCGGTGCAGTACCTTCGGCAGGTGGGCGTGGCTGGCCCTTGAGAGCTTCTCGCTCTGCGCAAGGACGGAGCAACGCTATCCTCAATGAGGCTGCCAAGTTGAGGCCTGGTCGCGAATCGTCTCTCGAAAGAAGACCACGCTCCGTGTTGAACGCTGCTCGGTCGAATCCGGCTTCGTCTTCGTCGGCAGCGTACCCGAGCGTTCCTATACCTTCGTCGACAGCTTTTTCTCCGGCTTGCATTTTCGAGGACCCGAATCGATTCGGACAAAGAGATTGGCGATTCGGAGCCTGCCTTTTCACGATTCGGTGTGCTCGATTCGCGATTCGGTGTGCTCGATTCGCGATTCGGTGTGCTCGATTCGCGATTCGGAGCCTGCCTTTTCATGATTCGGTATGCTCGATTCGCCATCCGGGCTAGGTTTTGACTCGTTTTCAGCCAGATTCAAAGTGGGATTGATCCTCCTATCGTGTTGACCTGTCTCCAAGTTCGGATACAGGAGATTGAATATAGGCGTCAACACCTTCCCGGAAGAGTAGGAGAACCTGTCGCAGTCGTCGGCCCGCTCCTCTGCACTCACGCGGAAGCTCGGGAGACTGGGTCGGTACCGCACTACCCGTTCGCATCGAAGGGTTCTTGTTCCTAGGCCTCCTAGGCACCGACCTCGCGCCACCGACACATCCTGCGGATGGGCGCGAGGATGCATGCGTCGGTGCTGGCGATGGCGGCGCCTTTCACGTATGCTTGACCCCGTGCGTGGTCAGCGTGCCGCCAGCCCGCGCGAGCTCCTTCACCTAGGGAGCAAGCTCGGCTCGCCAGCTCGCCGTCCAACTGTTCGCTCTTTTCCTCAAGGAGGACGCCATGAAGCTCTCGAGAGCGCGTGCTTCGCTCGACGAGCCCGCCTGCCGTCGCTGCAGCAAACCCTGGCTGCTGCTCTCGGCGCTCGGCCTGCTCGCTCTGCTCTGGGCCTGCGACGATTCCGGCACCACCCCAAACGACCAAAGCGAGGGCCCTCCTGAGGACCAGCTCGTCGATACCGACCTGGGCGACCTGCAGCCCGACGAGACTGAGCTCGACCAGCTCGAGACCGAGCAGTCCGAGCTCGAAGAGCTCGAGCAGACCGAAATCGAAGAGCTCGAGCAGACCGAGGTCGAAGACGACTTCGAGCTCCCCCCTCCAACCCTCGAGGTGGGTGAGCAGTGCGCCAACAACGCCCAGTGTATCTCTGGCTTCTGCATGTCCATCGCAGGCAAGTTCGTCTGCACCGCGCTCTGCGACGAGCAGACCCCCTGCGAGCCGTTGCTCGGCGTGGACCTGAGCTGCCAAGCGGTCAAGAACCCCGACGCCAGCGACGTCAGCGTCTGCGCCCCCAACCTCGGGACCCTCTGCGCACCCTGCCTCGCCGACATCAACTGCCCGGCCGGTTCTTGTATTCGCATCAGCGGCAACCCCTACTGCGGCTACAACTGCAACAGCAATGCCGACTGCCCCAGCGGCACCATCTGCGAAGAGTTCCCTCGCTATGAGGACTGGGTCCGCGTGCGACAGTGTGTTCCGGAAAATCGGACATGCGATTGCTCCACCGAGAACGCTGGCGCCAATCGCCTCTGCGCCCTCACCGACGACCGCGGCCTCTATGTCTGCCTGGGCCAAGAGCTGTGTGACCCCTCCTTGGGCTGGCACAGCTGCTCTGCTCAACTGCCCACCGAGGAGTTCTGCGACGGCATCGACAACGACTGCAACGGCGCCATCGACGACGGCCTCGACGCCTCCCGCAGCTGCCAGGTCAGCGCCGAGGGCTTCCCGCACAGCTGCCAGGGCACGGAAATCTGCCGCGGCGAGCAGGGCTGGCAATGCGACGCGCCAGAACCCAGCGACGAGCTCTGCGACTTCAGCGACAACGACTGCAACGGCGAGGTCGATGAAACCTTCAAGACCGAGTCGGGCATCTACGTGCACGATGAGCACTGCGGCACCTGCAACAGCCCTTGCTCCGCCCGATTCTCCCTCGCCAAGACCACCCACTGTGAGGAGCAGGCCAACACGGCGGTGTGCATCATTGACGAGTGCATCGACGGCTACCTGCTGCAGGCCCAAAACACCTGCGTGCCCATCGCCTCCAAGCTCTGCGAGCTCTGCCAAACGGACGCCGACTGCAGCGACGCCGTCGGCGATCGCTGCCTCGACTACGGCGATGGCATCAAGTTCTGTGGTCGCGACTGCTCCGCAGCCTCGCCCTTCGGCAACACCTGCCCGCTGGGCTATGTCTGCGACCCCACGCTCGAACAGTGCATGCGCAGCACTGGCGACTGCCAATGCGGTCCCGGCGACGCCTTCATCAAGCCCTGCTCGCAGCCCAACCCCAGCATCCCCGGCGACAAATGCGTCGGACAGCAAAGCTGCAACAACGGCGTGCTGAGCGCTTGCACCTTCCCCGGCGAGGTCTGCGACGGCGCCGACAACGACTGTGACGGTGTGATCGACAACGGCTTCGTCAACCCCTCGAGCGGCCTCTACGAGAGCGACGAGAACTGCGGGGTGTGCAACCTCAACTGCCAGACACTGCTCGCGGCCGCCCCACATGGCGACGGCGCCTGCTCGACGGCGAGCGGCAGCCCGCAGTGTGCGCTGGTCTGCGATGGCGGCTACTTCGACGTCGACGGTACCACCGCCAATGGCTGCGAGTGCCAGCGCCTCTCCGATTCGGACCAGCCCGATGCGCTGGGTCAGGACGCCAACTGCGACAGCATCGACGGTGAGCTTATCCGCGGTGTCTTCGTCTCGCTCTCGGGTTCGGACAGCAATGACGGCCACATCCTGCGCCCAGTGCGCAGCATCTCGAAGGGTATCGAGCTGGCTGCGGCGGATCCGGCCGACCTGCTCGACCACGTCTTCGTGGCGAACGGCATCTACGAGGAGTCCCTCACCCTGGCCAGCGGCGTGCACGTCTACGGCGGCTACAGCACTGACTTCCGGGTTCACAACCCGGTGGGCAACGAGACGGCGGTGTTCGGAGCCGCGCCCACCGTGGCCATGCCCGGCGCGGTGAACGCCTTCTCGCTGAGCGCTCCCACCATCTTCGACGGCTTCACCGTGGTCGGTGCCGACGCGGTCGTCGAAGGCGCCAGCAGCTACACGGTCTATGTGCACAACACGGGCAACGCGCTGATCTTCAGCAACAACATCGTGGTTGCGGGGAATGGCGCGAGCGGCAACCGCGGAAGCGACGGTGCCGAAGGCAGCTCGCCTGGCGCAGCGGGCCAAAACGGTCTGCGTCCGATCTCGGTGCAAGACCTGGGCAGCCCCAACCTGTTCTGCGTCCCTGGCACCACCCGAGCAGCCGGTGCGGGTGCCACCTTTAGTTGCCCGTTGCCAACCGGCGGCAACAGCAACACCCACGGTGGCGCTGGTGGCGAGGCCGTGTGCCCCGTCGCGAGCACGGCCAAGGCTGACGGTAGCGCCAGTCCCACTGTGCCCGGCGCAGGCAACGCGGCGGGCG
>JAVFAO010000496.1:0-4776 GCA_034002465.1 Myxococcota bacterium
GCCTCTGGGCAGAAGGCGCTGGCGGCGAGGGCGTGGGCGCTGATCTCGTCGAGCTCGGCGTCCATGGAGAAGACGCGGCGAACGAGGGCGCGCCCGGAGCCAGTGCAAGCGCAGGCAGAGAGCTTGTCGCGCCAAGCTGGCCACGCTCTATTCAGGGTGTTGAAGAGTCTGGAGACGGTCTGCAGGGGCTCGCCGCGGGTGGCGGTGTAGAGGCCGACGAGCAGCCGCCCTTGCTCATCGAGCAGGGCGGCTTTGGTGGAGGTGGAGCCGACATCGACGCCGAGGGTAGCGCGCGTGCAGGCTTGGAGCAGGTCCTCGTCGGCGAGCTCGAGCTCGACGCCGTCGAGCTCGGTGCTGGGGTTGGCGGGGATGCTGCTGTCGCGGAGCAGGGGAGGGCGGCGCTCGCGCCGCTGATGGGGCAGCAGCGTCTCGAGGCTGGAATCCAGGGTGTCGAGTCGCCCGAGCAGCGCAGCGCCTAGCGCGGTGGCCATCCAGGGCAGCTTGGGTCGCTGCAGGGGCAGGCCGAGCTCGGCCTCGATGGCGTCGCAGAGCCGCGCGTTGGCGGCGACGCCGCCCACGACGCCAATGGCGGTGGGCAGTACGCGGCCTTTGAGCAGGGAGTCGAGCACGGTCTTGGCGACGCCTTCGCAGAGTCCTGCGCAGATCGCGTCGACGCCGAAGCCTTCCTGCATGCGGTGGATGATGTCGGTCTTGGCGAAGACCGCACAGCGGGTGGCGATGCTGGGGACGGGCCCTTGGTAGGCGGCGGCGCGGCGGCTGAGCTCCTCGGCGTCGAAGCCGAGGCGCTCTGCCTGTTGTTCGAGAAAGGCGCCCGTGCCGGCGGCGCAGGGCGGGTTGCCCACGTGCTCGTGGTAGCCGCCGCGCTCGTCGAAGATGTAGAGAAAGAAGCTCTGCGCACCGATGCTGAAGATGCTGCGGCACTCGGGCAGCAGCTTGGCGGCCCCATGGATGCTGCAGAGGGTGTTGTCGAGCAGGCGCCCGCTGGTGGCGCCGCTGTGGGTGACGCCGAAGTGGTGGCAGCCATGTCGCTGGCTCAGGGCGAGGGCCTCGTTCCAACAGGACGTCAAATCGCCGGCGATGGGCCGAGACAAGGCCTCGACGATCTCGAAGGCGAGTCCGTGCGCCTCGTCAGTGTCGATGACGACGGCGTTGAAAGCTCGGGAACCAATATCGATACCAAGGTGTCGCTGCATCTCGCGCTCGCTGTCGAAAGGTCAGGCTTGGACAACGGTCGCGTTCCAAGCGGGCGAACCATACTCTCGAAGCGCGCGCCTTACCATCTTCGCGCATGATCCCGTCTTCCCCTCCCTGCGCCTCTGCGCCTCTGCGCCTCTGCGTGAGAACCCGAGCAAGCGCATGACCCCGAGCAAGCGCATGATCTCGTACTCCCCCTCTTTGCGCCTCTGCGCCTCTGCGCCTTTGCGTGAAAACCCGAGCAAGCGCATGACCCCGAGCTAGCGCATGATCTCGTACTCCCCCCCTTGCGCCTCTGCGCCTCTGCGTGAGAACCCGAGCAAGCGCATGACCCCGAGCAAGCGCATGAACCCGAGCAAGCGCATGAACCCGAGCAAGCGCATGATCTCGTACTCCCCCCCTTGCGCCTCTGCGCCTCTGCGCCTCTGCGTGAGAACCCGAGCAAGCGCATGAACCCGAGCAAGCGCATGATCTCGTACTCCCCCTCTTTGCGCCTCTGCGCCTCTGCGTGAGAACCCGAGCAAGCGCATGACCCCGAGCAAGCGCATGATCTCGTACTCCCCCTCTTTGCGCCTCTGCGCCTCTGCGCCTCTGCGTGAGAACCCGAGCAAGCGCATGAACCCGAGCAAGCGCATGATCTCGTACTCCCCCTCTTTGCGTCTCTGCGCCTCTGCGTGAGAACCCGAGCAAGCGCATGAACCCGAGCAAGCGCATGATCTCACTCCGGGAGTTCATTTTCTTGTCGATTGGGCGCTTGGCCTGTTCCCTCGACTCCTGGAGTCAATGCAGAATCCGTGGAGGGCGAGCACAAGGGTCGCCCCTACCGCCGATTGGGCGCTTGGCCTGTTCCCCCAAGCATTCCGGCCACAGCATGCGGTGGCCCGACGGTTTGTCTGCTTTGTCTGCTTTGTCTGCTTTGTCTGCGGACAGCTCGACAAGCCCAGCGCAGTCGAATACGATGCCGAATGTGTCTCGGTGCTCCGTGCGTTCTGGGGATCTCATGAATCGACCAAGTCTTCTCTTGGTGGCCGTTGTCGCGGTATTCAGCGCGTGCACGAGCAGCCACTGGCCCGCCATCGACCGCTCAACGCTACCTTCCAAAGAGAGCGCCGACCACGAAGCGGTGCTGCTCTTCGACCGGACGGAGGTACGCCTCCTGCCCGAGCCCAGCAGCGGCAAGGCGGTTGCCGATACTCGAGCCCACGTACAGGTTTATGTCAACACCGCTGCGGGCATCGACCGCTGGGGCCGCATCCACCTCACCCTCGCCGACAGCTACATGGAGCTGCTCTCTTTCCAAGCTCGGGTGCTCACGCCCGATGGCAGCGAGACCTGCTACGATGCAGAAGACCTGAAGCCCCATCATCAATACTTGGAGCTCTACTCGGATACCAAGCGGCTCTTTGTCGACCTCCCCACGGTGGTCCCCGGTTCGGTCGTGGAGTGGGAGTACGTGATTCGCAAGCACGACCTGCGGATTCTTGGCGTCACGCACTACTTTGGAGACTGGGTGCCGGTGAGAGAGTCGAGCCTCACTGTCCGCTTCCCCAAGAACTGGGAAGTGGCTTGGGACGCCGACCCCAGCCTGGAGCCGCCCAGCGAGAGCGAGCTCCGTGGTGAGCGAGTGCTTCGCTTCCACGCCCGCGAGCTCCCCGCCCACAAGCTCGAACGCTATCAGGGTGGCGCCGCGCGGCTGCCCCGGGTGTATGCACGCCTCAGCCACTGGACGGAGGACGGGAAAGCGGTCGAAGGCCTGGCCACGTGGGCACAGCTCTCTGCCTATTGGTACCCACGTTACCTCGGCCAAAGCCAAGCCGACGACGCCATTCGGGCACAGGTCGACAGCTTGCTTGCTGGCGCCAACGATCGCATGGACCGCGTTCGCCGGCTCTATGATTGGGTTCGCGACGAAATCGAATACGTCGCTCTGGAGTTTGGTGAGGGCCGCTGGCTGCCCCATCAAGCCGCGCAAATCTTCGCCGTTGGCTATGGTGACTGTAAGGACAAGGCGACCCTGCTCGCCGCCATGTTGCGGCATGCAGGCATTGAGAGCCGGCCCGTGCTGGTCTACGCTCACGCTGGCATCAGTCCTACCGCGTCTCCAGTGCAAGGTACGATGGCCTTCAACCATGCCATCCTGAGCATCGATACTGAGGACGGCCCGCTCTTCATGGACCCCACCTCAAAGGCTTCGCCACTCGGAGAGCTTCCCGTGATGGACCAGGGTGCCAGCGCGCTGCGCTTGAGCGAGGACGGCGAACAGCTCATCGTCCTGCCGCAGAGCACCGCCGAAGAGAACCAGCAGCGGCTCTACGCCAATCTCCGTATCTCAAAAGACGGCACCGTCAGCGGCGATTTCGTGCTGCGTCTCAGCGGCGTCCCTGCGCACAACACGCGGGCCAGGCTGCGTCGGGTGGCTCCGGGAGCGCCGCAAGAGGACGCCGTGCGCTTCCAGACCAATGTCGTCGAGCGCGAGCTCAGCGCGCTGACCGTGGAGGGTCTCGACGACCCCTATGTCCCGCTCGTCCTGCGTGGCAAGCTGGTCCTGAGCTACCTCAGTCTGCAGCAGAGCGGCGAGGGCCATGCAAGCGGCAGCAGCTTTCGCTCGCTGAGCGCGTATGACCTGCTGATCGACAGTCAACCTGTCTGGCCCGAGGCCGAGCGCCACAACGACATCGCCTTGGGCCCCCCCATCAGCGCCAGCGAAACCCTCGTCATTGCTTTGGATGACGCCTTCCAGCCCATCGACGCTTACGACTTCCAATCGCAAACGGACTTCGCGAGCTACCGCTTGAGCTACTCCAATCTCGATGCCGAGCGGGCGGCTGAGCTCAGTGAGGAGCTCGAGCAGCTCCCGCACGACGCGCTCGTCCTCGAACGCCAATGGCAGCGAAAGCTCAGCGTGCTCGAGGCTGAACACTACGAGAGCTTGAAGAGCTACGGGAGCTTGGTGCGCAGTGTCGAGCTGAGCCCAGTGTTGCTGCGCAGCGCGGCCACGAAGGAGCAGGCGGCCACGAACGAAGGGGAGAAAGGCCAGTGAGCTCAGCCACGAACACGACTCAGCCCGCTTGGGTGCTGTACTCGTCGGTGCTATGGGTAGTGCTTCTGTCTGCCTGCGCCAGCGCGCCGCGTTGGGACTGGGCCGAACGGGAGACCCTCGAGATGATCGCTGGCAACGATGCCGAGGCGCCAGCGGAAATCCTGCTCTGGAAGAGCTCGATCTACACCAGCTCGCTCTACAGCGACTGGCTCACACGAATCAGCGAGCATCGGGTCTACCGCGTGCTCCAGGAGGACGGCCTCAGGTACGCTGACCAAATCGTCGAGTTCCGTCCCCATGGAGAGCTCGTCCAGTTCCAAGCGCGCAGCATCTCCCCCAGCGGTGAGGTGAGGGAGCTGAGCATGGACGACCTGCGCCACACCGAGTCCCACATCGGCTTCCAGTTTCCCCTCGTCGAGCTTGGTTCGGTCCTCGAGTTCATTACCGTCTACGAATACGACGGGTGGCTCTTCCATCAGTATGGAGATACGCTGCCCAGCGATATTCCGATTCGACGCCTA
>JAVFAO010000497.1:0-4704 GCA_034002465.1 Myxococcota bacterium
TTCATCTCGGCTATCTCGACAACAACGCCACCACGCCGCTCGATCCAGCGGTGGTCGAGGCGATGCTGCCCTTTTTGAGCAGTCAGTACTTCAATCCCAGCTCGATGTACGAGCCAGCACGAGCGGTGGCGAGCGCTCTCGAGCAGTCGCGCAAGAGCATTGCCCGTTTCCTGGGCGCCGCCCACGCCGACGAGCTGCTCTTCACTTCCTGCGCCACCGAGTCCAACTCCACGGCCATCTTGGGCGTGGCTCACGCGCAGCCGAGCCGTCGCCACATCATCACCACCTCGGTCGAACACCCTGCGGTGCTCGAGCTGTGCAAGGACCTGCAGCGCCAAGGCTATGAGCTGGACTTCTTGCCGGTCGATCGCCAGGGCCGACTGAAGACCGCGGATTTCGTCCGCGCTCTACGTCCCGACACGCTCTTGGTGAGCATCATGCACGCCAACAATGAGACAGGCGTGGTCTTCCCCATCAGAGAGCTTGCCCGCATCACCAAGGAAACCGATCCCTCCATCCTTTTCCACACGGATGCAACCCAAACGGCGGGCAAACTGAAGCTCGACCTGCGCGGCGAGCTGCGAGACGTGGACCTGCTCTCGTTCTCTGGGCACAAGCTGCATGCGCCCAAAGGCATCGGCGCGCTCTACATTCGCCGCGGCACGCGACTGCGCCCATTGCTGATTGGCGGCCATCAGGAGGCGGGGCGTCGCGCCGGCACGGAAAACGTAGCTTTCGTCGTGTCGCTGGCCAAGGCTTGTGAGCTCGCCTCGGTGTCTGACGAAGAGCGGGTGCGGAGGATGCGTGACCGTCTAGAGGCGGCGCTGCTCGAGCGCATCCCCAATGTCGAGGTGAATGGTCACGAGGCGGAGCGCTTGCCCAACACTTTGAACATCTCCTGCCATTACATTGAGGGCGAAGGCATCCTCTATCAGCTCTCTGATGCAGAGATCTGCGCTTCCAGTGGCTCAGCGTGCACCTCGGGCTCCCTCGAGCCTTCGCACGTGTTGCGCGCAATGCAGGTGCCGTTCACGGCGGTGCATGGCTCGATTCGCTTCAGTTTGAGCCGTTTCAATACGGACGAAGACGTGGACAAGGTGATCCAGGTGATGCCCGAGGTGGTCGCCAATTTGCGAAAGCTCTCGCCGTACTGGGACGTGAACGCAAACCGTCCACGAGAAGACGCGCCGTCGGTGTAGCTCACTTTCGCGGAGCGAGCTGCTGCGCGCTTTTGGAACACCTATTGTTGGCGCAGTGATAGACCGACTGGCTTGACCGCCGGGGTGGGCTTGGGATGGCTTGCGCGCTGCGCGCGGCTCGCCGGGGTGGGCTTGGGATAGCTTGCGCGCTGTGCGTGGTTCGCCGAGGTGGGCTTGGGATGGCTTGCGCGCTGCGCGCGGCTCGCCGAGGTGGGCTTGGGATGGCTTGCGCGCTGCGCGCGGCTCGCCGCGGGGGTGGGGCTTGCGCGCTACGCGCGGCTCGCCCGTCGGATGGCTTGCGCGCTACGCGCGGCTCGCCCGTCGGATGGCTTGCGCGCTGCGCGCGGCTCGCCCGCCGGATGGCTTGCGCGGCTCGCCGGGGGGGCTTGCGCGCTACGCGCGGCTCGCCCTTCGTGGGGCTCTGCCCCACACCCCGCCAAAGGGCGAAGCCCTTTGGAATCCCTTTATTTAGGGGATGATCGGCGAATCGAGCCACCATGCCTGCGCAAACCAGCTCGGCGGTGCGCTCTGAAATCGCACCCCACGCAGCTCCGAGCGCCAAGCAAAGGTCGAGGTCTGTTCGAATAGGAACAGGTAGGGCTGGTCATTTCGGATGACCCGGTCCAATCGCCGATGCAAATCGAGCCTCACTGCCGGATCAGACTCAGCTCGAATGGACTCGATCAGCCGATCCGCCTCACGGCTACGATAGCCGTTGCGGTTCGCACCCCCATCGCGCGTCTGGCTCGAATGCCAGAGTTCGTATGGATCATCCTCCCAGAAGTGCCCCCAGCCCCCTACATAGGCATCGTACGCGCCGAGGCTTTGGGCACGTTCGAAAGCATCGTGATCGAGCAGGTTGAGCTGCAGCTGCACGCCCAATGCGCTCCAATCCTGAGCGATGTAGTAGAGCAGCTCCGCCCACATCGGATTGAAGAAGCGTCCAGACGCAGCATCTCCATAGGCCAACAGCCGAATCTGCAGCGCTTCGCCTCGAGCGTCCTCGCGCCACCCGTCGCCGTCACGGTCGCGATAGCCCGCATCTTCGAGCAATTCGGAGGCGCGGCGCGGGTCATACGCGATGGGTGTTGTCTCGGGATCGACGAAGGGAGTCATCGAAGAGTATGGTCCGTTACTGGGGATAGCGAGTCCAAAGAAGACCTCACGTTGGAGGCGCTCTTTGTCGACGGCGTGAGCGAGGGCCCAGCGCACGCGTTTGTCCTGGCAGTCGCCTGCCCAAAGGTTCCAGGCCAGATAGTCGTAGACGAGGGTGTGGACGCGCTGCACGTGGATTTGCTGGCGCCGCAGAGGGCTATTGGCTGGGGGCATGGCGAGCTTCTCGGCCCAATCTCGGGGAGTGAGCTCGATCAGTTCGAGCTCGTCGGCTTCGAGCTGGGCGAGCAGGTCTTTGTCGGGCAGGGCGATGATTTCGATGGCGTCGAGGGCGGGCTCAGGGCCTTGGTAGTGCTCGAAGCGTTCGAAGCGAAGCAGGGAGTCACGCAGTGCAGTGAGTTTGTAGGGACCTGTCCCGATGGGCCAACGAAACCAGTGATCTTCGAGGTGCACGGCGGGATCGTCGTAACGAAAGCCGTTTTGATCGAAGGCATAGAGGTGTTCTGGCAAGGGGAGCAGCTCCATGGTCCAGAGCATGGCAGCGAAGCCGGGCTGACGCCAGCGCAGGCGAAAGCTGAGGGGGTCCAAGACCTCGATGCTTTCGAGCTCACTGTACCACGCGCGCAGGTGGGCGGCGCCGCGGACGCGGGGGTCTTTGAACATCTCGACAGCGAAGGCGTAGTCGGCCGAAGTCAGGGGCATGACGCGGTAGGGGTCACCTGACCAGGGAGGGAGGCGTGCATCGAGGGGGGGTACGGCCCAGAACTGACCGGGTCGCAGGTGCACGGTGTAGGATTTACCGTCGTTGCTGCGGCTGATGGCGATGGCGGCAGCTGGAGCGTAGCTTTGCGGATCGTCGACGTGTCGGCGTCCGAGGGGTTCCATGACGAAGCGGTTGAGCTCGACGACGGTGGTGTAGTTTTGGGTGACCCAGAGGTAGTCGTTGGGGAGGCTCCATTGGGTCCCGCGTCGGAGCACGCCGCCGTTCCGGGCAGCTGGAGAGCGCAGTGGGTAGGGATCGGGTGCTAGAAGGTTGTCGCTATTGGCGAGGGCCTCTTGTTCGGCGTGTGAGGGCACCCGTGGCCAGGTGGTGGATGTTTGGCGGGGGTGATGTTCGTCGAGGAGGAAGGCGGGGCGTTTGGGCGGTGTGGTGTCGTTGGAGCAGGCGGGGAGGGGGATGGCGAGGAGGATGGCTTGGCAGGCAAGCCAGAGTGGGATGAGGGGAGGGTGGCGATGGGGTTGTGCTGCTCGGTGCATTGCTCCTCGCGCTTTGGCGCGTTCCAGCAGAGGATCGGTGATGTCGGGCTGGCGCGCAAGCCCTCGTTTGGCCAACAGAAGGGGATTCCAAAGGGCAAAGCCCTTTGCCCACGTGATGCGCATCACCCATAAGCGATTGAAAGTCATGCGCAATATCTACTTGTAGGGGCGGACCTGCGTGTCCGCCCTCCCCGGATTTCTGCATACATCCGCGAACGTACACGACGCCGACGCTGTATTCGCGCAGCATTTTCAGACCTCACCCCCAACCACTTCTCCATCGATGGATGGGGGGGAGTCGCGAAGTGATGCGTATTCCCGTGTTGTTCGACATCTTGTCCAGTCTCTGCCTCGGCCTGCTTCGCGGCAGCTTTGCCATCTTGTGAAGCAAGCCAACTGTGTCCCAATCTGCCCCAGTCCAAGCGGCGCTCAGTGCTCAACACCTTGACCCTGCCCCAGTCCAAGCGGCGCTCAGCGCTCAACACCTTGCTGCGATTTCACTGCAAGCGCTGAAAAAAACATGACAGACTTCGGAACATTCAGTCCAAGGACCGTCTCGAAGTGTTCGAGCTTCACGAATGAGCGGTCCAAGGACCGCTTTTCGAGCTACCATATTGCAGCCATTCAGTTCAACCGAAGAACAATCCCTTCCTGGGGCTAAAGAAATGCCTCATCATGGATGAAAAACAATCAAATAGCTGACCACAATAAGGTCTTCGAATTGAAACTTACTCAAGGCGTTGAGAAGAATCCGGTCCCCGAATCGAATCTAGGGCTCCAATCAGAACGAGTATTGATATCCTCGGCAGCAAACGCTCAATCATCTACACACGACGTCAAATCTCGCGCCTTCGTTCGCGAGCAACGACTCACCCCTTCGCGCGAGCTGCCAACATCCAAGGTCAACCGAAGCATCGCGCTCGGACCCCTGTCTTTCGCTCGCGTCTGCCCGCTCCAGCCTTTCCTCGCTTGGCGGGGCAACCCACTTCGGTGCAATCCCTAATGGGCTCCGGGATTTCAGGTTCCTTGAAGACAATCAAGCGGTCGTTTCTGCAGACCCCCACGGAAGCTCACGCAACAGCTTCGTACGGGAGCGATTCATCGCGCCCGCATAAAAACCCGCTCGTGCCCAACG
>JAVFAO010000498.1:0-4698 GCA_034002465.1 Myxococcota bacterium
CCCGCGCAAGCAAACGATCGTGGCCTATCTCCGTGAAATCAACGGAGCCCCAGGATCGGCGCGGCTCGGCGTCATCTACGCCGAAAAAGAGTTTGACAAAACATTAGCGATGTCCCCTACTTCTTGTTGATTGGGCGCTTGTCCTGTTTTCCCAAGTTGTTTGCATTCGGTCGCTCTCGCGAGCCCCCTCGCAGCGCCAGCAATTTCTTCCGAAAAAGACGACTTGCTCGTCACGCAGAGAAGGACCGACTATGCTGGGCTGAGTTGTTGCGTGCCATCCCTGGCACGCACCCTTCGGGCTGCCTTCGCAGCGAGTCTCCGCCTCCGGGCTTCGCCTTTTCAAGCCCGTTCATGGCGGCGAACGAGGCAATCGAAAGTGAGCAAAGGGCACGCATCCTCGCGGCATTCCGCAGGAATTGCTGCTGCCGCGAGGTCGATGCCCGAGAGCGAGTGACTGCAACGGGAGACAGACTGATGGCGAGACTGAAGAGCCTGGAGATTCGCGGGTTCAAGTCAATCGATGGTGAAGGCCAGTCGCTCGACCTTGGCCCCATTACCGTCCTCTTGGGTGCAAACGGAGCCGGAAAGAGCAACCTCGTCTCATTTTTGCGGATGCTCAACTACATGACAAGCGGTGGCCTACAGCAGTATGTCGCGACGCAAGGCTTCGCTGATTCGCTCCTGTATTTTGGCGCGAAAACCACCTCTGAGCTCTCGGCTCGTTTGCAGTTCGAAGACGACAACGCCACAAACGAATACGCCTTCAGGCTCCAACGCGATGCGACGAACAGGCTGTTTTTCCTGGATGAGACGGTGACCTACCAGCTCAACCGTCTGCCTGCGCCACAGCTTCGCAAGCTCGGTGGTGGGAGCAAGGAGTCGCAACTCATCGAGCAGGCCCAGACGGGCGACAAGACCTGCGCAGTTGCTCTGGCACTGCTCTCTGGCTGCAGGGTCTTTCAGTTCCACGACACCTCTGCAACGGCCAAGATCCGCTCTGAAGGCTATGTCGACGATGCGCGCTACCTGAGGAGTGATGGCGGAAACCTGGCCGCATTTCTCCGCGCGCTGTCCAAGCGTCCCGACGGCCACAAGTACTATGATCGCATCATTCGTCGCGTGCGACAGATGACCCCCCAGTTCGGTGACTTCGAGCTCAGTGGCATGACCGACAACGAGCGCTATGTTCGGCTGAACTGGCACGAGAGGGACTCTGACCATCTCTTCGGCCCGCATCAATTGTCCGACGGCGCACTGCGCTTCATGGCCCTGACCGCACTCTTCTTGCAGCCGCCAGAGCTGCGTCCGAAGGTGATCATCGTCGATGAGCCAGAGCTCGGCCTGCATCCGTCCGCGATTGCTTCGCTCGCCGGCATGGTGAAAGCAGCAGCCGTCAGCTCCCAAGTCATCTTGGCCACACAGTCACCGCGGCTGGTCGATGAGTTCGCTGCCGAACAGGTCGTCATCGTCGAGAGGGATGCCGTCAAGCCCCGAACTGTCTTTCGTCGTCTCGACCCTGCCTTGTTGAGCGAGTGGTTGGAGCGCTATTGCCTCAGCGAACTCTGGGAGAAGAACGTGCTCGGAGGTCAGCCATGATCCGCCTGCACCTCACCGTGGAAGGCCAGACGGAACAGAATTTCGTAAAGGGTGTGCTCTTGCCTCACCTTGCCCACAGCTCCGTTTTTGCAGACGCGCGGGCGGTTCTGACAAGCAAAGACAAGCACAATGGACGCGAATATCGCGGCGGATTCCGTCGCACGGCTGCCTATGCGACAGTGAAGAAGGACCTCTGTGCCTGGATGAAAGAGGACCAGAAAGCCGACGCTCGCTTCACGACCATGTTCGACCTCTATGCACTACCTTCTGATTTTCCTGGCCACGCCGAGGCGAACAGAGAGCTGGACCCGTATCGTCGGGTTGCCGTGTTGGAGGCGGCACTTCAAGCAGACATCAGGAACGAGCTCGACGACCAGCGCTTCTTTCCCTACTTCCAACTGCATGAATTTGAGGCGCTCATCCTGGCGGACCCCCAGCAGCTCGATTGGGAGTACCTCGAGCACGAAGCTCAGATTGCGCGGCTCGTGGAGATGGTTGCCAGAGAAGGGGGCAACCCTGAACTGATTGACGATGGCGCGGCAACCGCCCCCTCCAAGCGGATCATCGCTGAGCTCCCAGAGTATGAAGGCAACAAGGCGACGGCAGGGGCGTTGATCACGAGCAAGATCGGGGTGTCGACACTTCGTCGGAAGTGCACACACTTCGGCGAATGGTTGCAGCGTCTCGAGAAGCTCTGCGGTTGAATGGATACGCTTCACCTGGACATCGAAGAGGGCCTGAGGGTCGAGGCGGTTGAAGCATTCCCCAAGGACCACTGCGTTTGGAAGTAGCGAGATGGCTCAGCAATTCGTTCTCTCACCGAATCGATTCCTACCGTCGGCGACGGTGCTGCCGGTGTTGGCTGCGATGCTCAGCTTGGCGCTCTTCACTGTTCTGGCGTTTGGCTTGTTTGCGGCATCCCCCATGTGGCGAGATGGCGTCATGAGCTTGGGCCTGGTGGCAGCGGCACTGGTGTTTGTCGTGCTTCACCTTCTCGCGACCCCGAGCTACCGCTTGCTCATCGACGGTTCAGAGTGGCGTCTGACCGGGCGTGGCGGCAAGCTCTCGGTCAGCCTGACGGCGGACTATCCTCCCCGGCGTCACGGCTATTTTTTGGTGTCGACGCGCTTTGCGAGTGGGTATCAGCCCGCGATCTTGCTGCAGCTCGAAGGGCGACGGCGGCCACTGGTGGTCTGCTTTCGTGACCTCGAGCACTACTATTACTGGGACGGGGACGACCCCTGGACGCGGCGCTACTCGCACCCAACCGATCTCCCAGAGGCCACCCACTTCCTGCCGGGTCAGGTGTTTGTGGCGTTTGCACAGCACCTGGTGCCGAGCGTTCGACTGCACCAACGCGCCAACGCACACACCAACCAAGCGCGCTGACGCTGCAGCATTGCTCTCCTCTGCGGTCTCTGCGGTTCAACCCGCCTGCGCAGAGGGATGGGAACAGGCCAAGTGCCCAATCAACAAAAGCTTGGGGATCAGGCCAAGTGCCCAATCAACAAAAGCTTGGGGAACAGGCCAAGTGCCCAATCAACAAAAGCTTGGGGAACAGGCCAAGTGCCCAATCAACAAAAAAATTAGGCCACGAGCTTGGCGGTCAGCTTGGCCACGTGCTCGCCTTGGAAGCGAGCGCCCTCGAGCTCGAGCTCACTGGGCAGCCGCTGCCCCATACCGCCAGCGATGGTGCCCGCGCCGTAGGGCGAGCAGCCGGTGATCTCGTCGATGCTGGTCTGGCCTTGGTAGGCGTAGGGCAGACCGACAATGAGCATGCCGTGGTGCAGCAGGGTGGTGTGGAAGGAGAGCACCGTCGACTCGTGGCCACCGTGTTGGGTTGCGGTACTGACGAAGACCGAGCCTGGCTTGCCGATGAGCTTGCCCTGCATCCAGAGCTGTCCGGTGGCGTCGAGGAAGGCGCGCATCTGTGCGGCCATGTTCCCGAAGCGGGTGGGCGTGCCAAAGATGATGGCGTCGGCCTCGGCGAGCTCGTCGACCTGGGCCAAAGGCACGTCGGCGAAGGCTTTTTGGGCTTCGAGCGCGCCCATCTTGGTGAGGATCTCGGCGGACAAGGTCTCGGGAACGCGGCGCAGCAGCGCTTCTGCCCCCTCAACGCGCTCCACGCCTTCTGCGACGGCGCGAGCGAGGTGATAGACGTGACCGTACGTGGAGTAGAAGGGGATGAGGATTTTCATGGCTTGCTCCTATGGGTCGAAAGTGGTGCTTGCATTGCTTCACGATGGTGAGTGTCGACCACCTTCGAATGTCGACCATTTAGAACATGCATCCAGTTGAAGCGAGTGCAAGTGGCATTTTATCATCAGGCCCTTCGTCACATCCTGGCGCGCAGGTGTTTGCCAGCCCACTGTCACAGGGCGCCGCACTGAGCCGAGACAGAGAGAAGCTCTACCAAGCTCGTAAGCTAGGCGTTGCCAAGTCGTTGCTGGGCTGGCATCGTTCTGGGGCGCGTTGCAGGAGGCGCAGAAGAAAGCGGCGCCTCTCAGCGTCGATAGCCTCTGCGACTTGGTGGTCGTTGACGCGAGCGCGACCTGGTTGCGAGGGGCATCAGCGACACAGGGTCAGAGCACGTAGGGTGGTGGGCAAGCCACGGAGAAGGGGTCATGAGAGCAATCGAAAGCTTCACTGTTGCCGCGCTGCTGCTTGGCAGCCTTGCGCTCCCTGGATTGGCGATGGCTCAGGAGGGGCGAGTCTTCATTCGCTTCGCTGGCGACAAGAAGACGGCGCAGACCCTGGAGGAGGGGTCGACGCGTTTCATCTCGGTGGTCACCGAATCGGGTGAGGTAGCCTTTGCGGGGAGCTCCGACAGAGACAGTATCTATGCAGAGTGTCGCGATGATGTCGGGGTCTCGCGTGAGGTCGAGCGAGAATGCCAGCTCATGGCAGCGCGCCGGGTCTTCGTCGAGCATCTGCTCGTGGTCGAGGCTTCTCAGCTCGAGAAGGGGCTCTGGGAGTTGACCTTGTCCGTGTGGAATCCCGACGACAACGCGCGGGTGCATGTCTCCTACGAGGAGGTCGAGGCCAAGACCCTAGACGTGGCGGCGCGAGAGGCCTATCCCCAGCTCGCCCTGAAGTACCTCT
>JAVFAO010000499.1:0-4687 GCA_034002465.1 Myxococcota bacterium
CCCCGAGCGTCCCGAGCGGACCGAAGAGCCCGAGCGCCGAGAGCGCACCGAGCGTCGTGAACGCCCCGAGCGCCCCGAGCGGACTGAAGAGCCCGAGCGCCGAGAGCGCAGCGAGCGTCGTGAACGTCCCGAGCGCCCCGAGCGGACTGAAGAGCCCGAGCGTCGTCCCGAGCGCAGCGAGCGTCGTGAACGTCCCGAGCGTCCCGAGCGGACGGAAGAGCCCGAGCGCCGAGAGCGCAGCGAGCGTCGTGAACGCCCCGAGCGCAGCGAACGCAGCCCTGCGGAGAACGTCGAGAAGGCGGCTTCCGTGGCGCCTGCTGAGCCCGCGCGCCGTCGGCGCAGCGCTCGTCCTCGTCCCGCTGAGCTGGTGGTTGCCGATTCGGTCGCACCTACGGTCCAGGCGCGAGAGGAGCGAGCGGTGCCTGCTACTGAGCCGGTGGCACCGAAATCAGCTGCCCCTGCTGCGTCCGAGTCTGCGGAGAGCACCGAGCGTCCGCGACGCAGTCGGCGCAGTCAGCAGGAAGATGCACCAGTGGACGTTTCTGCTCAGGAGCCAAGTCCCGAGCAAAACGCTGAGCCACGTCAGCGACGCACACGACGACCGCGCCCTGGCCAAGACTGAGCGAGCTGCGGCTGCACGCTGAGCGTGTGGCCGCCAGCCTCAGACCGCCAACAGAACGAGCGCCAAAGGAGTGACGATGACCGCGTCTGAGCGAATGGTCCTCATTGACGGTTCCTGGCTGACCTTTCGCGCCTTCTTCGCGATACCCTCGTCGTTTTCGACCTCAGATGGGCTACCCACCAACGCGGTCTACGGCTTTGCCACGATGTTCCGCAAGCTCTTGGCCGGGAAGCAAGCCCGCTACGGTGCCGTCGTCTTCGATGCCAAAGGCCCGAGTGAACGCAACGAGCTCTTTGCCGAGTACAAGGCCAACCGCCCAGAGATGGCAGACGAGCTCGTGCAGCAGCTGCCCCACATCGACAGGCTGGTACGGGCGCACGGCTTTCCGCTCATCCGTATTCCTGGGGTAGAGGCGGACGACATCATTGGAAGCCTTGCAACGCTCGGAGCAAAGCGCGAGCTCGAGGTCTTGATCATCTCTGGAGACAAAGACTTTGCCCAGCTCATCGGGCCTCGGATCCGCCTCTTCGATACGATGAAGGACGTCATCTATGATGCCGAGCTGGCCAAGCTGAAGTGGGGCATTCCTCCGTCTCAGATGATCGACTATCTGGCGATGGTCGGAGACAGTGTCGACAACATCCCAGGTGTCCGTGGGGTCGGCCCCAAGACCGCGCAGACCTTGCTCGAGACCTACGGCTCACTGGAAGGCGTGCTCGCCAATGTGAACGCCTTGAAAGGCAAGACCAAAGAGCGATTCATCGAGCACCGCGAGATCGCGCTTTTGTCCAAAACACTCGCCACCATCAACTGCGCCTTGCCGCTGGAGCTGAGTCTCGAAGCGCTGGAGCTCCCAGCCGTTGAGACGGCCCAGCTCAACGAGCTCTTCCGTGAGCTCGAGTTCTACTCGCTGATCGCGGACGATAGGCGCATCGAGCAACAAACTGCCGAGGCCAACGCGACGCTGGTCCGGGACGAATCGGAGCTGCTCGCCTGGCTCCCTGAGGATGCCCCCGTCGCGTTACACTTCTGTTTTCAGTTCGGTCAGTTTCCCACCGAGCCCGAGCTCCTGGGGCTCGCCCTCGCCCGAGAGGGCGCAGCACCTCTCTTCGTGCCGCTACCGCAGCGCAGTCCGGCCGAAGCTACCGCAGCGCAGCTCCCTCGTGCGCTCTCCGACTTTTTGGCGTCAGACAAGGCACCCAAAATCGTGCACAACGCGAAGCAGCTCATGCGCGAGCTTCGGCGCTTGGGGATAGAGCTTCGAGGGGTTCACGGTGATGCCTACCTGGCTGGATTCCTCCTCGATCCGGCCAAGACCATGCCGCATGAGCTCAGCGAGCTGGCCAAGGAGTATCTGCATCGCGCCATCCCCACCGAGAAGCTCGCTCTTGGCCGCTCGAAGTACCTCTCCGAGCTGCCCATCGAGAAGCTGGCTTCGTATTCTGCGACCTTGGCTTTGGTGTTGCTCGAGTTGTGGCCGGAGCTGGAGGCGCTGCTCCACGAGCGAGAGCAGTATGCGCACCTCTTCCAGCATGAGCTGCCCATCTCTCAGCTCCTCGCCCGCATGGAGCTCGATGGCATCTTCGTGGACGGCGAGGACTTGGCTCGGCTCTCCACCGAACTTGGCGCTCGACTCGCTCGGCTCGAGACCGAGATTCACGAGCTCGCGGGACACCCCTTCAACATCGGCTCCACCAAGCAGCTCGCCGAGGTCCTCTTCGAGGAGCTGAAACTGCCTGCTGGAAAGAAGACCAAGACAGGCTACTCCACCGACATCGAGGTCCTCGAAGGGCTCGTGCCCAAGCACCCCATCGCAGCCCGACTGATCGAGCACCGCAAGCTCGCCAAGCTCATCAGCACCTACACCGACGCTCTCCCTGCTTGCGTCAACCCGCGCAGCCAACGTATCCACTGCACCTACCAGCAAGGCGGTGCAAGCACCGGCCGGCTGATCACCACCGACCCCGATCTGCAGCGTACACCCGTCAAAACCGAAGAGGGACTTCGTATACGGAGGACCTTCGTCGCCCCCCCAGGACATCTGCTCATCTCAGCCGACTGGAGCCAGATCGAGCTCCGCCTGCTCGCCCACTTCTCCGGAGATCATCGCCTCGTCGATGCTTTCCAAAAGGGGCTCGACGTCCACGCCCGAACGGCAGGTCAGCTCTTCGACATGATGCCCGAGCTGATCTCTGCGGAGCAGCGCGCCATTGGCAAGCAGGTCAATTTTGCGACCATTTACGGGCAAGGGCCCCGTGCGCTGGCCTTGTCACTCGGCATTCCGCACGCCAAAGCCAAGGCCTACATCACGCGCTATTTCGAGGTCTATGCCGAGGTCAGACAATGGCTCGATCAGACCATTGCGCAGGCCAAGAAGCTGGGCTACGTCTCGACCATCCTCGGACGTCGGCGCTACATCCCCGAGCTCTATGCCAAGAGCCCGATGGACCGCCAAGCCGGCGAGCGCATTGCTGCCAACACCCCCATCCAGGGCTCGGCCGCTGACATCTGCAAGCTCGCGATGCTCTCCCTGCAGGAAGAGCTCGATGCTCGCGGGCTGCGCTCGAGGCTGGTGCTTCAAATCCACGACGAGTTGCTGCTCGAGTGCCCCGAACAGGAGGTCGAAGACGTCGCGACCCTCGTGCGAGAGATCATGCAAAGCGTCGTCGCGCTCGCCGTGCCGCTCACCGTCGATGTGGGCATCGGCGCCAACTGGGCTGACGCGAAGGCCTAGCCCTGCGGCAGGAGCCAGGTGGCCTCAGTTTTTGCTTCTAGGTGCTTCGGGCTTTTGACACTAGAATGCGATGGTGGGGCTCTGCTCTACCCACGTGAAGCAGTTCAAGAAAGCGCCAAGAGTGGTCGCCAATCGACATGAAAAGAGAAGGGATTCCAAAGGGCTAGCCCTTTGGCGGGGTGTGGGGCAGCGCCCCACAGGGACAAACCAACGGAAGGATCGAGTCGCTCGAAGAGCGCGAGCAATGTCGAAGTGGTCGAGAATGATGGGCAGCACTCACCTCCATGGTTGTGGGCTCTCTCCCACGTTCTGCCCTTTGACGTCCGTTTCGATTCGCTTTCGTTTTCAGGCATGGGTCAGACTGCAGGTCGGACCTTCGTGAGGAACGCATGAAACAAGAGAGTTTTCTCGAGACCTTTGGCGAGCTCGAGTTGTCGACGGAGCAACTCCAGCAGATCTTGGAGCAGTCCAAGGCGAGCATGGGCATGGACATGGACCAGCGGCAGTGGGGTGAGGCCAAGCGGCTGCTGTCGCGCTCGCAGGAGGACATGGACCACTTCGACCGTATTCAGACGATGCAGGTCAAGGACTACCATGTGTGGAGCATCAAGAAGCCTGAGCTGCGCGAGGAGCTGGCAGAGCAGCTCAACGCCGAGCGGGAGAGCATGAAGGAGGCCTCAGACGAGCTGGAGGCCTCGCTCGATCGGCTCAAGTCGATGCACCAGACCATGTTGGGGTTGTACCGTTCCTATGGTGAGTTTGCGAACGAGATGCAGAAGGCGAGCCAGGACATGCAGCAGTCTGGGCTCAACGCGAACCAAGGCTTGGAGGCGGTGCAACGTGAGATCATGCCCGCCATCGAGCGGCTGCTCTATCGCTTCGAGCGCATCATCGACGAGTTCAAGAAGGAGCTCGAGCAGCGGCTGCGGATGATGGACTTTCTGGGGCGTCAGATCTCGGCGCTGCGGGATGAGCCGCTCTTCTACCCGGTCAAGAGCAGCAGCGACCTGGATGACGAGCCGCCACCCGACGAAGAGGGCGAGAAGGATGGGCCCTCGCAGGCCGAGGCGCTGCTCGACGAGCAGAACGAGCTCGAGCAGGGCGTGCACGAGCAGGATCGTGGTCGCAAGGACGAGCGGCGGCGCGGCGCGGCCAAGAAGAAGGACAAGGGAAAGAAGTAGGGTCACGGCATGCTGTGGCCGCATTGGCGAGACTGGCTGCGACGCCAGCCCGACGGAGCCGCCGCCTCAGGCGGCACTGAGTCGTATCGTCGAGTTCACCTGGCAGCGACCGGGGCAATTCTCTCGCAGAGGCGCAGAGGCGCAGAGAGC
>JAVFAO010000500.1:0-4685 GCA_034002465.1 Myxococcota bacterium
TGCCACCACACGCCCAGAGCGCGGCACGCCTCGACACCGCCGACCAGACCGCCTTGTTGCTCGTCGCCGAGGGCAAAGCCACCTTCGGCAGCCCCTCGGGAGAAGGTGAAGCCGACGAGCAGCCCGAGCGTATTCGAGAGCTCCCCGACTTCTACATGGACGAAACAGAAATCACCGTAGCGTCTTACCAGCGCTGTGTCAACGACGGCTTCTGCGCCAGTGCCTTCTTCACAAGCTGGAGCAGTGACCTCGCCAGGCAACACTGTAACTACGGTGCCCTAGGACGAGAGCAGCACCCAATGAACTGCATCAGCCCCAAGGGCGCCGAGAACTTCTGCGCCTGGCGCGCCGCCCAGGACAGCCGCTACCGCTTCCGCCTGCCTACCGAGGACGAGTGGGAGAAAGCAGCCCGCGGCACCGACGGCCGCCGCTACATCTGGGGCGATGAGCCCGAAGGCATCGGCGGCTGCCGCGCCCACACCAAGCGCTGCGGCGCAAACTCCACCGCAGCCGTGAAATCGGTGGTGCTGGACCAGTCCCCTTACGCCATCTTCGACCTGGCAGGCAACGTCAGCGAGTGGGTCATCGTCGAGCAGGGCGCCTCAGACCTCGCCCCAGGTGGCAAGCACAGCTTCACCACCCGCGGCTCCAACTGGACCCGCGACGGCGCGCTGCGGGTCGCCGACCGCGACGCCACCCCGGTACCGCTGGGCGACACCGGCGAGAACGCGGCCGACGTCGGTTTCCGCTGCGTCGCGAACGCTCGCTGAGCGCTCGATCGTTGAACAACGGGGCAGCTCGAGGAAGCCTGCCCTCCGTCCAAGCACTGCGGCCTCTGTATTCCCTCTGTTTTCAGGTCGATCCAGCGCCGTCGTCGTCCACCATGTCTCCCACACAGCTCGCCATTCTCGAGGCGCTCCAGAACGCCGCCCAAAAGGCTGGCCTGAGCTCGTTTGCCTTGGTCTCCGAGTACCTGGGCTACCTCCCTTTTGGCGTCTACATGTGGGTCGAAATCGGCAACGACAGCAATGTGGACCGCGAGTTTCCCTCAGGATGGAACCGCGAGGACATCGAAGCCTTGGTCCACCACGGCCATGCACTACACGTCAGACGACAGGTCTTCGATGCGCAAGGCTTCGACAGCCGCGAGGACTATGAGCTATTGTCGCTGGCTCGAGGCCCCAGCGATGACGAAGAGGGGTGAGCGGCTCGCCGAACGGCCACAGCGTTCAGCTCAGACCACCGCCGGCGCTGGCTCCGGCACATAAACACCGCGCAAATCCACAGCTTGTAGGAGCTCGAGGAGCTCCGCCCTGACGCCCAGTCCCTGCACTGGAAACTCGAGCGCGTTGGCCAACTGCGACTGCGTCGGAAAGAAGAAAATCGCCTCGCCGCGCTGGTTGTAGCCGAGCTGGAGGAGCTGACCCTTGGCAACCACCGACTTGGCGTCGACGTGGAAGTGCTCTTTGAGTACGTAGAAGCCCTCTCGTGGCAGCGGTTCGAGCGAGGCGATTTCTTCGGCATCGTCGAGCAGGAAGCCCTTGCTCGCGAACTGCCAGCGGTTGTTCACGTTGCGCTCGGGCAAGAGGGCGATGGGCTCGCCTTGCTCGGAGTGGTTGTGAAACATCACGAGCTGAGCTGCTGGGATTGCTTGAGCTTTCCCGATGGCGCGGGTGGTGCGATAGAGGCCGCAAGGCGGCAGAGGCACGAGCTTGGTCATGGTGCTCTCCAGATTGGCTGCGCGCTCAGCGCACGAGCACGTCGAGCACGCCGTTGATGAACGGCTCCCGGCGCTGCAGCGTCCAGCGCCCATCGAGTCCCGCTGGAAAGTCGTCACTGGCCCTCATCCTGAGAAGCCAAAGGCGTCGTTTTTTGCCATTTTTCTCCGACATCGCTTGCACCGGTCCCAAGCAGTCGTCTCCCTTGCAGAGCAAATCGAGCGTGGGGATGGCCGGGTCCAGATAGTAGTGATAGCAGTAGAAGTAGTCGTAATCTGGGTGGTAGAGCACCACGAAATCGCTCTCTGCGTCGTATTCCTTTTCGACCGCGGTGGTCATCTCGCGCCAGCCCTCGCGGTTCTGGGCTAGGTAGTTGCCAAAGATGATGGCGTAGAGGCTGAGCGCGACCCAGGCGAGCAGGACGAGTCCGCTCCACAGGCGAGGGAGCCTGGTCATCGCCAAAGCGAGCAAGACATAGAGGGGCAGCAGAACGCTGATGGCGCTCTTGTCGTGGAGGATGGGTTGGCCCAACGCCGAAATCACGAAGGGCACACCGAGCATGAAGGCATACCAAGCCACCCCAAAGACCAAGAACATCGTCGCGCTCGTCTGGGGCGCGTCGTCCGACGCTGCCGAGCGCCGCTTCCTGAGCAGGTCCACGACCAGGAAGAGCAGCAGCGCAGCGGCGAACACCCCAAGCCAGGCGTTTCCATTGTACTTGGCGAAGAAGCGAGCGAAGAAAAGCAGGTCGAGCTTCGGGATCCAGAAACCGCTCTGCACCCGAGAGGCCTGCTCCAACATGGACGGCAACCAAGGGACGAAGGCCAAGGCGATGGCAACCTGGCTCGAGGCCCAGGGCCGCAGCTCAAAGGCCCCGTGTAGCTTGCGCCAACGCAGCAGCAGGTAGCTCAGACCAAAGAATGCCACCAACAAGCCACCAAACACATGCGTATACAGCAGGCCCACACCAGAGAGGACGAAGAGCAGCATCCTGCGCCACTGCACGCCTTCCCGCAATGCGAAGAAGGCATAGGTATACAAAGCAGCGATGAACAGCATCAAGCTGTAGCTGCGGGCCTCCTGGGCGTAGTAGACCGCGTATTCACCAACACTGGCGACTACTCCAACCCAAAGCGCTAGCCTGGGCCCACGCAGACGCTTGGCCCAGGCCATCAGCACCGCCACGGTCGCCACCCCAAAGAGCAGAGAGGGCAAGCGCAGCGCCAGCTCAGCCGTGCCGAAGAGTCGAGTCCAGAGCCAGAGCAGGACGTTGTACAGCGGCGGATGCACGTCCTGGTACACCATGTCGTGCATCAACTCAGGAAACGAGAGCTGCATCTGGCGCCAGATCCACAGCTCGTCAAACCAGAAGCCCTCAGCAGTGAGCGCGATAGCCCTCGTCACCAGAGCCAGGCACAGGATCGCCGCCGCGGCCCCATAGAAAGCACATGGACGAGACCACCACTCCTCTCTCGGACGCAACGCGCCCCCTTCGCTGACGACTGAGCTCTGCATGTGTCGTTTCCACTATCGTGTCTGTCGAGGAGAAAAAAGCTTCCACGAGGAGCGCTTTGCCCGTGGAGTGCGCACCAGCTCTCACGATGAACGAAAGGCGGCGCTGCACCACCCAGCGAAACCAGAAGAACGGTCGGCCAATAGCGCAGGCAGGCAGAGCTCGACCTGCAACGCGCTGCCAGCTCCCAGTCCTTGCGTGCGCTCTACCTGCGCGAAGGCAGAGGCGGTCCCACCCATCGAACGTGCTCGAGGCTCAGACCCGCGCTAGGCCTTCAGCCCAGAGGGTGCGCATCGCGCGACGCCGCTCGGGGTCCACCCGCGGCGAGAAGCGACGCTCCTCACGCCACACTCCTGCCAACTCGTCAAGCCCAGCGTAGACCCCCGCACCAAGCCCGGCGAGCATCGCTGCGCCCAACGCGGTGGTCTGAACCAGCTCGGGACGAAGCAGCGCGCAGCCCAGCAGATCACTCTGGATCTGCATCAGCAGGTTGTTGGCGCTTGCACCTCCATCAACCCGTAGCGAAACCAATGGGTGGCCGAGGTCGGCGCTCATCGCCTCCAGGATGTCCGTATTCTGATGAGCGATGCCCTCCAGCGCGGCGAGGGCGATGTGCCCGCGCCCACTGCCGCGGGTCAGCCCCCAGATCACGCCCCGCGCCGAAGGGTTCCAGTGCGGCGCACCCAAGCCTGTCAGGCTTGGTACCACCACCACACCGCCGCTGTCGGGCACCGTGGCCGCCAGCGCCTCAATCTCCGCTGCGTTGGTGAAGAACTGTAGGCCATCGCGCAACCACTGCACCACCGCCCCCGCCACGAAGGCGCTGCCTTCGAGGGCGTAGGTGGTCTGCGTGCCGAGCCGCCAACCTACGGTACTGAGCATCCCGCGGCTCGAGCGAACCGGCTGGGAGCCTGTGTTCATCAACAGAAAGGCACCTGTACCAAAGGTGCACTTGGCGTCGCCCACGTCGAAGCAGAGCTGCCCGAAGAGGGCCGCCTGTTGGTCGCCCGCCATGCCGCCGATCGGAATTCCATCGGGCAGCCCCGGCACGCCCTTCGTTCGTCCGTAAATCTCGGCATTTCCTCGGATTTCTGGCAGCATCGCCGAGGGTACGTCGAAGAGCTCGAGCAGCTCCTCATCCCACTCACAGCTCTCGAGCTCCATCAGCGAGCTGCGGGAGGCGTTCGAGACGTCGGTGACGTGCACGTCGCCGCCAGTCAGACGATTGAGCAGGAAGCAGTCGATGGTGCCAAAGCAGAGCTCGCCGCGCTCAGCGCGCGCGCGGCTCTGGCTGTGGTCCAGAATCCATGCGGCCTTCGTCGCCGAGTAGTAGGGATCCAAGACCAACCCAGTCTTTCTCTGGATCAGCGCCTCGTGGCCAGCAGCGCGCAGCGCCTCACAGGCCTGCTGCGTGCGCCTACACTGCCAGACGATGGCGTTGTGCAGCGGCTTGC
>JAVFAO010000501.1:0-4663 GCA_034002465.1 Myxococcota bacterium
TGGCATCTGCAGCGGCAGCGTGCGCAGGCGCTCGGACAACGCCTTCTCGGAGTTCAGGTGCCTCTGCTCGGTGCGCCCCAGAACCAGGGCGAGGTGGGTCTCGAGCTCCGTCACACTGAGCTCGTCGACGCCATCGGTGAACAGTCGCCAATAGACATCCGCCGCTTGTGCCGAAGTCACGGGCAGCAGACAGACCAGGCACACCGCCAAGCAGCTCGAGATTCTTATTGTTTTCAATCGCCTGTTCATCGACATGTGGGCAGCTCAGGGGTGGAGGGACCTGCTGGTCGCCAAAGCGCAAGTGGGGTCCGCCCAAACGGCGGCGGAGCCACTCTACGAACTCCACCGAGAGCTCGCAAGACGTCGACAGCGCCGTTGCCCAGCCCTCAGGAGCCTGATGTGCCGCTGTCGGCACTCAGCACGGCCACAACCACTGACGCCGTGCGCTCTATGCCGGAATGTTCTGGAAGAGGGCAGTGGACAGGTACCGCTCTCCCGCATCGGGCAGGACGGTGACGATGGTCTTCCCGGCGTTCTCGGGTCGCGCCGCCATGCGCAAGGCAGCGACGACATTGGCTCCACAGGAGATCCCGCAGGTGATGCCCTCTTCCCGATGCAGACGCTGCGCCATCTCGATGGCTTCGTCGCCAGTCACGGTAAGGATTTCGTCGACGAGCTCTAGCTCGAGAACGTCGGGCTTGAAACCAGCCCCGATCCCCTGGATGGGGTGCTTCCCCGGTTGCACGGGCTCACCTGCGCGCAGCTGGCTGAGCACCGGCGAAGCCGTAGGTTCCACCGCGACCGAGTAGAGGGGCGCCTGGCGGACCTTCTTGAAGTAGCGAGAGACACCAGTGATGGTGCCTCCGGTGCCGACGCCAGCCACGAAGATGTCCACCTTGCCTTCAGTATCCTCCCAGATCTCCGGTCCGGTCGTGGTCTCATGAATCTTGGGATTCGCCGGGTTCTTGAACTGCTGGGGCATGAAGTATCCAGCAGGGTCAGCTGCCACGAGCTCTTCGGCTTTGGCGATGGCACCAGGCATGCCCTTGGCACCATCGGTGAGGATGACCTCGGCACCAAGGGCCCGGAGCATGCGCCTTCGCTCGACGGACATGGTCTCCGGCATGGTGAGCACGCAGGGATAGTTGCGCGCCGCACAGACATAGGCGAGGGCGATGCCAGTGTTGCCACTGGTCGGCTCGATGACCTTGACGCGCTGGGAGCCAGGGATGAGCTTGCCCTGTTTCTCGGCCTCCCAAATCATCGCGGCACCGATACGACACTTCACACTGTATGCAGGGTTTCGCCCCTCGATCTTGGCGATGACCTGCGCACCGAGACCTTGGGTGACACGGTTGAGGCGAACGAGCGGTGTGCGCCCTATCGATAAGCTGTTGTCGTCATAGATCCGAGGCATGAGAACTCCTGGCGCGCCGGGTTCGGCGGCATTGTATTCAAGTAGTTGAGAGGACTATGGGAACGCGTCCTTGGGGCAGAATGACCGCTACAATGAGCTCGGTGTCTTGCGCTCACAGTGATGCTGTGTTCATGTCGTCAAAGCGCTTCCCCACTAAATGCTGTAGTCCGAGGGGGTCTTCAACTCGTCTGCACGCTTCAAAAACTCGGCGAGGGTGATCTCGTTGACCACGCGGCTCGCCGCTTCGTGAACAGTCTGCCAGATCGGCAACAGAGCCCGACAAGCCACGCTGTTGCGAGCAGACTCGTCCCATTTGAGACTACTCGACGGGGAAAGATCGCCGTCGACAGCCCTCCAGATATCGCCAATGGTGATGTCCCTAGCCGGACGGCTCAGGCGATGCCCCCCACCCTTGCCACGCAAGCTCTTCACGAGGCCAGCCTTTCTCAGCTCCACCAGAATTCCTTCCAGAAACTTCTCGGGCAGCCGCTCCTGCTGCGCCACTTCCGCCGTGCGAATAGGGCGAGCAAGCCCGTCCATCTTTGCGAGCTGGAACATGGCCCGCAAAGCGTAATCGGCTTTCTGACTGACGCGCATTCTGATCTCCTTCATTGAACACAGCGAGGCGCTGAATCCCACCAAATGACCAGGGAATCCAGGCATGGCTCGCCTTGACACCGTCACAGTCTAGGTTTGCTTTCCCTGAATGCAAGTGGGTTATGGGGATTGGTAGGGCACTTTTTTTCTTCCCCGTCGGTAGGGGGTGCGGCGCTCCACCATCCCAGATCAGAGAATTGTATCAGCATTCTGGCCGCCCCGCGACCACACAATGCTCGTCGACACTGCCGAAAAGCTCGTCCTCATCGGGATGCGCGTCGATTGCATTCATTCGCTCTCGCGAGACCCTCGCTGCGCTGCGCTCGCGCATCGGATGCGCCCGCGACAGACGCTGACTCGTGCCTCGCTCCGCTCACTTGTTGCGTGCCTTCCCTGGCACGCACCCTTCGGGCTGCCTTCGCAGCGAGTCTCCGCCTCCTGGCTGCGACTTCTTGTTGATTGGGCGCTTGGCCTGTTCCCCCAAGTTGTTTGCCTATTCTCCCTGCTGCGCAGGAATGGACGCGAGGGCGTCGACGCTTCTCTGCTTGCGCGCAGGCTCAGGCTTTGCCATTGTACGCGGGGCTCGCGCACCAGAGCCTGAGAGTGACGAGGAGGATGACGATGTACTGTCCGGCTTGCGGAACGCTCAACGACGACAACAACTTCCGCTGTATCCAATGCGGCAATGTGCTGCAAGGCGCTGCCCCCCAGCCCGGCTACGCAGCACCGCAGCAGCCCGGCTACGGCGCGCAGCAGCCCCCCATGGGCGCAGTGGCGTTTCCCGGTCAGAAGTCACGTATGGTCGCGGGACTGCTGCAGATTTTCTTGGGCTCTTTCGGCGTCGGCCGCTTCTACCTCGGCTACACCGGCCTGGGTGTCGCTCAGCTCATCGTCACCTGGATCACCTGCGGCATCGGCGGTCTGTGGCCCTTCATCGACGGCATCATGATCCTCACGGGCAACCCTTCAACCGATGCCAACGGCAACCCTCTGGGCCAATGAGCTCGCCGTCATCGCCGACGGCCACGGCGAATGCCTGCTGACTGTGTCGAAGCGCTCACGCGTTCACCGCTCGATACAGAAAACAACAGGATTCCAAAGGGCTAGCCCTTTGGCGGGGTGTGGGCAGCGCCCCACGAAGACGAAACATGAGCCCTGCTCGACGCGCTCAGAGAGGCGTTGGCCAAGGCGAAGACACAGGACGCTTCAGTCGTGGGGCAGGCACCAGAGCTTGTCACAGACCACCAGTTCTTGCTCGTCAATGAAGACCCTCCGACCCGCGCCGCCCGGCCGGAAGTCACAGACGATATCGACATGCTGCGCCGACTGGTTGAGAACGCCAGAGGCCCGGAGTGCCTCGAGCTTGGCCTTGCCCTCCTCGCTCCCAGGCTCGGCCACATAACATCCCTCGTAGCTCGCCCCGATGGCGATGTGCAGGGTCCCCCCTACCTTCTCCACGAAGAGCGGGTTCTTGAGCACCTTCTCCAAACCAGGATTCATCCCCAAAGCGACCTCGCCGAGGCGATGTGAGCCCTCATCGGTCTCGATGATGGTCGCCAGATGCTCACGCCCCTGGAGCGCATCGTAACTGACGATGCGACCGCCTTCGAAGCGCAGGTAAATCCCCTGGAGCTCGTGGCCACCGTAGCTCACCGGCAGATCCACGAAGATCTCGCCTTCCACGCTGTTGGCGTTGGGGCTGGTGAAGATCTCCCCGTCTGGGAAGTTGCGCAGCCCATAGCTGAGCGTGGGGATGCTCTGGCTAATGTCCATGCTCAGGCTGAGCGGACGGCGCTCGACGGGATGCTCCGATTCGATGCGAATCTGCTTTCCGCGCTCGAAGAGGGGAGCGAGCGCTTCCTCGGCCACACGCAAGGGTGAAGGATCGGTGGTCGAAGCGCGCACGATGAAGTCGGTGTAGGTCTCGAAGCTCATCCCCTCGGCTTGCGCGCCAGCCTGCGTGGGATAGAGGGTGAGCACCCAAGGCTTGGAGAGACGAATGGTCGAGAAGGGTCGATCGGCTGCAAGCGCGGCTTGCGCCTGGGCTGGGGGCACGCCAGTAAAGGCAGATGAGTCAGAAAAACCAAGTATTTCAATATACTTAGTCATGCTTTCATAACGAGCGAGGTGCCAATCGGGGATGCGACTGAGCTGCTCCGCGGTACCGAGCTTGGCCATGGCGGCGGACCAGACACGCCCTCGGTCGTTGTTGGGCGCGAAGAGGTAGACATCGGGAATGCCACCCGCTTCGATGATCTTGCGCTCGAGCACCTCGACGAGCGGCCAGGCGATGGGCTCCGCTTTGAGCATGACGCGATCCTCTGCGCCGATGCCGCCAAGCGAGTGATTGAGCAGATAGCTGGCCCAAGTTTCGAGGTCTTCGGGGCGAATGGTCTTCATGGTGAGTCCTGTCTAGATAGTCGTGATGGTGCTCGGCGAGCCGTTGGATGGCACGCGCACGGCTCAGCGCAGCTGCGCGAGGCGAACCCCGATGGTAGCAGGGGGCTCTCGGTGGTCAAGGCTGCTGCGCCTGGAGCGCCTGGAGCAGAGGAGGCGCATCCTTCCTGCGTCTGGGCGCATGCGCTAAGTTGAGCGGAGCTGCGGCAGCTCGCGGCGAGCATCTCGAGGCCCCTTCATGCACAGATCACT
>JAVFAO010000502.1:0-4635 GCA_034002465.1 Myxococcota bacterium
TGCGCAATGTGATCGATGCAGAGTCACTTGCTCTGGGCCTGGAGGAGTTTCGCGCAGGCTTCGTGCCGTTGGCTCGCCGCTTTCAGATGGAGTTCTCCGTTCGGGACAGCAGCCGCCCCAAGCGGGTGGCCCTCTTGGTCAGCAAGGAAGAGCACTGCTTGGTCGATCTGCTGCATCGCTGGAGAACGGGGGAGCTGTCCTTCGAGCTTCCCTGTGTGCTCTCCAATCATGAGCGATGTCGAGAATATTGCGACGCATTGGGGGTGCCCTTCCGACATATTCCCTTTAGCCCCGAGACCAAAGCGGAGTCCTTCGAGGCGGCTGTTTCGTTGCTCGAGCAGGAGCAGGTCGAGCTGGTGGTGCTCGCCCGCTTCATGCAGATCTTGCCGGCCTGGGTCTGCGAGCGGTTTGCTGGGCGCATCCTGAATATCCACCACAGTTTCTTGCCCTCCTTCGCCGGTTCCCGTCCCTATCGACAGGCCTTTGAGCGCGGCGTGAAGCTGATTGGCGCGACGAGTCACTTCGTGACCGCTGAGCTCGATGCTGGCCCCATCATTGAGCAGGATGTCATGCGGGTGGACCACAGCCACAGCTTGGCAGATCTGGTTCGTCTCGGGCGAGATGTGGAGAAGACGGTGCTCGCCAGAGCGTTGCGCGCCGTGCTCGAAGAGCGGGTCCTGATCGATGGCAACAAGTGCATCGTCTTTCGCTGATGGTGCCACATGACGAATGATCACCAACGTCGCAGTGGAGTGGGGATTTCGGCCATTGTTCTCGTGCTGAGCCTGTCGTTGTTTGCCTGTCGGCCTTCGCCCACGGCGCAGCTCGTCGTCGAGATCGAAGCGCTGAGTAGCCTTGCTGAGCAGCACCAGAGGGATTGCCGCGCCATGTCCGAGGCGTTGGCGCGTCATGTCGAGCAGCGCGAGGAAGCCCTTGAAGCTCTGGCTGAGCGTTTGAACGATGATCCGCCGAGTGAACGGGAGCTGCAGGAGCTCAGCGCGGCAATGGGGCGATTTCAGCGCGCGAGCGAGCGTTGCATCGAGGCGCGTCTGAGCATCGTTGCATTGTTGGGCCCCATCATCGAGCGCCGTGAACCGTGATGATTGGTCTAAGCATTCGCCAATAAGAGGGATTCCAAAGGGCGCGCCCTTTGGCGGGGTGTGGGGCAGGGCCCCACGATCCAGCTCAAAGGCGTGCCGCGCGGAGCGCGCAAGCCGCTCTGGTGGCTCTGGTGGCTTCGACTTCGGGCTTGCTTCGCAGCGAGTCTCCGCCTCCTGGCGGCTCCTGGCGGCTTCGACTTCTTGACAGTGTGGGATGTAGGCCTATAGTACCCGCGTTTTGCGCCACCGGCGCAACCGCCGACCATCCCAGCCGGGGATTTCGTCGCACGCGTTGGGGAGCATGCGCTTTCGATATCACGCTCGACGACGTGCGAGCTCGTTACAGCACGGAGCTTTCGATGACCAATCGCGATTTTCTCTTCACTAGCGAGTCCGTGACGGAAGGCCATCCTGACAAGATGGCAGACCAGATCAGCGACGCGGTGCTCGACGCCATTCTCGAGCGAGATCCTCATGCCCACGTCGCCTGCGAGACGCTGTTGAAGACGGGCTTCGTGGTGTTGGCTGGCGAGATCACGACCAACACTTGGGTGGACATGCCCAGCATCGTGCGCCGGACGGTGGAGCAGATTGGCTACACCAACGCCACTTATGGTTTTGATTCGCACACTTGTGCGGTGTTGGTGGCGGTTGAGTCGCAGAGTCCGGACATTGCCCAGGGCGTGCGTCCCGACATGGGCGTGGTCGCCGAGCAAGGCGCAGGTGACCAGGGCCTGATGTTTGGATACGCCTGTAACGAGACGGCCGAGCTGATGCCCGCGCCCATCCACTACGCGCATCAGCTGACGCGTCGTCTTGCGCAGGTTCGCAAAGACAACACGCTGGATTTCTTGCGGCCTGACGGCAAGAGCCAGGTGACGATTCGCTATGAGCAGGGCAAGCCAGTGGCCATCGACGCGGTGGTGGTTTCGACTCAGCATTCGGCAGAGGTCTCCATCGAGACGCTGCGTGAGGCCATCGTGGAGACGGTGATCCGGCCAACTCTTCCTGCTGAGATGCTGAAGGGTACGCGCTTCCACATCAACCCGACTGGTCGATTCGTCATTGGTGGACCGATGGGTGACAGCGGTCTGACGGGTCGCAAGATCATCGTCGACACCTACGGCGGCATGGGTCGACATGGTGGTGGCGCGTTCAGCGGCAAGGATCCGTCGAAGGTGGATCGCTCGGCGAGCTACATGGCGCGGTACATCGCGAAGAACATCGTGGCGGCCGAGCTGGCCGAGCGCTGCGAGGTGCAGCTTGCGTATGCGATTGGCGTGTCGGAGCCTGTTTCCGTGTTGATTGAGACCTTTGGCACGGCCAAGATCGCCGAGGAAGAGATTTCCAAGCGCGTTCGAGCAAACTTCTCTCTCAAGCCTGCTGGGATCATCGAATCTCTGCAGTTGTTGCGTCCCATCTATCAGGCCACGGCGAGCTATGGCCACTTTGGTCGCAATGACGAAAACTTCACTTGGGAGAAGACGGACAAGGCGGCTGCGCTTCGTTAGGCGAATTCGGGATTTCGAATACATGTGTGGGGCTCTGCCCCGCACCCCGCCAAAGGCCTTGCTCTTTGGAGTCCCGTTCGATTGAGGCTGCCAGCCGCTGCTTCTCGCTTGCCAACCAGTGAGCGAAGCGAGGCACGCGTCAGCGTCTGTCGCGGGCGCATCCGATGCGCCTGCGCAGCGCTGCGAGGGTCTCGCGAGAGCGAATGAATGCGATGGCTTGACGCCCTGATGGGTGTTGGTCTACTGAAAGGTAGACTGCGCGAGTCAGTGGAGCGAGCATGGACTTGTTGCTCATCGCGGTGTTGGCGGTCGTGCTGGGGCTTGGCGCCTTCGTCACGTTGCGTGTTCGTGGCCAGGGCAAGAAAGCCCCGTTGGCATTGGCGCGAGAGCCCACTCTGGGGACGCTGAAGCCCGATGACGTGGTCATCCATTTCGAGCGAGACTACGTCGTCGCCTCAGTCGAGCTTTTCGATGAGCATGGCCAGCGCTGGACGCACTGTCATTTGCAGGGTGGAGAGTCTGCCGAGTTGTTGCGGGTCGAGCCAGGCGACGAGCTTCAGGCGGTGATGCTTCGTCGCTGCGCTGAGCTTCCCTTTTCCGAGCCACCGCCCGAGCAGCTGCAGCGAGGAGATGAGCGTTTTGGTCTAACGCATTGGGGAAAGGCGAAAGTCCAGCGCTCTGGCAGCGACGAGGCGCTCTGCTGCCGACAGTTTCGCTATGAGAGTGCGATGCAGAAGGTGCTCTTGGTGCTGGTATGGGAGGGTGCGCAGCGGGAGTTTTGGTGTGGTGAGGTGGTGCCTGTCGGGTCTCTAGAGTTTTTGCCAGGTGCTTGACTCGGGACGCTCGGGGACCAGACTGTGCGTGCATCGCTTGCGGATGAAGGCGTGGGCGCGGCACGGTGCGTCGTACAAGCTCAGGAGCAGCGATGTTTGGGAAAGGAAAGTCGGGGATGCGCGAACGCTTGGAGTCGAAGCTCCGCAGCGGTCTCAATCAGGTGGTGGACAAGATTTCCGAGTTTGAGGCTCGCGGAGGGCTCCGCGACGCGCTGGAGCGGTCGCGCGCGTTGACCGAGCGAACGGCAGAGCGACTTCGCCGAGCGCTGGAGCGGCGGGGGGTGAGCTTCGATGTTCGAGGGTACTCCGAACACGAGGCGAATCTGCGTCGAGCGTATCGTTTGCTCGAGGTTGAATACGGGGCCCCGCTCGAGGATGTGAAGCATGCGTATCGCATGAAGATGAAGGAGCACCACCCTGACCGGCACAGTGGCGACCTCGAGTCGGAGAAGCGGGCGACGCGTATCGCTCAGGAGCTGAGCATCGCCTACGACACGATAGAGAGCCATTTTCAGGGGCGTCGCTGAGATTGAGGTTTTTCCGTTATCGGGCGCGCGGCGTCCGTAGCGGTGTTTGTTGTTCTGACTTGGTGAAGGGAAGCACATGTACACAGCATCGAAGAGCGACTACGAGGTGGTGGTGTTGGGAAGTGGGCCTGCTGGGCTGACGGCGGCGTTGTATACGGCGCGGGCCCGTCTGGCGCCGCTGGTGATTGAGGGGAGCCAGCCGGGTGGGCAGCTCACAATCACGACGGAGGTGGAGAATTTTCCTGGCTTTCCCGAGGGTATTCAAGGGCCTGAGTTGATGGAGCGAATGAAGGAGCAGGTCCAGCGTTTTGGGGCTGAGCTGATCAATGCGACGGTGACGAAGGTCGATCTGTCGAAGCGACCATTTCGGATCGAGTTGGAGTCGCTGCTCGGTGATGAGCAGACGATCAGCGCACAGACCCTGATCATTGCCACCGGCGCGACGGCGCGTCTGCTTGGCTTGCCGAGTGAAACCGAGCTCATGGGCTATGGCGTGAGTGCCTGTGCTACCTGCGACGGCGCCTTCTTCAAGGATAAGGAGGTGATCGTGGTGGGCGGAGGTGACTCGGCGATGGAGGAGGCGAACTACCTCACCCGCTTCGCGAGCAAGGTGACCTTGGTCCACCGTCGTGAAGGCTTCCGAGCCAGCAAAATCATGCACGAT
>JAVFAO010000503.1:0-4630 GCA_034002465.1 Myxococcota bacterium
CGCCGACATGGCGCGCACCGAGGCGCGCTTCTTCGTGGCTGGCGACACCTTCCTCGGCGACGGCTCCTCGCGCCTGCGACACGGCTTCAACTACCTGCGTGGCACCGGCGGCTCACTCTACTACCTGCAGCACGATCAGCTCCTCGAAGGCAGCGAGCAGGTGCACCTGGTGGTCAAAGACCAGCGCACTGGCATCGAGATCGCCCGTATTCCGCAGACGCGCAACGTCGACTACACCATCCGCTACCAGGAAGGCCGGATCCTCTTCAAGTCCCCAGTGCCCTCCATCGCCGACGGCGGCCTGCTCAGCTCTGCCTCCCTCAACACCCGCGACCCCAGCGGTGGCGACCCGGTCTTCGTCGAGGTCAGCTACGAGCACGAGAGCGATCGCGATGGCGGCGGCGTCAGCTTTGGTGGACAGCTCCGCGAAACCTTCTACGACAAGCTCTCAGTGGGCTTGGGCTATGTGCAGGAAGGCCGCGGCGGCGAGCTCTCTGGCGACGACTACCAGCTCTTTGGTGTCGACGCCGCATACCGGCACAGCACGGCGTCTTTCGCCGAAATCGAATACGTGCGCAGCCGCTCCTACGACAGCATCGCCTCCCTCAGCGACGACGGTGGCTTGAGCTTTGGCGCCATCCAGCGCCGCACCGGCATCGACGACGTGGGCAACGCCTTCCATGTGCGCGGCGCCGCCGAGCTCGCCGACGTCATCGACTCCGACCGGCCGCTGCTGCAGGTGGGCGGCTTCTATCAGTTCGCCGACGAGGGCTTCTATGCGCACCGACGCTCACTGGATCGCGGCGCGACCCGCTTCGGCGGCAACCTGAACTGGGACATCACCGCAGAGCACGCCATTGGCGCCCGCAACGACTCGGTGCTGACCCGCGTCGACGACCTCGAGCTCGCCGATCCACAGGCGCTCAAGACCATGGCCCAGTACCAGTCGCGGCTCTACTACGAATACCACGACGCCGCCCACCGGGCTGGCGTCGAGCTGGGCCACTCCTTCTCCGACGACTACTACGCCGAGGACGGCTACTCGGCCTACAGCACGCTGCTGCGCTATGAATACTTCGGCATCCAGGATCTGCGCCTCGGCGTGAGCCACGAGGTGATCCTCTCCGCCGACGATCCGCGCCTCTACCAAGACGCCATGGATCACCTCGCCACCAGCTTCACCCTCGCCTGGCAGATCCTCGAGGACCTCGCCCTCGAGGCGACCGAGAAGGTGCGCTGGAACGGCGAGAACTCGACGCGACTCGGCGTGCGCAGCCAAATCACCGACACCACCAGCACCTACGTGCAACAGCGCTTTGGCACCCAGAAGGGCGGCAAGCAGTTCAACAGCACCACGGTGGTCGGCGGCGAGCAGGCCTTTGGTGAGGACAAGAGCGGCCGGGTCTTCGGTGAATACCAGCTCGACGGCGGCATCGGCGGCGAGCGCAACCGCGCGGTCGCAGGCATCGGCAAGCACTGGGAGCTCGGACGCGGCGTCACCCTCGACACCGCCTACGAGCGCACCCAGATCTTCGGGCCCAGCAACTACGGCGATCAGTCGCGCGACGTCATCAGCCTGGGCTTTGGCCTGACCCGCTACGACAGCATCAAGCTCGGCACCCGCTTCGAGTTCCGCTACGACCAGGGCGACGCCAGCGCGCCCCAGTCCTCGCCTTGCTTCAGCAACGGCAGCCTGGATACGCCCGAGTTCTGCCGCGACCGCATGCTTGGCGGCTTCGACAAGTACCAGCTCGTGGCGCTCAACTCGGTGGATTGGAAGTGGACCGACGACCTCTCGATGTTGGTGCGCTACAACATCGCGATGACGCGCAACCTCACCCTCGACGCCCTCGAGCAGATCGACCAAGAGCTGAGCGTGGGCTTCGCCTTCCGCCCAGTCGACTGGGATTCGGTCAACATCCTCGCCAAGTACACCTACCTCGACAGCCAGCGCCCGCTCGCCCTCGAGGACTACACCTACGACCGCAACCAGAAACACGTCGTCAGCCTGGTGCCAGTCTTCCAAATCAGCAGCGGCACCCAGCTCGTCACCAAGGTCGCCTGGAAACACATCATCAGCGACCTGCAATCCTATTCTGGGGCTGACTTTGGCAACGTGGTCACCGACCTGATGCTGTTCATCTTCCGGATCAACCAGGAGTTCTACAAGATCAGTGAGGAGCTCTCGCTCGAGCTTGGCGTCGAATACAGGTTCATGCAGCTCTTCGACCCCAACCAGTTCGAGCACGGGTTCTTGTTGGGTGCTGACGTGGTGCTCTTCGACTACGCCCGCGTGGGCTTTGGGTACAACTTCACGTCCTTCACCGACGATGAATACACGCTCGAGTCCATCGACCAACACGGCTGGTTCTTCCGGGTGCAAGGCAGCTACTGACGGCAGCAGGCGCCCACTCTGGCTGAGAGCGGGCGCTTGGACTATGCTGCGCGCCGCTCGGCTCTCGTGCCGAGCATCGGACCCAGGGCTCGCTCGCGCCTCGAGCCGTGACTGCACGTCAGAGCTCTGCGATGGGACTTGCCCATCATTCGCCCAGCTCGAGCTCGCTCGTCGAGCGACTCGGTTTTCATTTGTTTTGTCTTTGTGGGGCGCTGCCCCACGCCCCGCCAAAGGGCTGAGCCCTTTGGAATCCGTTTTGTCTGGAGATGAAACGCCTTTCGCGAGGACCTTCGATGAACACGCCAGCAGCCCCTGCCGAGAACGCCTCCAACTTCATCCGTGAGCTCGTCGCCGAGCATGTGCAAACAGGGAAAGTCCAAAAGGTGGCCACCCGCTTCCCACCCGAACCCAACGGCTACCTGCACATTGGGCACGCCAAGTCGATCGTGCTCAACTTCGGTATTGCCAGCGAGTTTGGCGGCACCTGCAACCTGCGCTTCGACGACACGGACCCTGTCAAGGAAGACGTCGAATACGTCGACTCGATCATGGACGACGTCCGCTGGCTCGGCGCGCAGTGGGATGCCCTCTACTACGCCTCGGACTACTTCGAGAAGCTCTACGAGTGGGCGGTGCTGCTCATCAAGGAGGGCAAAGCCTACATCGACGAGTCGACCCCCGAGCAAATCCGTGAGATGCG
Source organism: Myxococcota bacterium (assembly GCA_034002465.1). Taxonomy (GTDB): domain Bacteria; phylum Myxococcota_A; class Bradymonadia; order UBA4248; family JAVFAO01; genus JAVFAO01. The sequence continues at coordinate 3,096 of JAVFAO010000503.1, forward strand.
CGGCAACTTCTACAACCCCGGCGTGAACAGCCCCTACCGCGACCGCCCCATCGAGGAGAGCCTCGCCCTCTTCGCACGGATGCGCGCAGGCGAGTTCGAGGAAGGCAAGATGGTGCTGCGGGCGAAGATCGACATGGCGCACCCCAACATGAACATGCGTGATCCCTTGATGTATCGCATCAAGCACGCGACCCACCATCGCACCGGCGACGCGTGGTGCATCTATCCCATGTACGACTACGCGCACCCCTTGAGTGACGCCGTCGAGGACATCACCCACTCCTTGTGCACCCTCGAGTTCGAGGACCACCGCCCGCTCTACGACTGGTTCGTCGACAACCTGCCCGTCTCCAAGCCACAGCAGATCGAGTTTGCGCGCCTCAACCTCAGCTACACGGTGATGAGCAAGCGCCGCTTGCTGCAGTTGGTGAAGGAAGGCCATGTGGCGGGCTGGGACGACCCCCGAATGCCCACCATCTGTGGGATGCGTCGCCGCGGCTACACACCCGAGGCGCTTCGTCGCTTCTGCGAGCGCATTGGCGTGGCCAAGAACAGCCAAACTGTGGAGGTCGAGCTGCTCGAGCACGCGGTGCGCGAGCACCTCAACGACCTCTCGATGCGGGTGATGGCGGTGCTGCGCCCGCTGAAGGTGGTCATCGAGAACTATCCAGAAGGCCAGAGCGAGCTGCTCGAGGCGCCCAACCACCCCACCGACGCGAGCTTCGGGGTGCGTCAGATTCCTTTTGGGCGCGAGCTCTACATCGAGCAGAGCGACTTCATGCTCGAGCCGCCGCCCAAGTTCTATCGACTTGCGCCGGGCCGTGAGGTGCGTCTGCGCTATGGCTACTTCCTCAAGTGCCACGACGTGGTGAAGAACGACGCCGGTGAGGTGGTGGAGCTGCGCTGCACCTACGACCCCGAGACCAAGGGTGGCAAGGCCCCAGACGGGCGGCGTTCGAAGGTGACGATCCACTGGGTGAGCGCGGCCCACGCGCTGCCGGCGAAGGTGCGCATGTATGATCGGCTCTTCTCGCTGAAGGATCCGATGGAGGCCCCTGACGGCGAGTGGAAGAGCGCGCTCAATCCGAACTCACTGGAGCTGCTCGAGTCTTTCGTGGAGCCGGAGCTTGGCACGCTCGACCCGAGCACGCACCTGCAGTTCGAGCGCATGGGCTATTTCTGTTTTGACAAGGACTCCACGCCTGAGGCCTTGGTTTTCAATCGCAGCGTCAGCTTGCGCGACGAGTGGGAGGCGCTGCAAAAGCGCGGCGCGACCAAGTAGGGGCGTCTGGCATACGCCCATCCTGGCCTTCCCAACACCGTAGGGGCGTATGGCATACGCCCTCCTGGCCTTCCCAACACCGTAGGGGCGTATGGCATACGCCCTCCTGGCCTTCCCAACACCGTAGGGGCGTATGGCATACGCCCACCTGGCCTTCCCAACACCGCAGGGGCGTATGGCTTACGCCCACCTGGCCTTCCCAACACCGTAGGGGCGTATGGCATACGCCCTCCTGGCCTTCCCAACACCGTAG
>JAVFAO010000504.1:0-2168 GCA_034002465.1 Myxococcota bacterium
GTCTACCGCTTGCAAGGTGTGCGCATCAACGACAAGCACATCGAGATCATCGTTCGGCAGATGTTGCGCCGTGTCCGAATCAAGGACGTTGGGAATACGCACTTCCTCATCGACGAGCAGGTCGAGAGGCAGATGGTGGACGAAGAGAACCATCGGGTGATGGAGGCCGGAGGCAAGCCCGCAGTGACCGAGAACATGCTCCTCGGTATCACCAAGGCCTCGCTCTCCACCGAGTCCTTCTTCTCCGCGAGCTCCTTCCAGGAGACCACGAAGGTGCTGACCGAGGCCGCCATCTCTGGCAAGGTCGACTACCTGCGCGGCCTCAAGGAGAACATCATCATGGGTCGGCTCATCCCCGCCGGCACCGGATTGCCGCAGTATCGCTACCTCGACATGGAAGTCTCCGCTCCCGACAAGGAGCTGGACATCACCAGCACCGACTGATGAGCGCCTAAAGCAGAATACCATTGTGGGGCCCGCCGCTGCCCGTTCTCTTCCCCCTTGTGTTCAGGTTGCCGCGGGCGTGCCGTTGGGTGCGATTCGGGGCGGGCGAAGGTGTTTGGGGCGCGTGGGCTCGCACTTTTCGAGCGGCTCGGGTATTGCTTGGCGTGGTCTTCGTGGGGCTCTGCTCCACCTGTCTTCGGGAGCGGCCATGTCCAAGCACCGTCTCGCTTCTCGTCGTCTTGCCTGCTTGCTTGCAGGCTTCTCGATGTTCTTGTTCTGTCTCGACGCTGCTGCCGAGGAGCAGAGCACGAGCACCGGGAGCTTTGCTGCCAGGGCGCTGCATCTTGGTGGGGGCATTGATTTCTCGCTGACGAGCGAGACGATTGCTGAGCAGTCCAGCGCGCTGAGCATCAGCTTGGGTCTCGATGGTCGGCTGAGCTATTTCCTGATGGATGGTCTCGCGCTCTCGGCTATCCCTTCGTTCCGCGTCAACTCGGGAGAGCAGAGCACGAGCCTCATCGTCGGGGCGAGCGTGGGCTTGAGCTACTACCTGGACTTGGGCCTACTTGCACCCTTCGCGCGTGCACAAGGGGGCTTGCTCTTTGGCCGGGCGAGCCAGGATGAGGAGCAGAGCGACCTGAAGGGTTTTCTCTATGGCGGAGGTTTGGGGGTGGCCATTCCCCTGTTTGCGACGGTGGTTGAGCTCTCTGCGGACTATCAAGGGACGGGTCTGAGCGTGGAGAACGCCGAGAGCAGCCTCGATGCCCAGCGTCACGCTTTGCTCGCGGGCGTGGCGGTCCACATGGTCTTCTACTGATAGCGCGCAGGGGCAGGCTGTGCTGAGCTTCCTTCTTCGTCGCATGCTGAGTGGGATGGTGGTCTTGCTCGGGGTGAGCACGCTGGTCTTTGCGGTGCTGCGCATCGTGCCCGGAGATCCAGTGCAGTCCATGCTCGGCGAGCACGCGAGCGAAGCAGACCTGGCGTCGCTGCGGGCCTGTTTTCATCTGGATGAGCCACTGTCTTCGCAGTACACGGCGTTTCTGGGGGAGCTCGCCGACGGCAGCATGGGGCATCTGTGCCAACAACCGGAGGTCACGGTCGCGTCGAAGTTGTGGGCCGCGTTTTGGCCTACCCTCGAGCTGGGCATCGCCAGTCTGTTGGTGGCGATTCTCATCGCCTTTCCTTTGGGGGCGTGGAGTGCGGTGCGCGCCAACACCTACATCGACCATGCGGCGCGGGTGCTGTCGTTGTTGGGGATTTCGGTGCCCTCGTTCTGGCTTGGGCCCATGTTGTTGATTGTGTTTGCGCTCAGTTTGCGCATTTTCCCCGATCCGGGGGGTGCTGCGGTGGGGCTGGTGAGTCTAGTGTTGCCAGCGATAACGCTTGGTTCGGCGTTGTCGGGGAAGCTGATGCGGATGCTGCGCTCGAGTATGTTGGATGCGCTGCATGCTCAGCACGTACAGACGGCGCGCGCCAAGGGGCTTGGCCCCTTGGCGGTGACGCTGCGGCATGTCATGCGCAACGCCGCATCGGCGGTGTTGAGCTTGCTCGGTATGCAGCTTGGAGCGGTCTTGGCGGGTGCCATCGTGGTGGAGAAGGTGTTTGCACGACCGGGCTTGGGAACGCTCATGCTGGACGGGATCGAGATGCGCAACTACCAGCTCGTCCAGGGTTGTGTGCTCTTCGTGGCGGTGCTCTATGTGCTCGTCAATCTGGCGACGGAC
>JAVFAO010000504.1:2268-4613 GCA_034002465.1 Myxococcota bacterium
GGAGCAGACAGGAGCAGCACTTGAACGACAGTCAACTGGCGCAAGACTCTGATGTGAGCGAGAACAGTGTGGGCTCGTCGAGCATCGAGGCGCGGCGCGATTCAGACATTTTGCTTGAAGGGAGTGTGGTTGGCGGGCGCTTCACCATCAAGCGACATCTCGCTGCTGGTGGAATGGGGCGGGTCTACGTGGCGGAGCAGGCGCCTTTGGGGCGTCCTGTGGCTCTGAAGGTGATGCACCGCGATTTGTGTCAGTACAAGGACACGGTTGCACGCTTTTTTCGGGAGGCCACGGCGGTCACCAAACTCGACCATCCGAACACCATCAAGGTCTATGACTTTGGTGAGTCTACGGATGGCAACTACTACATTGCCATGGAGCTGCTCGACGGGGAGCCGCTCAATCAGCGGATGCATGGACCCGAGCCGCTGAGCATGGAAGACGCCATCAGCATCGTGTTGCAGGTGGCCCGAAGTCTGGCCGAGGCGCATCGAAAGGGGATCATCCACCGCGATCTGAAGCCCGAAAACATCTTTTTGGGCAACATCGAGCGCAACTTCGTCAAGGTTCTCGACTTTGGCATCGCCAAGATCCTCGAGCAAGACAGCGCGGCCAAGCTGACGAGAGAGGGCTTGGTTTGTGGAACAGCAGAATACATGAGCCCAGAGCAGGCATGTGGACAAGCGTTGACAGGCGCGAGTGACCTCTATGCCTTGGGCGTGGTGATGTATGAGCTGCTCAGCGGAAAGGTTCCGTTTTCTGAGAATACGGTGTTGGCGACCTTGCTGAAGCATCAGACCGCGCCTGTTCCGCCCTTACCTGATGCCGTTCCCAAACCGATCTCCGATTTCATCATCAACCGGGCGTTGGCCAAGGCCGCGGAGGATCGCCCTGCCACGGCAGAGGTGTTCATCGCCGAGCTCGAGCATGCGGCGGCAGATTCGGGATTGCGTTTGGATTCCACCGCTACGCTTTCCCTTGATGAGTATCGGCACAACCTGGAGTTGCGGCTGAGTGGGGAACGCCAGGTCGCAGAGAAAGAGGCGCGTTCGTCACGCTCCTTGCTCGTTGGGGGGCTCCTCGCTTTGCTCTTGGTTGGCGCGGGCATTGCCGCTGGCCTGAGTCTTTTTGGCGGCGCTGCTTCGGATGGAACGTCGACGGCTGCGCCAGCCAACGATGCACCAAGCACGACACCACCAGCCGATCCGGTTCCTGCTCGGCATACCGTCGACATCAACAGCACCCCTCCCAACGCGCTGATTTGGCAGGGGGATATTCAGTACGGAAGCACACCGCAGACAGGAATTCCTGTAGAGGCTGGTGTCGCGACGCAGTTCGTACTCAAGCTCGAGGGCTATGAAGACAGCACACTCAGCGTCTTCATCCCGGCCGACGAGAAACCGCCGTCACAACGTGAGGCCCACGCAGAGCTTGCGCCGATCTTGCGGGTCGCTCTACTTTCCGAGCCAGCTGGCGCCAAGGTCTCCATTCAGCAGGGGAGCGAATGGCGAGCGCTAGGGCTCGCCGATGGCTCAGCTCAGCGATTCGTGAAAGGCCAAGAGGCGCAGCTGCGCTTCGAGCTCGAGGGCTTCGAGCCCTACCTCCTGAACACGACGATCAACGATGAGACGCAGGTCGTTGCGCTGCTCGAGGCAGTCAAGCCCAAGGTCGAGGACAAGCCCAAGGTCGAGGACAAGCCCAAGACCGACAAGCCCAAGGTCGAGGACAAGCCCAAGGTCGAGGACAAGCCCAAGGTCGAGGACAAGCCCAAAGACGCTTGCACTGGGGGCAAGAGCAAGTGCGATGGGAAGTGCGTCGATTTGTCCAGTGACAGGGCGAACTGTGGCGCTTGCGGGACGAAGTGCAAGTCCAGCTACGAGTGCAAAGAAGGCGAGTGCCGACCACGTCTCTTCGATGGCTAGCTGCGTGCCGGTGTGCGCGTCTGTTGCTTCTTCCACTCGGCGATTTCCAAGCGAGCTGCTGCCACTTTCTGCTGCAAGGCATGCAGCGCGTTGCCGTCTGGGGCGTGTGGACCAAAGCGCCAACGCGCGTAGTCTTCGACGAAGCAGGCCGACGCCACGAGGCTTCGTTGTCGCAGTTCGCGTGCGAGCCGAGCAGGTGGCAAGTCGAGCAGCGCGCGCAGCTCTTGCACCTGGGACAACGCGCGTCGAAATCGTCCGAGATGCCGTGACAAAGGGGGCGGGCGTTTGCGTGCTGGTTTGCTCGCGATGCTGCCTAGATAGAGGTGGCGCCAGCCCAGATAGGCAGGCCCGAGGACGGCGAGCGCCAGCGCCAATCGTGGCTCGGCGCTTGGCCAGAAGAGCTGCACCAGCAGCAGCAGGGAA
>JAVFAO010000505.1:0-4588 GCA_034002465.1 Myxococcota bacterium
CCACCACGCCCCAGCTCCGCCCGCGCTTTCTCGAGCTCGGCCTTCGACATGTCGACGCAGAAGGCCATGCCATACTTATCACGATAGTAGTCTCGCAAACCACGGTAGATGCCTTCATCGTCTTCGGCAAAGGAGAGCAGCCGCCCCTGCAAGTCGATGGTTTCCACCATCACTTGGCCGCTCTCGTCACGGCTCGCCGCGAACCACTTCTCGAGCTGGCTGCCCATCATCGCCTCCTCGGCGAAGATGCGAGAGCCTTCGAGCTGGTAGATCACTCGCTCTTCATTTTTGCTCGTGCGCACGCGAAACGCGCTGGTCTCGGTCCCCGCCACCGCAGGATGAATGGGCAAACCCCGCACCTTCGCATAGACGTTGTGGGGGGCGTCGAGTATGCGTTCGCGCCTGAGCTGACCATCCTCTCCGGTGAAGAGCACATACTCCAGCGCGTTTCCCAGATCGATGGGCTCATCCGAGCTGAAGAAATACGCCAGCTCTTCAGAGAAGCTAGAGATGACGTAGATGCCGACGAAGACCACCAGCGCCCGAAAGAAGAGTCGCCGACCGCTGGGACGGGCACGAATCTTCGAAAGCTCATCGCGCTGACGCTTGCGCCGCGCCTCCCAAGCGTCATCTCTGTCCCAATCTTCCTCGTCGAAGCCATCCCAGGGCTGCGCCGGAGGAAAAGACTCGAGTCTGGGATCTTCGACTGGAGAAGACGCAAGCGGCGCATCGCCGCGTGGCGCATCAGCCGTCGACGCTTGCTCTGTTGGCTCCTCAGCCGACGCGCCGTGCTCGCTCTCAACGGTCCCCTCGACCGACTCGAGCTCGGTGCCCCCGCCTCCCTCGACTGGCTTGGGCTGCTGCTCGTCACTCCCTGGAAGAGCGCTCGGCGCTGTGCTGTCTTCCTCGGCAGACACCGAGCCGAGGGGCTGGTCTGCGCTGGGATGGCCTGCGTTCTCTGCGCGCCCTGCTTCAGCTTTCTTCGGTCGACGTTTGGCCAAGGCCGATTCCCCATGCTTGACCGACGGAGTCCGTCGTCGTCCTATCGTGTTGCTCACTAGAGCCAGCTCGCGTGCCCCACGGCCCACGACCAGCTACGGGAGCGCTCGCCAAACCGCCAGGCCAACGGCCTCAAGCGATCAGCATCTTCTCGACCGCCGAATGCAGCTCGTCAAGGCGCGTCTGCGCCGCGCGCTTGTCTACTTCGAATCGCTCGGCCGTGCTCGAACGAATGACACCGAGGTAGGCCTTGATCTTCGGCTCGGTACCCGATGGCCGAATCGAGACCCAAGCGCCGTCTCGCAAATAGAAGGTGAGCATGTCTTGGGGTGGCAACGAAGCTTGGCCCGAGAGCAAATCTCGAACACTGCTCAGCTCCACGCCCGCAAGTTGCGCTGGTGGCTGCTCGCGCAAGCGCGCCAGCAGTTCGCGCATCACCTGCTTTCCAGCCACCCCTTCATAAAAGCGCTCAGCGCCCGCCTCGAGGTGGATGCCAAAGCGCAGGTGCAGCGCGTCGATCCCCTGCAACATGCTGCGCCCCTGCAGCTTGGCCAACGCCGCCATCTCGGCGAACAAGAGGATCGCCGTCAATCCGTCCTTGTCGCGAGAGTCGCCAAAGGTAACGCCAAAGGCCTCTTCATAGGCCAGGACAAAGCGCTGACCACGTGCAACCTCTGTCTCGACCAGGTTGCCCATCCACTTGAAGCCGGTCAGGGTCTCGTGGAAGCGGATGCCATATCCCTCGCAGATGGCGCGGGTCAAAGGCGAGGACACCACCGAGCAGACCGCGAAAGAGCTCTGGTCGAGGCCCCCCTGCTCCTGCCGATGGGCGAGCAGATAATCGAGCATGCCCGTGCCGATCTGGTTGCCACTCAGCCGTACGAAGCCGCCCGCGCCATCGGGCACGGCGACGCCAACACGGTCGGCGTCACCATCGGTGGCGAGGATGATGTCGGCATCGAGCGATTTGGCGAGGGCGAAGCTGCGCTCCCAAACGTCGGGACGCTCGGGGTTGGGCGCCGAGAGACCGCCGAAATCGGGGTCTGGATCGCGCTCCTCGGGGACCACGTGGAAGTCATCGAAGCCAGCCGCGGCAAAAGCGCGGGCGACGTAATCGTATCCGGTGCCGCGCAGGGGGGTATACACGATGCGGGCACGGTTGAGCTTGCGCGGCGTGGCGGTCTCGACCACCCAGCGCAAATACGCCGATACCTCTTCCTCACCCAAGTAGCTGAGTTGGCCCCCTTTGACAGCGTCAGCCACCGCCATCCGCGGAGGCGGCGTCTCGCGCCACGGCGCGATGCGCGCGGAGACCTGCTTGTCGAAGGGAGAGACGATCTGCGCACCGTTCCCGGCAAAAACCTTCAAGCCATTGTACTGTTTGGGGTTGTGACTCGAGGTGATGACGATGCCTGCGGCGGCGCCATGGCGACGGATGGAGAAGGGTACCAGTGGCGTGGGGCCAAGCCGATCGTAGAGCAAGACCTGCAACCCAGCCGCGCAGATGACCTCGGCGCAAACCCAAGCGAAGGTGTCGGAGTGCAGTCTACAGTCGTAGCCGATGACCACGGGCTTGCCCGCGAGCTCGGGATGATCCTGAACAATGGCATCGGCGATACCGCGAGCCGCTTGGGCGACGGTATAGACGTTCATCATCGCACTGCCCACACCGAGCACACCACGCAGTCCGGCGGTACCAAACTCGAGCTCCTCGGCGAAGCGGTCGATGACGGGCGTCTCATCCGAGGCGCCCAGTAGCGCCGTCACCTCGGCGCGGGTCTTGGGATCGAAAGGCTCTTGGGTCCAGCGCTGGGCTTTGGCAAAGGCGATATCTCGCAGGCTCATGAACGACTCCGAGTCAACGCGCGCCGCTGCAGCTCAACAAAGCGCGCCTGCAGGCCTCTCTTACATCGTCATCGGGCTCGCCCTTGAGGCGCAGTTCGAGCTCCGAGGCAAAGATCGTCCAACCGGTGATGCCCATGGCGCAGGCTGCATGGTAGCGCACAGGCACGAAGCGGTGGTCCAGCGCGTCGACCAGAATGGAGACGGTCTCCGGCTCGGGACGTTTGGCGATCATCGCGATTTTACTTAGGATACTTGGTTCACGCAGGAGCGGACCTCTGGCGCGCTCGAGCAAGCCCGAGAGCGTCTCGAAAGCCAGAGTCTGCCCCAAGGCGTCGACAATGCGGCGGGTATCCGCAACCTTGACCGCTCCGACCGAGAGCGAACAAATGCCGCTCTGGCGGTCTTTGCAGAGGGCCAGCTCGGCCAGCTCATCCTGTTCGAGCCAGCTGAGCTGCTCCCCATCGCCGTGCTCTTCATCAGCGTCGACATCGAAGAAGAGCCCGAGCTCGTCGAGCGCCTCCACGGCCTCCATGACGCGCTCGAAGAACTCGGGATCGCTAGGATCCGGGTCATCGCAGAGAATACAGCGAGTCCAATGCATGGTGCTTTTTGACGGGCATCATCGCCCGAATGATGGAAACTAGAGCGTGAGGTCGAAGCGCACACCCAGCAGCGCGCCGATGCCGATGTTGTTGGGCGCGTTCATGTCCGTGTAGTTCGTTTTCTCCGACAGGTTGTTCTCATCGAGGAAGAGCTGAAGGTACTCGAAGTAGGCGTAGAGACCCAGGATGACGAAGGTCTTGTAGGGCTTCATTTGGTAGTTCAATGCCAACGAGGCACCGCCTTCGAAGCCCTGCACGGCCCAGCTGGCTTCCTGATTGCCCTTGGCGACCGAGGCTGAGCCAAAGCAGTAGTTGAGCCAGGCGCCGACGTTGACCATGGGCATGAGCTCGTAGCGGGCGGTGACACCCACCGAGGGGACGAAAAAGGACATGGAGTCGCCGCGCGGATTGCCCGTCATCCGGTGACCATCGTACTGGATGTTGAAGTTGAGGCCAGCGGCGATGCCACCTACAAAGCGGATCATGGCGGCCGCTTGCACGCCACCGCCGATGTCGAAGATGGGATCACCGTAGCTGATGTCACTGATGGTGGCGCTGGTGGCGCCGACTTTGCCGTTGACCTCGAGCATGACTTGGGCGTCGCTCTGCTGGGGAACGAGCCAGATGGTTGCGAACAAGGCGAGGGCGGCGAACTTGAGAACGAAGAGGTGGCGAATCATGTGCAACTCCTGCCTGTCGAGCGGTCTTGCCCTGAGTGGGCGGCTCGGAACGATGCCGCAAGCAGCGGCGCGGGAACAATAGCCGCGCACCTAGGCGTGGGTCAATGGTTGGGATGAAAGCGAGCGAACACGAGCAGAAGCAAGCGAGCGATTGCTGGCCCCTCCTGTGCCCCACTCGCCAGCTGTGACGGACAGACGCGCTCGCGGCGTCTTGGCCTTCGACGCGGCGGTGCGTGAAAACTTCGTTGGGAATGAGAACAAGGCTCACTCCCGCTCGATGATGGCGATTTTGTATTCTGTAGGGGCGCACCTGTGTGTGCGCCCTCCCCGGTTTCGCCGAAGATGTGGGCGTTTTGCCGTGGAGGGCAGACACGCAGGTCTGCCCCTACGATGGCGCAGCAGCGTTGCTTGGTTTTGCCGAAGATGTGGGCGTTTTGCCGTGGAGGGCAGACACGCAGGTCT
>JAVFAO010000506.1:0-4571 GCA_034002465.1 Myxococcota bacterium
GCTAGCCCTTTGGAATCCCTTCTCTTTTTCGTATCGATCGGTGAATGCCTCGCCGCTACGGCGCGCGCTGCTCAGCAAGGTGAGCGCAGTAGCGCACGTGGAACTCGCCCAAGCGCGCGACCATGGCCTCGATGTCGTCCCTGGGGGGCAGGAAAGTGGTGCGGAAATGCATGCTGCCTGGGAGCTGTCCGAAGCCACTCCCAGGCACCACACAGATCCCAGTCTCTTCGAGCAGGGCCAGGCAGTAGGCGGTGTTGCGTTGGTCCACTTGCTCCGGCGATAGCCTTTCGAGGCCCTGCTCCCCCGGCAGCTCGAAGCGAACGAAGGCGTACATGGCTCCTTCGGGCACATCGACGCTCATGCCAGGAATCCTGTTGATGCCGTCGCCCAGCAACTGCGCCTTTGCGGCGAGCTCGGCGAGGATGCTGTCTCGCTCCCGAACGTAGAGCGCGTAGCTCGGCTCACCCGGTTGCGGAGGCGCCACCATCAGGTAGGTGACGAGCTGGCCAGGGGCGTTGGAGCAGAGGCTGATCGACTGCAGCTTGATGAACTCGGCGAGCACGTCTTCGGGCAGGTTGCGGAACTCGAGGTAGCCGCCGCGGTGACCACACTCGCCCAGGAATCCCTTGGAGACGGAGTGCAGGCTGAACAACGGCGTGCTGGTATCGCCAAGCTGATGCATCACCTTGGCAAACGAGTGGAACGAGCGGTCGGCGGCGTAGACGTTCTCTTGGTAGACCTCGTCGGCGACGATGACGAGCCCGTGACGACGCGCAAAGGCGATGATCATCTCGAGGTTCTCGCGCGAGAGCACCGCCCCAGTCGGGTTGCCTGGGTTGATGATGACGATGCCCACGGCGTTCTTTCCCTCGGCGCGACCCTCGGCCAGGCTCTTCTCGAGGGCCTGCTCACTGAGCTGCCAACCGTTCTGTTCATCGAGGTAGTAGCCGATGCGTTGGCCCCCCATCAAGGTCAAGCTGGCGCTGTACAAGGGGTACTGAGGGATGGGGATCATGAAGCCGTCTTGCGGCGTTCGCAGCAGCGCGGTGAGCACGGCCTGGGCGCCTTTGCTGGCGCCATCGGTGAGGATGATCTTGGCGGGATCGGTGGGGATGCCGTCCCGCTTGGCGATGAAGTCGGCCACGGCCTGCCGAATGAAAGGAATGCCAGCGCTCTGAGTGTAGGCACCCAGACCGTGGGGGTGCTTGCGCAGAAGCTCCCGCGCTCGCGCCACCAAGTCGCTGGGGAAATGCTCGAGCACGCCCTCGAGCTCGAGCAGCTCGGGATACTCGAGCAAGCACAGCATTTGGCGGATGTAGCTCAGTGGGCGCTGACGCAGCGCCTGGGGATTGCCGATGTTGCAGTAGATGATCTGTCTGCCCTGGGCCTCGAGCTCCTGGGCGCGAATCACGATGGGCCCGCGAACGGCATACTCGGCGCGTCGCAGCTTCTCGCTCAACTGATGGATGGCAATCATGATGCCCTCACTGTCTGGTTCACGCTGTTGGGTCGATGGGTCGTCGCGTTGCAGCGCGTCATGGCAGGCGCGACTCCAAGCTGAAGCAAAGAAAGCTTAGCCGAAGCAGGTGGCGTGCGCTACGTCGAGACAGCGATGCTGAACGGCAACTTGAAAGCAGCGCGGCGAGGGTCTCGCCAGAGCGAGCGGAATCTCGAACGGAAAAGGGATTCCAAAGGGCGCAGCCCTTTACCCACGGGATGCGCATCATCTGCAAGTATTTGGAAGTCCTGCACAATATCGACGGAGTTTGCAGCAGTAGGGGCGACCCTTGTGGTCGCCCTCCCCGCACGTTGTCTCGAGAGCTGGCTTGCTGGCGGATGCCGTACTCGGTCTCGACGACTTCATGGGTCCGAACGAGGGCCTCAGCCGAGACAGTCAAATCGGCAGCATCGGTGGTGGCAACCACTTCGTCGAGGTGCAGAGCGTGCAGAGCATCTTCGATGCGCGCACGGCACATCAGTGGGGGCTGCGCCGTGGCATGGTCACCGTGATGGTGCACACTGGCTCAGTGGCCATCGGTCATGTCTGTGGGAACCATTATCGCGAGCAGGTGCGGGGGCTCTTTCCCAAGACCCTGACGTACCCCGCCAATGCCCTTTTTCCTCTGCCTACGGGCCAGGCCCACCAAGCTCAGGTTGAGTCCTTTTGGAATGCGCTGCACAACGCCGCCAACTTTGCCTTCGCCAACCGCCACTTCCTGGCCCTGATGGCGGTCGAGGGGCTGTGCCGGGTGTTGGGCGAGTTCGAGCAGACGCTGCTCTACGATGCGCCGCACAACTTGGTCTGGCGCGAGCACGACGAGCAGGGCGAGGTCTTCGTCCACCGCAAGGGCGCTTGCCCCGCGCGCGGCTTCGAGGCGATGGCGGAGTCGCCCTTCGCTTTCACTGGAGAACGCGTGCTGGTGCCAGGCTCGATGGGGGCGAGCTCGTTCGTGATGGCCGGGCAAGGCAACGCCGACGCGCTGTGCAGCGCGAGTCATGGCGCGGGGCGACGGCTCTCACGCGGCCAGGCGTCGCGCGGCGACGAAGCGGCCTTTCGCAGCTTTCTCGAGCGCTTCCGCATCGTGACGCCGGTGGACCTGCGACGCCAGGACGTCAAGCTGCGCCGCGATATCGTTGCCCGCAAGCTGGCCGAGCTGAGACAAGAGGCACCGCAGGCCTACAAGGACCTGGGTCCCATCGTCACCACCCTGCGCGACGCGGGCGTGGCGCGCCCCGTGGCCGAGCTGCGTCCGCTGATGACCCTCAAGGCGTGATGCCCGCAGACCCATGACTCAAGGTGCAGGGTGCACCGCCCTGCGGACGACGAGCCTGTCGGAGCCGGGGTAAAAGCCGCTCGCGCTCTCGCCGAGCAGTCGCAGGCCTGGGTCGGGGGCAAAGAGCAGGGCGCCGTCCACGAGGAGCAGCGCTCCGAGCTCGAAGAGCTCAGCGTTCGGCACACAGGCGAGTACGGGCAGCTCTTCGCTCGATTCGCCGTCGGTGTTCCACATGTAGCGGTCTTTCTCGAGCTCCGGATAGACGCTGTGGCAGCCGGCTCTGCAGGTGAGCGTGAGGGCGCTCGCAGACGAGCTGGGCGCGGGCAGCACGGTTGTATTCTGGAAGTCCTGCGGGGCCTCTGCGGTCTCGAGCGCGGAGAAGTTGAGGACGAGCGTTCCGTCTTTGCTCGGCTTTGCCTTTCCGCTCCAGACGAAGCGTTCGACCCAGAAATCGTGTTGGAAGCTGGTGTCGCCTTGCCGGTATGCGCCCAGCGATGGTCCGAAGCTCTTCGAGCGCTCGTTGTGCATCTCGAGGCGTGCATTCCCGTTCGAGAGCTCGAGCACGAGCGTGCCTTCCGCCTGCGAGCTCGTCGACGACTGGGAGCAGCCATGCCCCGACTCGAGCTCGTAGCGGGTGGTGCTGTAGAACGATTCTAGCTCAGCCAGAGGTCGAGCGTTGTCAATGCATGCGAAGGGGCTTGTCTTGTCGTCGGGCGTCTCCCCTGGCGGCCCCGCCAGGGCTGCTGTGTGCCAGGCGATGAGGTACAGCGCAGCAGCACAAAGTGGCGGAAACAGGCCAAGCGCCCAATCAACAAGAAGTCGAAGCCAGGAGGCGGAGACTCGCTGCGAAGGCAGCCCGAAGGGTGCGTGCCAGGGATGGCACGCAACAACTCTCGAAAGCGAGCGAAGGGCACGGCTGAATTGCATGGTCGTGTCTCCTGACGACGAGGGATTCGTCGGGACGCATTGCAGTCCCCGAAGCCTTGGTCCCAGTGTAGCACGAGATGATGGGCGTCATGACATGACGCGCGCCATGAATGTCGCCCGTACGCAGGTGGAGGGCTGCAGGCGAAGTCAGCTCCTCGCCGGAAGTGGCCGAAAAGTCGAAAGTGCTCACAGACGACTCGTTGGGAGCGTTCTGCAGATGCAAAAGCATGCCGATGACCGCCAACAGCAGGCCTGTGAAAACGCAGAACGGTGGCAGAGAGCTTCTCGTTGGGCTTCTGAAAGTTCAAAGGGCTGACCCACGACGCTGTGTGCAGGCTTTGAAAATGCAAAACCCTGTCGATGGCACTTGTGCGTGGTCCTTTCGGTTTGCATCAGGCTCACACTTGCCTGCCTGTGAGCCTTCAGAAGTTTCAAAGCCCCACACACGTTGCTCTTGGTGTACCCTTTGAAAATCCAAAACGCCCCTCATGAGCTCTTCGTCAGCATTTGCGGTTTTCGAGTGCTTGGCGAGCGGCTCCGACCCCAAAATCGACAAAGCTCGTGTTCCCAGATTTCGAAAAACCCGCGCTCACTCTCGCAAGTCCCTCACTTTCGATTCCGAAAGCGCAAACGCCCGCACGCTTGACCCGCACCACCTCCACCGGCATCCTGCTGCTTTGGAGGGATACAGCACCCTCCACCGCCAAGAGCAGGAGAATCGGGATGAGAAACGAAGACTTTCCGGGGGGGGGGCATTCCTGAGTCGATGACCGCCCGTGTGCGCGCAAAGCACCGCTGCGGCCTGCTCGCCGCCGCGCTGCTGCTGCTCTTCAGCCTGGTTCCAGCCCAATCGGCCCTAGCCTTCGACGA
>JAVFAO010000507.1:0-4529 GCA_034002465.1 Myxococcota bacterium
CAGGCCGGTGAGCGCCGTCGAGGCCATCCGAAGCTGCAAGCCTCCGCGTTCCGGGTCCACCTCACGAGGAATGGCGAGGGGAATGGCGACGGCGGTGGTACAGGCAGCACAGGCGGCGATGCCGAGGGCGTCGCTGGGATCGCAGCAGTCTGACATGGTGTCGTCGATCCGTCCGTATACAGCCGTAGCCTCTGAGATGAGCTTCTGCTGCACCGGTAGGGTCAGTGACACTGCGTCGCCCAGCGGGCCTGCAGGCGTGGCGCCCGGCAGTGCAGCGCCGAAGACCTCGAAATCGAAGCGAGCCTTGCCCAGCGCGTTCGCCCGAAAGGCGAAGGGCAGCTCGACGGCGCGATTCGCTGGCACCGTGAGTCGCTGTTCCATTGCGCCGTCGACGAGCACGCAGTCACTCGCCGCGTCACAGCCCAGGCTCACCTTCACCGTCAGCTCACGGTCGCGGTCGGTGGCGTTTTGCACGATCACCCCTGCGTCGAAGCGATCGCCCAGGTGCACGAAGCGCGGCAGTGCGGGCCGCAGCATCAGGGGCTGCTGCACCGTCACCGACGACTCGGCGCTGCCAAAGCGAATCGAAAGCTCACGCTGCTCTGGTGCCGATACTGCGCTGTCGCTGGTGGCGTTGGCGATGGCGATGAGCTTGAAGCGGGTGAGGTTGTCGGGGAGCTTCAGCACGGCGGTCGCGTTGCCGTTGGCGTCGGTCTCGAGCTCGGCCAGGAAGAGCGGCGTGGTCTCGAAGCGGCTGCGGATGGGGGGTGGGGTGAGGCTCACGTTTCCTGCCCTGATGGCTGCGCCGTGCCCTGAGCTGCCCCCTCCGCCGAGACCCGAGCCCGAGGCGCCGAGGCCCGCAAGGAGCTGCTGGAGCCGCTCCGGTGTGGTCATCCCGAGCTTCGATGCCAGGTAGGCACGCAGCTCGGCGACGGCCACGCGAGACCAGCGCTGCGGGAAGAGGCTGGCCACGAGGTCTGGCAAAATAAGTGGTTCGAGCAGCAGTACCCCTTCGTCGACGGCCCAAACCGTGAGCTCGCTCTGGACTCCCTTGCCGCTGGCGTCGCGAACGGAGAGGGAGAGGCTGACGTCACTGCCTGGGGTGACGACGTCTCGCTCCGGCACGAGGCTGAGCTCGAGGCGCTGAGCGTCGAGGTCCAGCTCGATGTGGCTGCGACGCTGCTCCCACTGCGGCTTTCCGTCGTCGTAGCCGTCTGGGCTAAGTTCGTAACCGCGTCGTTGACCAATGCTGCTCAAGCCCAGCTCGACGCGAGGGAGCTGCGCCGTGGTCAAGGGAAGCTCGAACTCGGTTCTTCGCGCGTCGAGCGCGATGGGGGCGGCATAGTAGGATTGGATTCCCCCTCTCTCGACGGTGAAGAAGCCCGTGCTGAGGTGGTGATAGCTGCAGTACTCGAGCTTCGCCGTGTCACCTGGCTGGTACAGAGGCTTGTCTGGCCGCAGGCCGTCACAGCGCTTTTCGGACATCGTCCCCACACGGTTGCGGTCCTCATAGACCGACACGCTCTCCTCGACGCGCAGCTTGTTGCCGCGGCTGTCGAAGGCGATAGCGCTCACGTGCCAGGTGCCGCGCTGGTCGAAGCGCACGCCACAGCGCCCGAGGAGCTCAGCAGACTCGAGATTGTCCGGAATACATTCGCGGACGGTCTGCTGCGGTGGGTTGGCGAGCCATGCCTCATAGCCAGGATCGGACTCGGCAGGGGGGTACTGCCGAGGTCCGGTAATGCGCAGCCGCAGGTCTCGGATATGCGAGAGCTCGGTGAAGAGGCTGCCATCGGGGTGGACGGCGACGAAGCTGGCCTCGAAGCTGTCGCCGACGATGAATCTGTTGTAGCCTTCGGGGCTGGGAATACGAACGCCGAGGTAAAACTCTCCGGGGTGCACGAGCACATTCGCGCTGGAGGCGACGGTCTGTCGGGCGACATCGGAGAGCTCGGCGTTGACCGTGTAGGTGACGGGGGCGTAGAAGCCGACCGAGGTGTCGAAGCGAGCCACGGTCTGCCCTTGCGCGTCGGTCTGAATGTCGAGGCGACCGTTGTATGCTGAGTTCATCGGCTGCGGCCAGATGTAGCCAAAGCTGACCCCGACTGGGCCTTGGGGGTAAAAGCCTCGTTCAGTCCCGGAGAGCACCGCGAG
The DNA here is from genome assembly GCA_034002465.1 of Myxococcota bacterium. Lineage (GTDB taxonomy): Bacteria > Myxococcota_A > Bradymonadia > UBA4248 > JAVFAO01 > JAVFAO01. The sequence continues at coordinate 2,155 of JAVFAO010000507.1, forward strand.
CCCTGGCGCGTCGGGCATCAGCGCGCCGTTGAGCAGTTTTCCCACGACGCTGACCTCGATGGGCTCTCCTCGGCAGATTTCCTCGCGCACGGGGGTGCTCAGGACCTCGAACTCTGGGGCGCGATAGGTGGCGATGCGGAGCTGGGTGGAGAGGCTGCCGCGCCCTTTGGGATCGCGCAGGGTGAGCGTGGCCCAGCCGAGTCTGGCGTCGATGGGGATGCTCAGCTCACCGTGCACGTTGCCGCGGGCGTTGGGCTCGAGCTTCAGCTTGTGCAGCTCTCGCCCCTGGGCGTCGTTGAGGGTGAGCTCGAGCTCGCCTCCTGGAAGCTGGGTGCCGGCGACGCTGTCGAGGCGAGGGAAGCCTTTGAAGAAGAGGCGCTCCCCGGTCTTGTAGAGTCGGCGATCGGTGAGCAGTGAGCCCGCCAAGCGGTCATCCCTGGGGTTTGCGTGAGGCAGGGCGAGCAGCGCCACGTCCTCGCCTTGCCGCGCGACGACGTAGAGTGGGCGTGGCGAATCGGGGAACTGCGAGGGTGGGAGCTCGGCAAAACCTTGTTGGTCGCTGACGCTTTGCCAGAGGAGCTGGTTGTCGGCGTCGCGCAGCTCGACCTCTACATTGGCGATGGGCTCGGCGCTGGCGAGGTCACTGAGCAGGACGACGGCGCGCTCTCCGTCACTGCGCAAGGTCAGGCCGAGGGCGCTGAGCACGAGCAGGCCGGTGACGCTGACGTCCTCGTCGGTGTGGACACTGTAGAACACGGCGCCTGGCTGTGATTCCGGCACCAGTTCGGCGATGGGCAAAGCGAGCTCGAGGGTCTCGAGCACACGTTGGCTGCGGAGGGTGACGGGGGATGGGGTTGCGATGGAAGAAGGGAGAACACGGCAGCCACGCTGTTCTTGGGTGCATTGCTGAGCTTCCGGGTCACACTGCCCGACGCAGCAGTCGGCGTCGCTGCTGCAGGCGTCGTGGTCTTGGCTCAGCCAGGTGAGGGTGGGGATGAGCTTGTCTTGGGGGATGGGGGCGATGACGGCGCGGTGGCTGTTGCTGTGTCGGATCTCGGCGACGAGGCCGTGTGGTCCGCGGCGATCGATGTACGTCAGCCCTGTTGGCAGCCCGAGGGAGGGCAGGAAGGGACCCGTTTTGAAGGAGAACTGGAAGGGGGCGAGGCGTTGCTCGGCGTTGTCGCGCAAACCTGAGGCGAAGCTGATGGTGTATTCCGTGTTGGGTGCAAAGTCTCCCCAGAACTGGACGCGATCATACCAGTCCGAGATGTACAGGTCGACTTTGGGGCGCACCGAGATGTAGGGCTCGATTTTTTCGATGGGTGCAAAGGGACGGCTGAAGCGGAAGCTGACCCATTCGTCGGGGCGGCAGATGCCGTTGGGGCAGCTGACCTCGACGAGGCGCATGAGGTCGCGCGCGATGAAGCTGGACTCGAAGGGCAGCTCGGCCGGCAGTGGGCCCTGGGTGGATACGAAGCCTGGGTCGACCTGGAGGGTGATTTTGGCTGCAGGCGGAAGGAGTTTCTTGGGTCGTAGGCGCAGGCATTGCTGCGGCTCGCAGTCATCACCAGTGGCGGCGCTGAGTTCGAAGTCCAGCGCGCCTGGGCTGAGGTAGCGGGCTTCACTGCAGCTTTCATAGTAGTTGTCGCAGGCGCTGACCTCATCGACGCGCTCGGGGCGGTCGGGCTCGGCGGCCCAGAGCTTGACGAAGGGGCGCAGGCTTTGGGCGTCGACGGGGGCGTTGAAGCGCAGCAGGATGGAGCTGTCGCGCGTGATATCGATGGCATCGTGGTAGGGCTCGGCGCTGTCGAGCTGAGGGCGCGGCGTCTCGAAGCTCCAGCTCGGAGCTTGCTCGAGCTGCCGGGTGCCGCTGGCATCGTGTATTCCCGGAGCGACGGTCACTGTGTATCGGTTGCCGATTGGGAAGGGCTCACTCGGCGTGAAGCGCAGGAGGCTGTTGCCCTCCCAGCATTGTGTGCCGTCGATGGGCGGCTCGAAGCGCAGGATATCGACGTCACAGCGCTCGCTGGCGGCGCCCAAGGTGTGCATGGCCAGGCTGAAGCGGACGCGCACGAGCGGGTTCTGCTCGGTGCGTCCGATGGGGGCGTAGCGCACCAGCTCGAGTTTCCCAAGCTCTGGAGCTGCAGGAGCGGAGCCGAAGGGCTGCAGTGGTGGTGGGAAGACCTCGACGGTGAGCGCGTTCGGAGGCTTGGGCAGCGTGGGCGCCGTGTTGGTGTTGGTGCAGGCAGCCGCACTCAGAGTGAGGAGGATGGTGAAGAGATAGGGGGTGAGTAGGAGAGTGGGGAGGAACTGAGGGAGGGGGAGGAGGGAGGGGAGGAGAGTGGGGGTTGGCTTTGTGGGGGGAATCCCCACAC
>JAVFAO010000508.1:0-4525 GCA_034002465.1 Myxococcota bacterium
CCCCGACCTTCCTCCGGACGAAGAACAAGACGAGGTCGAGCTCGTGGAGCTGCCCGAGCCGAGCTGTGCCGGCGAAGGATTCGCGCCAACGGTGCAGAGCGCACGCATGGTCATGGGAGGCACGATGACCTTGCTCGAAGCCAAGACTGGCCTCGAGCCTCCCCTCTCGGAGCTCGAGCTCGAGCTCTGGGGCGAGCCGGCGGGCATCGAGCTGGCCACCCCCGACACTCCGTATTCGAGCTGTAAGCGCTGCGTGGTCCTCTATGCCAACTGCGACGAAGAGGGATGCGCACAGGTCTACCTCGCCGAGTCGGGGAGCATCCGCATCGATCAGTGGGACGATGCCCGCATCAAGGAGAACGCGCGACTTCGCGGCTCGTTCATCGGCCTCACCCTGCGCCCGGTGAGCATCGAAGACGGCGAGTCCACTCCGCTACCCAGCGCCCAGGGCTGGTGCCTATCGGAGCTCGCCTTCGACGCCGCCATCGCGCCACCGCCAACCCCTTGAGCCCAACGAGGGCGTGCACATGGGGGTAGCCGAGCTCACGCGTCCAATAGTGCAACACCATGCTCACACCGACCGAGCTGAGCGATAGCTCGCCGAGATGGATTGTCCCTACTCAATATCGGGAAGGGAAAAACCGTCTCGTGAACAGATGAAATACCAGTTCACCGTCGTCGATGGCTCGCCTAGGCGGTAGGCGCTGCAGTACTGCTGAAAGACACCCTCTCCTTCGCTCATCAGCGTGTCCAGGGCGGTCCGTCTTTCCCCGTGTGCAGGTATGGAAAAAACCATCCGGCAAAACGAAGTCCTGCATTCGAGCTCGGTGACCGTGCCGCCAACAGACTCAATGGAGGCTGCGGCCAAGGCCTCCGAAGCGTCCGCCCAATCTGCATCTCTCGCTTCTGCAAAGAAGACATCATCATATTTCGCTCTGTCCGCGTCGTAAGCAGCCTGACGCTCGGCCGCCGTAGAGTCAGGCGTCTGCGCGTGGCTATCGCCGGACCAGACGCCAAGACTCATGGCGCTGACGAACACAAAGAGGCAAACAAACCGAGAAACCGTTCGCAGTGTATCACTCATGACCTGACCTCCCTTTCCTGCGCCGAAGCGTTGCACGTGGGCATACGATTGCCGAAATCTCGAGACACTCAGAGCTGGTAAAACTTATACCCCAGAAACTCAGCGCTATCGACACCTGTCGCGCTTGAGAAAGGAATCGAACAGGAGAAGGTCCATATCGTATCGGGTCCCGAGTCGGAGGTTGGTGGAGGCACATTCAAGGCATAAAACCCAGGACCAGTTCCGGAATACACAGTTGTCCCCCATTTCTGTTGTCCTCCTGAAGGGTCACGAGTCATCGCTCGGCAACTGATCCTTCTAGTCCCGGAACTGGAAAACTTCTCGAAATACGCCGTCATCGAAGTCCATAGTCTTCCGGCTGAGCTGATTCTCGCTGCTGAACAATAGACATACTGGTACAAAATTGTACCCCGAAACAGCCAAGACCCAGTCGCTGTCGGATGAGTATAGTCAAAGTCCCACTGATCCACAAAGCAACTATTTGCGTCCATCCATGTGTTATCTGCTCTCGCTGACGAAGAACCGATCATGGTTCCGAAACAAACCGTCAATAGGACAAGTGCACCGAGTACGAACGATCTCATTCATCCTCCTATCGTGTTGACCTGTCTCCTGGTTCGGATACAGGATACAGGATACAGGATACAGGATACAGGATACAGGATACTGGATACTGGATACAGGCGTCAACACATTTCCGGAGGAGGCAACTGAGGCGGTCGTCGGCCGGCTCCAGTGCACTCACGCGGGAGTTCGAGAGACTGGATCGGTATCCCAAATCCCCGTTTTGAACGGCGAACGGTGTTGATGTTCTTGTCGATTGGGCGCTTGGCCTGTGCCTCCAAGTTCTTGTCGATTGGGCGCTTGGCCTGACCTGCGTGTGCGCCCTCCACGGATTCTGCGCAGATATCGGGGGACGTACAGGGCGCCGATACTGTATTCGCACGCTACCTACAAACCTCACCCCCCAACCCCCTCTCCATCGATGGAGAGGGGGAGCCGCGGGATCATTCGTATTCCCATACCACTGAGCCCTGCACAAGGAAGAGCGCTAACGCAGCAATCCAGGCCGCTTCAGCTCCTGCCGCTGCCCCAGGCTCGCCCGGTGCTCGTGGTGTGCGCGCGAGGCGGCGTAGAAGTCATGCAGAAACTGCCAAGTGTTGACCTCCCACTGCTCACGAGGCCAGCCAATCTTGGTCTTGATGCGGCTCGCCACGCGCTGCATGAGCTGCTGGTTGGCACCTGGAGCGTGAGACTCGATGAGCACGTCCTCGAGCACCTGCAGCTCGAAGATGCCATACACCTCGAGCTGCTCTCGCGTGAAAACACAGACCTCTCGGCCTTTGTCCAGGCGCATCTTGGTGCCCATGCACAGCTCGTCGTGCAAGAACTTGCGCTCCGCGAAGCTGACCACCACCGTGTTGGCCAAGAAATCGCCCGCCCGCTGGCGCAGTGGCGTGAACAGAGGCAACGCAGCGATCCCAAGCAACCAAACACTCGACAGCAGCGCCGCCCAGCCCTGCGCCGAAGGCCACAGCGCGTCAGGCACGAGCAAGACCATCAGCGGCAAGAACCACTCGAGATCGCGGGTGACATTGCGCACGAAGAGCATCTCCGAGCTGAGCGGACTGCCGTCTCGGGTGATGACGCGCAAGCGAAATCGCCGCTTGCCCGGCGTACGCCCCCGCCCCACCAGCTCGAAAAACATGAAATAGAAGTTGCGCACCAGAAAGACGAGCAATACCGCCAGGCTCATCCCCAAACCTGGTGACACCAGGGCGACGACACCAGCCACCGTCCCCACCAGCAGGGTCAGCAAGACGACCAGCAGCAGATCGACCAAAAACGCGCCGAAGCGCGCGCTCAGCGGCGCCAGCTCGAGCTGCAGACGCAAGCCTTCGGCGCTGGTCAACTCCACGGTCTTCGCCATCCCTCGCCGCTGACGCGCCCGCACATAGTAGGGCGTCTGCTCGCCAGCCCAGCTCTGCAACGCAGCGACGCTGCTCAGCTCGGCAGAGCTGAAGCGCGGCTTGACCACAGTCTGTGTGGGTGAAGCGCTCATCCCAGAGCTCCTGCATTTGCGCCTTGTCGCGCAGCGTCCGCCGCGCGACCAGCCATGCCGAAGTAGAGCAACAGGACGGTCGCGCTGAGGCCGACCATGGTGTAACGCACCACCGTGTCATGCACGAGCTGGCGGAAGAAGCCCTCGATCAGCGCGGCCACACAGAACATCAACACCGCCCCCAGAACCACACGCCCCAGCTCGCGACTCGCCCGCGCGAGCGCGTGCAAGCGGCTCTCGCGCTGCGCGAAAATCATGCGCTGCGCCATCCCCAGGCCGGCCGCGCCGCAGAGGATCACCGCCAGCAACTCGGTGACCCCGTGCGGCAGGATCCACGCCCAGAACTCCAACGACAGCCCGCGCGAGTGGTAGAGCGCAGCAAAAGCACCGAGGATCAAGCCATTGGTGAAGAGCAAGTAGACCACGGGAATGCCAAAGGCGAAGCCCAGGGCAAAACACATCATCCCAATCTTGGCGTTGTTCGACAACAAAAAGGAGGAGAACGCGCTCAGCTCCTCCACATCCCCAGTCCCATACAAGACCTCGAGCAGGTCCTCGGTGCTCGCCGCCGGATCGCGCCCACCCGCGTATTCAGGGGGAACGAGCTGGTAATAAGTCTCCGGGTCTTGCAGCGTGAGCACGAAGGCCACCGCGACGCCGAGCCCCATGATCGCGGTCGAGAGGCCGACATGCGGCAAGAAGCGGCGCACCGCCACGGCAAAATCGACGCTGAGGAAACGCACGAAGGCCCGTCCAAAACGGCGCGGCGCCGGATTGCTGAGCACGTGTGCCCTGGCCACCAGTGACTCGAGGTAGTCGAGCACGTCGCGGCTCAGGCAGCTCGCCCGAGCCACCGCCAAGGACGCGGAGGTGGTGCGCAAGAGCAGCGGAAAGCGCGCCAGCTCGCGCGAATCCAGCTTCTCGAGACCACGGTACTCAGCCTTGTTGACGATGAGCTCCAGCTCGCGCCAGGTCGACTCTCGCTGTAGCCTCAGCTCCAAGCTCGGTGGTAACATGATGGACTCCCGGGAACACCGTATCAGGCCAAACCGCGGCGCTTGACCTCGAGGTAGCGGTTGATGAGCTGCACGGTGATCTCCTCAGGAGAGGCGTCGATGCAGAATACACCGTGGCGACGCAGCCGCTGCATCACCACGTCTCGGTCGCGCAGCACATCCTCGGCCAGCACCGACTCATTGAGCTCGACCAGGCTGCCCGGCTCTCGTTGCACCACCGTGCCCAAGGCGGGATCTCTGACGGAGACGAAGATCACCAGGTGTCGCCTCGAGAGTTGCCCAAGGTTGCGCACCAAGGTTTCGGCGCTGACCGTGTCTGCGAAATCGGTGAGCAGCACGACGATGGCGCGCCGTCTCAGCCTG
>JAVFAO010000509.1:0-4525 GCA_034002465.1 Myxococcota bacterium
GGGGTTTCGAGCGCGTTGAGCGAGTCCGCCTCGGTGAGCATCTCTTCGTGAATTTTTTCACCGGGACGAATGCCTGTGACCTCGGTTCGGCAATGCGGTGCAATGGCTTCGGCCAACTCGAGGATTCGGTAGCTGGGGATTTTGGGTACGAAGATCTCGCCACCCCAGGCTTTCTCCAGCGCGTACAACACCAGCGCCACCCCCTCTTCGAGGGTGATGTTGAAGCGCGTCATCTCGGCGTGGGTGATGGGCAGCACGCCGGTGTGGCGGAGCTTGAGAAAGAGGGGAATGACACTGCCCCTGCTGCCCATCACGTTGCCATAGCGCACCACGCTGAGCCGCAGGTCGCGTTTGCCCTTGAAGCTATTCGCGGCGACGAAGAGCTTGTCAGAGCAAAGCTTGGTGGCGCCGTAGAGGTTGACCGGTGCGGCCGCCTTGTCGGTGCTCAAGGCGACCACGCGCTTGATGTTGCGCTCGATGCAAGCCTCGATGACGTTTTGGGCGCCGAGGATGTTGGTCTTGATGGCTTCGAAGGGGTTGTACTCGGCGATGGGCACGTGCTTGAGCGCGGCGGCATGCACGACGTGGTCGATGCCTTCCATCGCCCGCAGAAGCCGGGAAGCGTCTCGTACGTCGCCGATGAAGAAGCGCATTCGCGGGTCATTGAAGGGGGACTCTTGCGCCATTTCGTATTGCTTGAGCTCGTCGCGCGAGAAGACCACGACGCGACGAACGTCGGGGAAGCGTCTGAGCACCGTACGGATGAAGGCGCGGCCGAAGGAGCCTGTGCCGCCAGTGACGAGGAGAGAGCTGTTGTTCAACATGAAGCGCATCCGTTTCATTTGGGCGCTTGTTCGCCAGCGCCTGACCTTGCACATCCAAGGCCAGCGAGAGAGTAGCGCGTTTGCCATAATGAAGCGAGGGGCAAGCATCCTGTCGCCTTCCTGTCGCGTTCGTGCTTCCCATGCACTGACGCCAACTCGTCGGTCCAGCAGGGCGTGAACGCTGGCTCTCAGTGCGAAGCGGGTTGAGCCGTAGGGCTTGCAACGCTGGCGTGCAGTTCTCATCATGAATGATGTGGGAGGGGGCACCCAGGGGCATGGGGATGACGAACCAACTGGAACCCGTGCGATGCCTGGGGTGGGCCCCTCGGAATGCAGATGGCGCACAGCCGTTGGTGATGGGAGTGATCACTATGCACAGACTGCTTTGGGTACTGTGTCCATTCCTGGTTGTGCCTGTCCCGGTTTTCGCTCAAGACTGGCCTCAACATGGTGGCGAGGCAGCAAGAAGCCGTGGAGCATCAATGCCATTGGCAGGCGAGATGGTGCCTTTGCTTTCCGTCCTGAGCTCTGGTTCGAGCGGAAGTGTGTCGTGGGTTGAGTTGGACGGCGACTCAGAACCGGAGCTCGTCATCATCAACGCGGGACAAGCGAGCGCGTATACTAACACTGGAGCGCCAGAGTGGAGCACATCCGTGCAGGGAGTCGCAGCAATCGCTCCCCCCATCGACGTTGATCACAATGGTCGGCCCGAGATACCCTATCTTGGGTTGGCATCTGGGATTGGCGTGTTCTCCGGTCTATCTGGTGATTTGTTGTGGTCGCTACCTTCTAGTGAATTTGGTCCGATTGGACGTGTTTTGGTGCATGATTTCAACGGGGATGGTTCCCCTGAGCTTGTGGCTGTCGAAACAGACTGTGGAGGCGGTCACCGCAATCGCGGACGAGGTATTGGTCTCTCTCTGCAGGATCCGTCCAACCCAGTCGAACTCTTCCGACTCGCCGAAGGTCTCCGCGACTACCACTGCTCCTACGGGACGTACTTGGCTGATGTCGACGGCGATGGGCGCGTCGAGTTGGTGGCTGCTGGGTCCAAGTTCATCTACGTCTACTCCACGGTCGATGGCCAACTGCTTGAGGCGAGCTCCGATCTCGGATGGATTCCCTACGGAAACGCGCGGCTGTTTCCCGTCCAAGCCGACTCCGACCCTGCTGAGGAGATTCTGCTGGCCACCAACAATAGTCAGTCCGCCAGCATCAACTCCCGAAAGCTGCAACTCATCGATCGCTTGCCGAGTGGGCAGCTCGGTGTGCTCTGGGAAGAAAGTGTGGCCAACGTGAGCGCCGACCAACACGCATGGCCTAGCCAGCCAGTTTTCGATTTCGACGGGGATGGCCAGCTCGAGGTGTTGCATGCGTTCTACGATCACCAGTCGTCGAGTTGGACCAGCTATCTGAGGGCTTTGGCTACAGGAGGGGTCCTGTGGAGCACTCCAGGCAAGGCCGTGGCCACCTGGACCCTCGATGGTACGCCAGTCGCAATCGTCTCGAGAAACGACGCGTTGGAGGTGCTGGAAGCAGGCCTCAACGGGGAGCCTCTTGTGAAAGCGGTGTGGCCTGGGGATGAGTTGGCGACGTGCCCCGCTGGCTACGGCCACGATGGCGTCGCCACTCAGCGTTTGGCTCACGACGAGAACGCTGATGTGCTTCTCCTTCTCGATACGGTCGATGAGCAAGGGTTTGTGTTGTCTGAGCGCACTCTGCTCGCCATCAACAGTGCTGGCAACGTGCTCGCAACGCGCAATAGCGAGGGAGGCAATCACGCCTTTCACTGCGGTGATGCAGGCTTGTTGGTGGCGGAGGTCAGTGTCGATGGCAGACTCGCCGTTCTCGATGCCTTGCTCAGTCCACAGCCCATGACACATCAAGTTGTGCTCCCGGATTCCTCCGGCGCCGAATTCCTCGCCACAGCAGCCGGCGAAGGTTATCTCGGACGTGGCAGAACCCTGTATTCGCTGCGGGATGCTAATCTCGCGCACCCTGTGTCCCCAAAGCGGCTTGCACACAGTCTGCTCGGACTGGCCGATACGAACAGCGACGGAGAGCCCGAATGGATTGTGATGGATGGGCAGTACCAAGCCAATATCGCCGACTTGGCTGCAATCGATCTTGCTGGTGACCATCTCCGGTGGTCAATCGATGGCCTGGTCGCCTCCTCTGCGCTTCGAGAGCGCGTCTACTACCGAACCCAGCTCGCCGAAGATCTGAACGCAGACGGTGTGTCCGATATCCTGACCTTGATTCAGGACTACCCGAACGATGTCCTCGAGCTGTGGCCGCGCTCAGGCGCGGATGGCAGCGCGTTATGGGCCGCGCCCTATGTTCTCGGCAAGCCCGCCAGCGGCGCAGGGGCTCCGCTTGGGGTGGATTCGAGCATCGGGCCGCGCGTCTTCAGCTTTCCCGCAGGATCGAGCTTCCGAGTTCACGATCCTTTGAGTGGGGAGTTGCTGGTCAACGCTTCTTTGAGTACCCAGATGCCTCTCGCCGTGACGTCAGTCGATTCACCTCTGATTATCGAGGGGGCTCGACTGGGTGCCCGCTGGCGCGCCTATGGCTTCGATGGTCAAGTGGTTTGGGAGCAACAGTCTCTCGCCGCAGCAAACACAGGAAGATGGTTCGGTACCGGAGCTGCTGCGGTGATGGGAGAGGCGGGAGCGTGGTTCCTGGTCGAAGGGCGATACATCCAAGCCGACTTCGATCACAACCTCGCTGTGCTCGATGGAAACTCGGGAGCCCTTCTTCATGTGCTCAACCTGCACGAGGGAAGCGTGCACCCGCCCACGAGCTGGACGGCCAGCACCTCGCTGCGTGCCGGTGTGGGCTTCGATGCGCAGCCGGGTCAGCCGCCCCTCTATTTGGCTCCAGCATCGGATGGCTGGCTGTACGTGTTGGACCTCTCTGCTGACCCCGCGGACCCGACGTATCCCGACAATGTCCTCATTGATGCCCTTCACGTGGGGAGCAACCTGGGAGATCTGTCTGCCTCGGACTTCGATGGCGACGGACTTGCCGAGGTCATCGTTCCGACCATGGATGGCGAAGCGGTGGTGCTCTCGATTCCCAAACTGGACACGGTGCTCGCGGTCTTGGACACCAACTGCTCCACCTTCGCCGACGTCGAGCAGGTCGAGCGCAGCGATGTCTTCTGTGCGGCCTGGAGCTTCAGCGGGCAGACGCCCGACGGTTTCGTCGCGACCTTGCTCGATCAGGAGACGGGCGCGCGGATTGGAGAGCGGGTGGCGGCGAGCGGCACGAGCGCGCGCTTCGAGGGGCTGCGGCTGGTGGTGGGGCGTCGCTACCAGGTGGAGGTGCAGGCCTACTCGGGCGCAGGCCGCAGCGCCAAGTCCTCGCGGGTCTTCGTCTCGGATGGTGCCGAACTGGTCGATCCCATGCAGCCGCCTGAGATCCTGCTCGAGGCGCAGCCCGAGAGCTTTGTGCCTGTGGAGGAGTCGAGCCGCATCGTCTTCACGCTCAGCGACCCCTCGCCCTTGGCGTCATACGCGCTGCTCATCACCGACCCGAACGGCAGCGTGGTGTTTTCGGAGTCGCAGTTGCTGAACACAGGGCTCTTCGAGCGGGCTCTCGACTGGGCTGGTGACGACGGTGCTGGTGGGCCGTTGCCTCTGGGCGTGTACACGGTGACGGTGCGGGCCGACGACTTCAGCGGGCTCTGGAGCAGCGAG
>JAVFAO010000510.1:0-4490 GCA_034002465.1 Myxococcota bacterium
AGCACGGAGTTTTCGCTGCGCTGACTCACGAGTTGAGGGGAAGCGGCCGAATCCTCTCCAGTCCCTTCCTTCTCTTCGTCTGACATCGGTCGTCTCTCCTTGGAACCCCGTGCAGCGAGGGGGATGCGGACAAGCAGCTCATCTACAAGAGTAAAGGGGCACAGCCTAACGAGCGGACTGCGTCACTCGACCGCGCGCAGCTTACCTCGAAAGGGGGCGCTTTGTCACGCCAACTCGCGAGCAAGAAGCGCTGCTCGCGACCTGCCCAGTGTGCAGACATGACAGTCGAGCGCAAGGTTTCGCGTCAGTGTACCGCGATGTTCATATGCTTGCGCAGCTGGAGGTATTGCTCGCCGATGGCCCACATCAGCAGAGAGCCGAAGCGGTCATTGGGGGAGCGGCTACCGATGGGGCCTTCTTCACTTTCGAGGACCTTGAAGACTGTGCGTGGCGCGTCTGAGAACAAGAGCCCAGCGCGATTGGAGGTGTCTTCGGCGGCCTCGAGGTAGAGGCTGAGGATGAGGTTGGTGCCAGACTCGAGGTACTCGTCAACGAGTGATTTGAGGGCGCCTTGCTCGGTGGGTTTGAGCTTGGTCTGAAGGACCTTGGAGATCTGCAGCATCTCTTTGGAGAGCTTGATGTTGAGGTCGGGGCGGAAGGTCTTGAAGACGGTGTAGACGATGCCTTCGAGGACTTTGGTGCCGCCGACTTGGCAGACGTAGAACTCTGGGCGGAAGAGGCTGAGCGCTTTGGCGCAGGCGAAGGCGATCTCTCGTTCATCGCGACCGGCGAGCAGATCGGGGCCCACGAGCAAGGCAGGTGGGAAGAGATAGGCGTTGCGCAGCCCACGCTGTCGAGGGTTGATGAAGACAGGAGGCAGGGCGGTTAGCCCCATCACCTTGGCAACGTTGCTGAAGATCGTGGAGAAGAACGAGCGCTCCTCGAGGTTGAGTCGCGCGTCCTTCTCTCGCAGGTTGTAGTGCTCGAGATCGTGAGCGAAGCATTCGACGAGCGCGGGATAGGCAAGGGAGAAGATCTTGAGCAAGGAGCGTTCGAGATAGTCCGGTCGCAGGAAGCGCTCCCACACTTCCTCGAGCATGGGCACCTCGACCTTGGGTGGCCGTGGAGTATGGAAGCGCTCGACCAGAGCACGGCCCGTGTCGTCTGCTCGCCCAAGCGCTTCGAGGACACGGTACAAGCAGAGGGACTCGTCGACCTTCTCCATTTTCAAGTAGAGCGCTGCGAGCGACTCCACCGATTCGAGCTGGGCCGGGGCGAGGCGCAGGACCTCACGGTACTGCTCGACGGCGCGATTGTGGGTGTCCGAGAAGTGGCTGTAGAGCTCGCCCAAAAGCTGATGGTAGGCGACGTCCTGCGGCAAGAGATCGCTGGCGGCCTGGTAGGCCTCGGCGGCACCACGTAGGTTGTCGAGGCGCTTGGCGCGAAGCTCTCCGAGGTTACGATAGAGCACGACGAGGACGTTGGTTTGCGCGTTGGGCAGGCGCTTGTAGCGCTCCACCATGCGCACATAGGTCTGCTCGAGCAGGGGCCAGTCCTCTTGCTCCATGAGCATCCGCGCGAGGGCCTTGAAGGCGTCGAGGTGCTGTGGATCGCGGTCGAGGAGCAGGTTGTAGCAGGTGGCAGCGAGGGGCAGGTCCTTGAGCTGTTCTCGCGCGAGGTTGGCCGCTTGCGTGAGCACCTTGACGAATTCATCGGCTTCTTCGGCGAGCTCACCCAGGCGCCGCAGGGCTGCAACGGCGCGGCCGAAGTCTTCGCGATGGGCTGAGAGCTCGGCGATGCGTTGCAGTGCAGCTTGGCTGTCGGGGAACTCGCTGAGCGCGCGCTCATAGGCATCGACGGCACGGGCAGGGTCACTGAGCTTGCGAACGTAGTCGTCACCCATGGCGACGAGGACGGCGGCTCTGCTTTCTGCGTTCGAGAGCGAGGCCAGGAGTTTCTCTCGCACTGCGAGGAGGGCATCGTCGTCACCGGACTGCTCGGCGATGCCGAGCAGGGCGTTGATCACCTCGAGCTCGCCTGGGCTGGCCTCGAGTGCCTTCTCAAGGGCGGCTTGGGCGTGTTCGAGTTGTCCTTGGGCCTGGTGCTGTGCGGCGAGGCTTCGGTAGATGTTGGCGACCAGAGATGCCTTCAAGCTGTGTCGGTGGTGCACCAGAAGCCGGTGGTAGAGCGCCATGGGCTCCTCGACGACGAAGCCTTGCAGGGAGGCCTGGGTGAGCGCTTCGAGCACGTGCCTATCCCTGGAGTCGAAGGCATAGGCTTGGGAGAAGGCTTGGAGAGCCTCGTCATCCATGCCGATCTCGCGGTAGAGTCTGCCTAACGATCGGTAGAGAAAGAGGTTCTCCGACGCATTCCGGCTGGCGTCGCTGAGACTGAGCAAGTGCTCGAGTTGACCCTTGACCTTTGAGAGGTCGCCAGCATCCAGCGCGACTTCGACTCCGCGTTGAATCTCTGGGTAGTCGATGATCTCGGCGCGACGCGATTCCATGACTTGCTCCTGCGGCTTGAGTTGGACTGACGAGCTCTGCTCTCCAACTGCCATTTAGCCCTATCTGAGTCGAAGCGACAAGCGACACGGACCCTCTTTGGGAATTTCGAGCTGCTTGCGTTCGACCAGCACGCCTGATTGGCGGATTTCGACCTCGATGCGTTGTCCGCGTTCGATATCGAGCTGCGCGAGGTGCTCACGCAGCGGCAATGCCTTTCCTTTATACCAGACTTCGCCCCAGGGGCGAACCGCTATCGAGCACTGGACACGAGAATTCGCAGGTTTCAGCTCGGCGCTCGCCTGCTCCAGCCCGTCTGGAAGGGAGGTACTGGCGGCGCTGGTGGCCTCTTCGGGGCGGGTTGGCTCTTCGGGGCGGGTTGGCTCTTTGGGGCCTGTTGGCTCTTCGGGGAGTTGGGGCGCGTTCGAAGCTTGGTGGCTCTGGGCCTCGCCAGAGGGGTGCTCTTGGCGCTGCTGCGGGAGCGCTGACTGTGCCTGTTGTTGGGCGAGGAGGCAGTGGCGCCGAGCGGCGTCGAGGGCGTCGGCGTTGAGCGAGGCAGCCTTGGGGATGAGCGCGGAAGTTTGGAGGAGCTGTGTGGCAGCAGCTTCGAGCGGCGCAACGCCAGGCTGAGCTGCAGGCCAGAGTTGCGCTGCAGGCGCTTCTTCAGGTGCGGCCTGGGGCAGAGCGTTGTGAGCGCTCAGCTCGGGGCCGGGAAGGATCCAGAGGGCGAGCACGATACCCAAGCTCAGGGCGAGGGCGAGAGCCACGAGCCAGGGGAGGATGGTGCGCGGTGTGTTTTCCTTGTGTGGGTGAGACAGGGTCTCGCTGACGTGTTCGGTGAGGGGCACCGATTGCACCCGCAGCGGTAGCCTTGGCGGTGCCTGTGCTGCCTGGAGTGTGCTCTGGTCGTCGACCTCGAAGCAGCGTCGCAGCTCTGCGGCGAAGTCTGCAATACGAGCTGGTCTTTCCTCGGGGTCCTTGGCCATGGCGCGCGCCAAGACGCGGTCGAGCGCAGCGGGGACGCTGAGCTTTGGGGCGACGTCGAAGACGCTGGGAACGGGGTCGAAGATGTGGCGTTGCAGCAGTGCCAATGGCGTGGTGCCCTGGAACGGCAGCTCGCCGGTGAACATCTGGAAGGTGCTTACGCCCAAGGCGTAGGTGTCGATTCGGGCATCGATGGGGCCGTCCGAGGCGAGCTCGGGCGCCATGAACTGGGGAGTGCCGAGCACGGCTCCGGACATGGTCAAGGAGCCGTCCTCAGCGCGTGCAGCACCGAAGGCTTTGGCGATGCCAAAGTCGATGACCTTGACGAAATCCCGTGTTTCGCCGCGAGTGCTGAGGAGCACGTTGGCGGGCTTCAGATCCCTGTGCACGTAATCGTGATCGTGGGCGTGCTGCAGACTCTCGGCGATCTGTGAGACGATGCGCAGGATTTCGGGCGGCGAGAGGACGCGCTGTCTTTGTAGTCGCGCTTTGATGGTTTCTCCGACGATGTATTCCATCGAGAGGTAGAGCAGCCCGCGTTCCTGATCTTGACCGGAGTCGTAGACGATGACGGTGTGAGGATGGCAGAGCTTCGAGGTTTGCTGCGCCTCTCTGCGGAAGCGCTGGATCACGCGCTCGTCGCGTACCAGCTCACCGCGCAGGACCTTGAGCGCGACCTCGCGGCCGATGCTGAGCTGCTCGGCGAGGTAGACCTCACCGTATCCGCCTTTTCCAAGCAAGCGCAACACGCGATAGCGGTTTGCGATGAGCTCGCCTGGATGGAGTTGGGTGCTCACGCTCGGAGCTCCTCCCGGCCGGTTCGCAAACCGGCACGTTCGCACAGACGGCGACATTCTACGCAAGGCGAGCTCAGAGGACAAGCCCGAAGGGGCCCTCGCAATGGCTCGCGTCGCGTTCTTAGCGGATAGGGGGAGGGCGATATTTGAGGTTCACGTCGAAGCGGCCGCCATTGGCCGCGTCGATGGACACGGGTTCGTCGAA
>JAVFAO010000511.1:0-4473 GCA_034002465.1 Myxococcota bacterium
GCTCGAGCGTCTTTGACTTCGACGGCGACGGAAACGCCGAGGTGGTCTATGCAGATGAGCGCAACTTCCGCGTTTTCGATGGAAAAACTGGCGCTGTCCTACTCGACGATGACACCCACCGCAGCAACACTCGCCTCGAGATGCCCATCGTCGCAGATGTCGACAACGACGGCAAAGCGGAGGTTCTGGTGCCCAACGCAGGCAACGCCGCCAACTACGGTGGTCTCGAGGTCTGGGACGACACGGACAACAACTGGGTCCGCACGCGCCGGATCTGGAACCAACACACCTACCATGTCAGCAACATCAGTGAAGACGGCCAGGTCCCCAGCTATGAGACGCCCAACTGGATGAGCACACGGCTCAACAACTTCCGTCAGAACGTCCAGCCGGGCGGCCTCTTCGATGCGCCTGACATGGTGACCGACTCGATCGACGTCGAATACGCGCTCTGCGCCCAGAACAACACCGTGCGCATCGTGGTCGTGGTCTCCAACGACGGCGCGGTGGGTGTGCCCTCTGGCATCGATGTGCACGCCGTCGTGGAGCTCAGCGGCACGGGTGAGCAATTCGATCTCGGCGTCCAAAAGACCAACGCCCCCATGCTTCCAGGTGGACAAGCGCAGCTCGTCTTCGAGTGGATTCCCAGCTCCTCCATTGGGTGGGTCGATTTCACCGTCCACGTCAGCGTCGATGACGACGGTGAAGGCAACGGCCAATACAACGAGTGCCACGAAGAGAACAACGACCTGAGCTCAGCCCAGTTCAAGACCTGCGAACCAAGCTAACGGGCTAGTGCCCTTTGGGCCCCTGACCCGACACCCAAATCACCAACGACGCATCGCCCCTCGGTGTGAGCCCTTGACTTCGTTCTTGGGCACTGACCGCTCGCTGAGGCACGCGCATGGAGTCCGATGTCGTCACAACGATTCCAAAGCCACCGCCAGCTTCTCAAGGACAGCATCCGTCAGCGGGTGGACTTCTCTCAGACGCCACAACGGCTGGGTGAGCCCCCACCACCCCTGCAGCAGCCCTATGCGCCCGAGCTGTCGCTCATCCCGCTGCCCGACGGAGCACAGTGTATGCGCCAACTGGCGACGCTGAGCGTGGCAGAGGCGATAGCTCAGCGCCAGAGCCACCGCAACTTCGCGCCCCAGGCGCTCAGCTTGGAGCAGCTCTCTGCGCTGCTCTGGGCCTCGCAGGGCGTGCGCAAGGTGCTGAGCGCTAGCACCGCGCTACGCACAGTCCCCTCCGCTGGCGCCCGTCATCCCTTCGAGAGCTACCTCGCCATTCGTCGCGTCGACGGCCTGACGCCTGGTCTCTATCGCTACCTCCCTTTCGGCATCGACAGCGACCCCGAGAGTGCAGCTCAGCTCGTGTTGCTGCGGGAGATGGATGATATCGGGCTGCGAGCAGCGGACGCCTGTTATCGTCAGAGCTTCGTGGCCCTGGCTGGACTCAGCATCTTCTGGACCGCCATCCCAGTGCGAGGCGAGTGGCGCTATGACCTGGCCGCACACAAGGTCATCGCCATCGATGCGGGCCATGTCTGTCAGAATGTGTATCTCGCCGCTGAAGCGATGGGCCTGGGGTGCTGCGCGATTGCTGCCTACGATCAAGGCCTCTGCGATCGCTTGCTGGGCGTCGACGGAGATGAAGAATTTACTATTTATATTGCGGCCTTAGGCGTTGCACGCTGAAGCGCGCCACGCGCGCCGGTCGTGCTGGCAGCGCTCGGACGCTGGGGCTGGTGCAGGCCAACCCGAGCCGTTGACGGAACGCAAGCTCGCGCCATTCCTGAGGAATTGGAAGCAGCGCTGGCTCGGTGCCCGAGCGCGAACGAGTGCAGTATGCAGAGGAAGTGCATTGCAACAGCTTGACGCTGTGAAGGCGATGCTTTAGGCAGCGAGCAGCCGACTGATGGCACTCGAGGCCCCTGGCAGAGCGGAGACGATATGGCTCAACGAATCAACATCTGGACAGTTCAGCAGCGCAAACAGCAGGCGCAGCCTGTAGTGATGGTCACGGCCTACGACGCGAGCTTTGCGCGCCTGGTCGACGAGCTGGTGGATGTGATTTTGGTGGGTGACAGCCTGGGGAACGTGATCCAGGGTCACGAGACAACCTTGCCTGTGTCCTTGGAGGAGATGGAGTATCACGTGCGCTGCGTGGCGCGCGGCTCTCGGCGAGCGCTGATCGTTGGCGATCTTCCCTTTGGCTCGTACCAGTCGAGCGTGGAGCTCGGGATGCTTTCGAGTGAGCGGCTGATGCGGGCGGGAGCACACGCGGTGAAGCTGGAGGGGGGTGCACATCAAGCGGAGCTGGTGACAAAGCTGGTAGCGAATGGAATTCCCGTGATGGGACATCTGGGCTTGACGCCTCAGTCGGTGCACGCGCTGGGTGGATATCGTGTTCAGGGGCGAACCGAGGCGAGCGCAGCGCAGATCCGTCGGGATGCATTGCTTCTTCAGCAGGCCGGAGTGTTTTCTTTGGTCTTAGAGTGTGTTCGAAGTGACGTCGCCAAGGAGGTAAGCGCCTCGCTCGACGTGCCGACGATTGGCATCGGGGCGGGTCCCGACTGCGATGGTCAGGTGCTTGTCTTGCACGACATGCTGGGTCTGAGCCAGCCGCCTCACCCGAAATTCGTCAAGGTGTTCGAGGATCTGGGGGAGAGGACCAAGAGCGCCATGCAGCAGTATGCAGAGGAGGTCAGGACCCGTCGCTTCCCTGCATCGGAGCACAGCTTCGACTAAGCCGTGCAAGGGGGAAATGTGGAGATTCTTCATACCGTCGCGGAGTTGAGGCAACGCCTTGGGCAGTGCGAGAAGCCTCTTGCTTTGGTGCCTACGATGGGGGCCTTGCACGATGGTCACCTGAGCTTGATGCGTGAAGCTCGGCGTCGCTGCTCAACGGTGGTGGTGAGCGTCTTCGTGAATCCGACTCAGTTTGGCCCACACGAAGATCTCGAGCGCTATCCACGTGATCTAGAAGGTGATGCACGCTTGTGCGCAGGGGTGGGCGTCGACCTGCTCTTTGCACCCATGGTGGAAGAGGTCTACCCGCCTGGGGTTGGAGAGACCTGGGTGCAGGTCGAGGGCTTGACCGAGGGTTTGTGCGGTCGCTATCGTCCGGGTCACTTTCGCGGTGTCTGCACGGTGGTGTCCCGACTGTTCTTGATGGCGCAGCCTCAGCTCGCCTTCTTCGGTGAGAAGGATTATCAGCAGCTCGCGGTGTTGCGCAAAATGACCCGGGACCTGTGTTTTCCGATTGAAATCATTGGCGTTCCCACCGTGCGTGAGGCTGA
Organism: Myxococcota bacterium; assembly: GCA_034002465.1. Classification (GTDB taxonomy): domain Bacteria; phylum Myxococcota_A; class Bradymonadia; order UBA4248; family JAVFAO01; genus JAVFAO01. Next base: position 3,305 of record JAVFAO010000511.1, read on the forward strand.
TGGCTTGGCGCTGAGCTCGCGCAATCTCATGCTCAGCCCGGCTGCCCGAGAGCAGGCTTTGGTGTTGGTGCAGTCGCTTCGGGAAGGTCAGCGGCTTTTTCGAGAGGGGGCGCGGGGGCATGCAGCGCTTCTCGAGGCGATGCGTGCCGTGCTCGAGCGTGCGCCGCTGGCACAGGTGCAGTACCTGGAGCTGGTCGACCCCGATTCGCTGCTTCCTTGCGGCTCGACTCTGCCCGAGCGGGTGCAGGCACTGCTCGCGGTCTTCGTCGGCGGCGTCCGCCTGATTGACAATGCCGCCTTGCATGCGCCCACCTGATTCGCTCAGTGTGATGCGGAAATCGGCGAATAGGCAGGGAGCGTTGTCTGTTCCACGCTTGGAGGGGGGCATGGGTCAAGCCATCATGCATAACGAAGCCATGAAAAATGTTTTGATTGTCGATGACAGTCCGATCGTGCTGGACGCGACGAGGATGGCGCTCGAGGAGCGCGGCTATGGGGTGATGACCACCTCGAGCCCAATGGAGGTGCCGACGCTGATTCGACGGCATCGACCGAACCTGGTGCTGCTCGACGTCTCCATGCCAGTTTTGAGTGGCGACCGGGTGGTGCGGGTTTTCCGCTCCTTTGGCAATGTCCCGGAAACCAAGATCGTGCTCTTCTCCGATCGTTCGGTCGGTGAGCTCGGACGCTTGGTTTCAGTCTGTGCAGCCGATGGATTCATCCAGAAAACTGGTGATTTCGACGAGCTTGCGCGGCGCATCGACGAATACTTCTGAGGCCCTGCTCTGACGACCCTGCAGGCAACTGCGGCCTGTCGTCCATCTGAGCTTGTGTTGACGAGCGCGGTGCAATGAGTGATTTTGCGCTTCGCGCTCAGCCATCAAGGCAGAGCCTGGCTAGCCTTGACTGCTGTGCTGGCCCATAGTCACGAGGATGTGATGCTCGGATTCCTGTTGTCGAAGAATCAGAAGATCGCCCGCGCCGAAAAAAAGATCCTGAACATGTACCTTCAGGCGCCGGATCGTCAGTACTATCTGCACCAGTTGCGCGAGCTTGGCGGAGAGGATGCTCGCGAACCTTGATTCGTCGCTTCACCGTCTCGTGTGAGAACACCACCATCGATCGCGACGAAAAGGAGCTGACCTGTCTCTTCCTGGTGGAGATGGGCA
>JAVFAO010000512.1:0-4457 GCA_034002465.1 Myxococcota bacterium
TCGACACGACGAGCATGGAGACCACACAGCATGCGTTGAGCTTCGTCCCCAACCTTCCCTACCATTCCGGCTATGCGCTCTACGTGACGCAGGGCTGGAACGGCAGCTACTCTCATAGCGGCAACCTGCAGTACGCCCTCGACTTTGCCAAGTCGGGGTGCAAAGGCGAGCAGGTGCTCGCCGTTGGCGATGGCACCGTGAGCTACCGCTACGACGACTGCAACTGTGAGGGCTGCAGCTGTAATGGAGGCTGGGGCAACGCCATCGTCATCGACCACGGCAACGGAGACTACAGCAAATACACGCACTTGGTCTATCAGAGCATTCCTTCGTGGATACAGGTGGGCACCCCCGTCTGTCGCGGTCTTCACATTGGAGCCATCGGCAGCACCGGGAACTCGACGGGTCCGCACCTGCATTTCCAGTTCCAGAGCGGGGGCGCGCTGAACTCTCCTTCCGTCCCCTTCGACCGCTTCGCCGAGACCAGCGGCGTACCTGTGGAAGGAGGAGGCCTGTATACGTCGCAGAACGCCGAGCGCTCGAGCTGTGGGCCGTGCTCAGTGGCCATCGATGGCAGCGTGCGGATCATCGACGACCAGAGCAATTGTTTTCGGCGGCGCTGCATCACCGGCAACTACTGGTACGAGGTGGCGAGCGGCTACGACAACCACCACTGGTACACCTACACCATCGATTCGAGCCAGCTCCCCTCGGGGCAGGACGCTGACTGTCGGGCGAGCTGGGAGGCCAACGTCACAGCGGCGGGCTCGTACCTGGTCGAGGTCTTCGTGCCCAATAACCCTGCGAACACCAGCACCAAGGTCGATTACACGGTTCGCCACGATGGGGTCAGCAGCGTGGTTCAGGACGTGAACCAGTCGAGCCTGCGTGGTCAGTGGGTGAGCTTGGGAACTTACCATTTCAGCGCGGGGAGCGAGCAATGGATCGAGGTGACGGATCTGACCGGCGAGCGCTATGTAGACAACAATGGTCCACGCATTCTGCTCGATGCGCTTCGCTTCTCACCCGTTGCGAGCTGCAGCGACGACTGCGGTGCCGGGGCAAAGCGCTGTTCTGGGAGCAACGGCTACGAGAGCTGCGGAAACTACGATGGCGACGCCTGTCTGGAGTGGGGAGGCCTGACGAGCTGCCCTGCCAACACGAGCTGCAGCGGCGCAGGTGATTGTGTCAGCAGTTGCAGCGACGACTGCAGCGCTGGAGCGAAGCGCTGTGTTTCAGCCACCGAATACGAGCGCTGCGACAACTTCGATGGCGACGCTTGTTTGGAGTGGGGCGAGCTGCAGGGGTGTGTGAGCGGGCAGCATTGCGAGAGCGGGAGCTGTGTCGACGACACGCAGAGTTGCAGCTCCGAGTGTGCCGCTGCGGGGCTTCGCCGGTGTTCGGGGAACGGCGTGCAAGAGTGCGGCGACTATGACGACGACGCGTGTTTCGAGTGGGGGGACGAGACGCCCTGTCCGAGCGGCTTCGTCTGTGAGCTAGGGCAGTGTCAGCCCGATTGCAGCAGCGAATGTGTCAGTGGTTTCCGCTGCTTGGACGGCGCGCTGCAGCAGTGCGGCGAGTACGACACCGATGCCTGTCTCGAGTGGGGTGGAGACACGCTCTGTGAGAGTGGTTTCGTGTGCGCTGGTGGTCAGTGCGTGGCGGGCTGCGTGGACGACTGCGTAACGGCGCGCTGTGTTGGAACGCAGCGTCAGGACTGCGGGCAGTTCGATGATGATCCCTGTCTGGACTGGGGCGAGGAGGCGCAGTGTGAGGGCGGGCTGTACTGTGTCGACGACGGCCAGTGTGTTGACGACGGCTACGTTTGTTCGGACCTGTGCGAGAGTGGCGCGCGACGCTGTGAGGGCAATGTGGCGCAGTCCTGTGGAGATTTCGATGGCGATCCCTGTCTCGAGTGGGGTGGGGAGTTGGCTTGCGAAGCAGAGAGGGTATGTGCGGCAGGGGTCTGTGAGCTGCGCGCTTGTGATGAGCCTTCTCCTGGCTTGGAGGCGCGCGGTTGTTGGGGCAGCGACGCGGTGGCGATTTGTGCGCTGGATGAGCGAGGCTGTTGGGCGTGGGAGAAGGAGAAGGACTGCGCCAAGGGCTCCTACTGCATGGCACCTGGACTGTGTGCAGGAGAGGTGGCAGGCTGTCCCGAGCTCGCGGCGTGCGGAGCGCGCTTGTGTGGGCCTGATCCGGTGTGTCAGCTATCGTGTGGAGAGTGTGATTCTGGGGAGCAGTGTATGAGCGGGAGCTGTGTTCCACCGCCTGGAGAGGTGCCTCCGGTCGAGGTTTCGGGTAGTTGTTCTTGTGGACTTGCCCGCGAGCCGGAGCGTTTGCCTTTGGGCTTGCTGATGATGCTGCCGCTGTTTTGGGTGTGTCGGAGAAGGGGGCGTTCATGAGGGTTTTCTGGCCTTCACTTGTGCTGCCGTTTGCATTGTGTTGCTTGTGGCCAAGCGCTTCATGGGCAGAAGGCGGGATTCGGCATGAGCAGGGGGTGCCGGTCAGTTTCGTCCATTTTGGCCGCTGCGAGGATACGATCTCGTGGTTGGCATTGGGGGCCGGAGTGTTCTCGGCGTCGCAGCAAGTCTCAACCGATGGGACGGCGTTGCATGTGCCTGGGTTGCCGGTGTTGTGTGTTTCGGCGGAGCCCGTGGTGGTCGAGGAGGTCGAGGACGAGGATGTCGAGGACGAGGACGTCGAGGGCGAGGCTGATGATGAGCTCGAAGGTCCGGGAGGTCCCGAGGATTTCGAGGGCGTTGAGGGACTCGAGGACGTTGACCTCGTGGACGAAGGAACGGATGACGAATGGGAGCCAGGCTCTGAGTTGTCGGAACAGAACCGGATTGAAGTTCTACCGGATCCGCCCCCAGGCATCTCGAATCCCACCAACTGTCCTTGTTCGCTGAGGCGAAGCTCTCCCGTGTCTATGCCGCTGACAATGCCATTTGTGGCTCTGATGTTGGGGGTGTGGTCCCTGCGACGCCGATACTGAGCCGCAGTCCGTCGCTGGCACTGTGGCGCTGCCGGGGTAGAGCCGCTATGCTGTGGCTCTCCTGTCGGGCATGACGGCGAAAGCGTCTTGCGTCAGCGTTCGACGACGCGCAACGCGGAATGCGCGAATACGGGCGAAATGTCTGTTGGTCTGGAGGAATTGCATGCGAGCTCTGTGTTTGGCGATGTCGATGCTGCTCTCGGCGCTGTTCTGGATGCCCACGGCCTCTGCTTCAGAGCTGGGGGTTCAGTTGCGGGGAGGTGGCTCTCTGGCAGGTGGGGAGCACAGCGAGATGCTGGGGGCGCGCGCCCTCCTGGTGTTCGAATTGGTGCCCACGGTGTCCTTGGGACCGGCCATCGACATGAGCCAAGCGCCCAGCGCCGAGTATTTCGAGGTCAGCGCGGCTGCCCTGCTGCGGCTCTCCACCCTGCCTTTTTTGCACATCGATGTGAGCGTCGGCTTCGGGGTCATGAACATCCCCAACTCGGTGTATTACAGCGATACCAGAGGGGGAGAGACGGACAACCTCGTGCCAGCCTTTGGCGGTGGCGTCGATCTGCTCTTCGAAGTCACTGAGCTGCCGCTCTCGATCAAGCTTGGCCCAGGCGTCAACGCTTTCGTCGACGTCATCAAAACAGAAGAACTCATGCTCAACTATGGGGCGATCCTCGAACTTGCGTTTTGAACACACGAGCTGAGTCGAGTGGAGCACGGGATGCGCTCTGCGATACTGTCGAACCATGTCCAAACACCTGCTGCTGCTCTTTCTGGCCTGGCTCGTCGCGCTGATGGGAATGCAGCTCTTCGCCATCCCTCGCTTCCAAGCCTGCACTGATGAGCCCCTCTTCGATGTGCGCGTCGACTATGACGCTGAGGCTGCGACCCGCGTGATGCGCAGCTACGGGGAATGCGGACGCGGAGCGTATGTGGGAATACATGTCTGGGACTTCCCCATGCCGCTCTTCTTTGGTCTTTGGCTGCTGTTCCTGAATCGACGCTCACTCACGCGCGTTCGGGCCAGCTCGGCACCTAGCGCTGTCCCGCGCGTCGCCCGGCCACTCTCTTTCCTTCTCCCAGTGCTGCTGATCGCCTTCGATTGGGCCGAAAACAGCGGTGTGTTGGTGATGTTACAAGGCTATCCCACTCGACCCGCCGAGCTGCTGTGTGTGTTCACCCGCATCATGACTGTGGCGAAGTTTGTGAGCTACGGACTCGCCATTCTCCTCAGCGTTGTTCTGTGGGCCCGGCAGCGCAGCATCTCCCCCTCGAGCTGAAGGGGTCTTCCTTGACAGGGCTTGCCACGCTGCGACGAGCAGGCCGAAGAGAGTGACATCGCCGGGTGCGTGTAGCCGAAAACGTGAGATGTTGTCCTACATCTCGCACAGCAACCTTCATCGCACTCTCAACACCGATTTGATAGAGGACTCCCTTGGGTTGATCTGCCAGGATCAAAGGAGTCCTC
>JAVFAO010000513.1:0-4446 GCA_034002465.1 Myxococcota bacterium
GGCAGCACAGTTGACCTTGGTCTTATCCTGGGAGCGCTCGTCCATGGGTACTCAGGAGCTGTTCGATTGCGCGAGACACCGCGCTCAACACGTCTACCCGATGAAGCGGGGATTCTGCAAGGGTCGCGACGTGTGAAAGGTGAGGACGGCTCTCGCCATCGTATTCTCGTCCCCGCGAAATGGCCACTTCACCCTCCGCAACGGGTGGTTCACGCCATGGCAATGCGCCGTCTCAGCAGATCGAGCCGTCGGCTGAGCAGCTCTCGAAGCCTTCCATTGGGAACGGTGTCGAGATAGTCCGTGAGTGGCGTCAACGCGACTTCACCCAATGACTCCAGCGCGTTGGCAATCAAGTGATCGAGGTAGTCTCGCTGTCCGAGCATCTCGAGCAGCAGCGGCAGCTCTTCGCGCTCTCCGTGGAAAACGAGCAGATCGAGCGCAGCGAGTCGCAGTTCATGCTCGTCGGAGCTGCGCAGAAACGCGCTCAATTCATTCAGCAATGCATCGAAGCGGAGCAGGATTGGCGCGGCGAGATGATCCTCGAGCTCACTGAAGCGATGCCTGCCGAGTGCCCTGAGCAGCAGCGGGAGCAAGACGTCATCTTCGAGACGAGCGGCACAGTGCACGGCGCTGCGCTGCACCTCGATGCTCGGACTCTTGATACAAACGTTGAACGCATGTCGTGCTTGGCTCGGTACCTGGGCCGCTATGGCTTGCAGCCGTCGCATGGCCTCGAACTTGGGACAGAGACGCAAGCAGCGGCTCAAGCTCTGTTCTGGGAGCCGTTTCTTGGCCTGCAGCAAGGCCTGCATGGCCCAGATGACGAGCTCCAGGTTCTCTTCCGTCGGGCTCTCGACGAGCTGCAGAAAGCGCTCCTCGACACGTGGGTCCTCTAGGCTGCCGCTGAGCGCACGCCAGTTCTCGAAGCGCTCCGGGTTCTGTTCGAGCGCAGTGAGCGTGTCGGCGAGCGCTGCTTCCTCCAGCATGGCTCGCCTCCCTTCGGGCTTGGGCTGTGTGCCTTCGAGCCATAATCGGCGGGCGTCGTCGAGGGGAAGCTGTGCGAGCAAGCCATGTCGAAGCTCCGAACGGCGCCCGAGGCTACGGGCACAGGCGCGACAAAGCTTGTCGGAATCGAGCAAGAGGGCGACGAAATCTGCGGGCTCGAGCTGCCTCTCGAGCCGCGTGCCCAGGCGAGCGAGCAAACAGCTCGACACTGCACTCGACGCGAGGACCCGGACCGCGTCGACACCGAGCGCAGAGAGCACCTCGATGAGGGCCGGAAATGCAGCGGATGCGCGGTGTATTCTGCCTGCCTGGCGCTGTGCGACGCGCAAGGTCTGCGGACCAAAATCGATGAGGATGCGCTCGATGCGTAGCTGCTGCTCGACACTGAGCGCGTTGCGCTGCTCATCGAGAGAGCGCAGGGTCGAGAGCAGGGCTGAGATGACCACCGGCCCCATGCTCTGTAGACGACGCTCGGCCAAGGCGGAGTCGTGCTGATCGAGAGCACGCACCAACGTCGCCACCCGGTCCTGCACGGAGATGCGCGCATCGCCGTCATCCAGGTCGCCGCCTTCATCAACAACGTCGCCATCGCCCGAGCCCAGCATCGAGACGACCAAGATGAGCAGCAGCAGCATGGCGACCAGGAAGGGGAGCAACATTCTGAACTCGACCTGAACTCGACACGGTTTGAGCGAGGCGAACGTGTTCGACGCGCGCGACGCCATTCGTTCGCTCTCGGGCACCGACCCCACTCGAGGACTGGGGGGATGGAATGCCCTTCGCTGACTTTCGATTGCCTTGGCCCAACTCATCTGTGCAGGGCTCAGAAAAAGCTGCTCCCCATGAGCTGCACACCCACAGCAAAGCCGCTTCGACCGCGCTCGTCCACCTGCGGCAAGAGAAAAGGCGACGGAATCGGCACCCCCTCAGAGAGGGTAATGGTATCGCGGTCCATGTTGCGGGTCGCGAACGCGGTCAGCGCAAGTCCAGCACCCGCTGTCGCAATGAGCGCCAACGGGACGCTGGTCCGACCATCGTCCTCGCTCGGATCGACGGCGATCATGATGCCCAGTCCCATCAAACCGCCCAGCACACCACCGAGATCAATGATGGCCATGCGCTCACGGCTGACCTCGGCAAAATAGCCTGCCACCGCGCCGCCAACGAAGCCCAGGTCCGTGCCCAACAAGAGCAAGCCCAGCGCATCCTCGCCTTCCATGTCATCGGAGCCCATGATCGCGAACATGCCCATCAGAAATGTCCCCCAGAGGGCTGCCGAATTGGCCAAGGCGACATGACCGTCATCAATGTCGGTCAAGGCCCCCACCAACAAACCGGCGATGCCGCCCGCCGTGCCGACGCCCCAAGCGGTGAGCAGGGTGTTATCACCAAAACCGTCGGTCACCGCACTCAAGGCCAAGACGTGCCAGATGCCCCCAAAGATACCGGTGCTCAACAGGCTCGCTTCTGCCTGGCTCACTGGCGTCGTCCACGAATACAAGACCGCCGACAGCATCCCGATGATCCCCCCCAAACTGGCCGAGATCAGCCCCGTCGAGAAGGACTCGCTCTGATACCCGATGACGATGCCCGTGAAGATGCCCCAGCTCGTGGCCACGCTCGTCAGCTCCACCGCCGCCGCAGAAGACCCCGTCGCCTTCTCCTCCTTGCGGGCCACGCTCGGCTTCCCCTTGTTGCCCAAGTTGGCGTCCTTGGACGCCGCCATCAGGCGCTTCACTCCCTCGACACGCGGATCATCTGGATAATACTGGAGAAACGCCTCGAATTGGCGCTTCGCCTCTGCGTAGTCCCCAACGTCGATGGCGTCAAGACCCGCCTGATACAGCGCGTCAGCCCGCGGATCTACCGCCGACGCTGCCGGCTGCGTCGTCTCCGCATTGCCTGCTTCGCTCGCCCCTTCGGACGCGCTCGACTCGGCCTGCGCCGGCTCCTCGAGCCAGCCGTCATCCTCCCCCGGCTCATCTTGCGACCAAGCCACCGAGGCCGCTCCCAACAGCAGCAAGACAAGGCCCACACGAAGCGCAAATCGAGTCATCTCCAACTCCATAGCCAGATCGCTTCCGCTCGCTCTCGCACAGCCGAGCTCACGACAGCTGCAATTCCTTCGGAACGTCGCGAGGATGCGTGCACCTCCCTCGCCTTTCACTGCACGAGTCTGGTCCCTTCCCGACCCCCGAGCAGGTCATAGCCTGACTGAGCATCGTCGGGATTGCAAGACTGCGCAAATGGACCCGGACACTTGCGCTTCTCGACACCGCGACGCCACTACAGCCAAAAGAGGCTGACGCCAAGATGCACAGCACCACCACGCCGCGTTCTTGACCATGGGAAATGCATCTGCTAGCTTGCGAACGCTTTGCGCCCCGGCAACCGCGCGATGCTGGGATAGCCAGGAGAGATCGTCATGTGGCGAGCATCGTGGGCAGTCTTGGTGTTGGTGCTTCTATCTTGGTCGAGCACCGGTTTTGCCAGTGGCAACGACTTCAAGCTCAATCGTCTGACCAGCTGTGTGGCCAACGGCGACGGCTGCATGGCCGAACGTGACGACGCGGCCTTCGAGACCTTCGTCACCAACTTGGGCCTCATCTTCGCCCCGAGCTTCCTCTCCCCCTCGGAATCCCTGGGCGAGGCCGGCTTCTCCGTGGGCTTCGAGACCAGGTTCTCCGTCGCCTCCTCCGATCCGAGCTGGCGCGTGCTCGATGACCTCGCCCCCACAGGCGACGAGCCCCCTCTCTTCAGCACGCTGCAGCTGCACGTGCGCAAGGGACTGCCCTTCAGCTTCGAGCTCGACGGGCTGATGAGCTGGCTCGTCGACAGCGAGCTCTTCTACATCGGCGGCGGCGTCAAGTGGACCGTCTCCGAGGGGTGGTGGTTCTTGCCCGACCTCGCCGTGCGCGGTCATGGCGGCGCCCTCACCGGTGCACCAGACCTGAACCTCGCCAACGCTGGCGTCGACGTCTCCCTCTCCTACTCCTTCGGTGTGGGCGGTGTGTCCAACCTCACCCCCTACGCTGGCTACAGCCACATGTGGACCATCGCCTCCAGCCGCGTCATCGATTCCGACCCAGGCCGGAACGAAATCCCCAGCGGCAACTACGCTCCCGAGACCGTCTTCGAGCAGATCGAGCCGCAAACCGACCGTGGTTTCGTCGGCCTGCGCTTCATCGTCTCCTACTTCTCGCTCACCGCTGAAGCCGCCTTCGCTTCGCAAATGCAGACCTACGGCCTGCATATCGGCGCCGACTTCTAGCGGCCCCAACAACAACTCCAAAACAAAGGGATTCCAATGGGCTTGCCCTTTGGCCGGGTGTGGGGCAGAGCCCCATAAGCGTATTCGATTCCCTAACAATACCACCCACATCAACAACACCACACAGCTGGCCCCATTCACCTTCCATGCCGAAAAGCTCCATGCCCCAC
>JAVFAO010000514.1:0-4423 GCA_034002465.1 Myxococcota bacterium
CCAGCGGTCGTCCCATCCGTGGGGAGAAGGATATGAGCGCGCACAGAGACGGCGGCGCTCCCACCTCAGTCGGCCGGGGCCATGCGCGAACGCTGCGCTGGCTGCTGAGCTTGGCTTTGGTGAGCGCGGCGGGCATGCTGCTGTGGGTCTCGAGCGGAGACACGCAGGACGTCGAGGGAGAGAAGCAGATGAGCAACTGGAAAGCGCTGAGCGACGAGGAGAGCAGGGTCATCGTCCACAAAGGTACTGAGCGGGCGTTTACGGGTGAGTACTACGACCACCACGAGGATGGGCGCTATCACTGCAAGCGCTGCGGGGCGGCGCTCTTCGAGTCGACGGCAAAGTTCGACTCCGGGACGGGCTGGCCCAGCTTCGATGACGCCGTCGAAGGCGCAGTGAAGGAGCTGCCCGACGCCGACGGCTACCGCACAGAGATCGTGTGTGCTGCGTGTGGCGGCCACCTGGGGCATGTGTTTCGCGGTGAGGGTTTCACGGATAAGAATACGCGACACTGCGTCAACTCCATCTCTCTCTCCTTCGAGGAGGGGAGCTCGGACGGCGCAGTCGCGTCGTCGAGCGGTCCCAACGTGTCGACCGATGCGGTCTTGAAGTCCTCCTGCGACGAGCAGCGGGCCTACTTTGCCGGCGGCTGTTTCTGGGGCGTTGAGTACTACTTCGACAAGCTCGATGGGGTGCTCAGGGCCGAGTCAGGATACATGGGTGGAGACCAGGAGAACCCCAGCTACGAGGAGGTCTGCGGCAAGGATACAGGCCACGCCGAGACGGTAGAGGTGGTCTACGACCCCAAGCGCGTCGACTACGAGACTCTGGCGCGGCTCTTCTTCGAAATCCACGACCCGACCCAGGTGGACAGGCAAGGCCCTGATCGCGGGCCGCAGTATCGCTCGGTGCTCTTCTATCAGAGTGATGAGGAGCTGGCGGTGGCCAAACGCCTCGTCGCCGAGCTCGAAGCGAAGGGCTTCGAGGTGGCGACCAGCCTCGAGCCGGCCGCGACCTTCTGGCGCGCCGAGGGCTACCACCAAGATTACTACGAGCGAAAAGGCGGCACGCCCTACTGCCATGGCTACGTGAAGCGCTTCTGAGGCCCGGTCGGCAGGCTGGACAGCCTGCCCCAGGTTTTATGCTGCTCTGTCTCGGTCGGCAGGCTGGAAAGCCTGCCCCACGTGTTGTCCTGCACTGCTCACCGCTGCGCTCGGTCGGCAGGCTGGAAAGCCTGCCCCACGTGTTGTCCTGGGCTGCTCACCGGTGTGCTCGGTCGGCAGGCTGGAAAGCCTGCCCACCGTGTGTCGCTCATTCCTCGTTCCTCGTTCCTCGTTCCTGCTTGCTGTGCTCGACGATCGCCTCTCCGTGGACCAGCTCGATCCAAACCCGAAAGGCTTCTTTTTCGTGGCCTTGCCGTCGATCCCCAAGAAACACGAAGCGCCTCGGCGCTAGCCGTGCCCGACCCGCAGCCAGCAGCAGCGCGCTCAGGCGCTGAGCGTCGAAGACCACCAGAGCCGAGCCCTCCGGGCTGAGCAGCGTTGCCGCTGCGGCCATGAAATCGTCGACGTCGCCGTGCAGGGCGTGGGTGGAGCAGTGGGTCGAGGCTTCGCTGCTCGGACGGCCCCAAGACTCGGGAAAGAACGGTGGGTTGGCGAGCACGAGCTGAGCCTTGTGCTCGCCGAGCTGCGCGCTCAAAGCCTCGAGCATCGCTGGCTCTCGCAGATCACCGTGCAGTAGTGTCGCGGAAAGGCCGTGGGCCTTCAGGCTGCGGTCGAGGCGGTCGAGCATCGCCTCTTGGACGTCGATGCCCGCCAAGCGCAGCTTAGAGACACCGTCACGCCGAGCGAGCGCTGCAGCCAGCATCAACAGGGAACCGCTGCCACAGCCAAGGTCGACGATGGACAGGGCTTCCTGCCGGCGCGTTCCCCAGATGAGCGGCAGAGCCAGGTTTTCTGGGCGAAAGCGGTATCCACGACGCGGCTCGATGAGGCCTGCGGGCCAATCATCTGGTGCTGCCTCCTGGCCCTCGCTGAACCAGACTGGGCTCCACAAGGCAGAGACCACCTCTCCCGCTTCGAGGCTCTGCTTCAGACGTTCATGGACTTGTGCGCTGGAGGGAAAGGCCATTCGTTCGTCCTTGCTTGAACCCCGAACCCCGAAACCCGATCATCTTTTCTCGATCACGGCGAGCAGCTCGAGGTGGGGTGTGCGCGGGAACATGTCGAAGGCGTGCAGCTCGAGGAGTGTGTAGCTGTGTTTGAGGCGGCCAAGGTCTCTGGCGAGGCTGGCTGGGTTACAGGAGACGTAGAAGATGCGCGGAATCTGGGCCTCGGCGAGGGTGTCGACGATGGTGCGTGCGCCTTCTCGAGGAGGATCGAGGATGACCGCGTCGACCTTGGCGAGCAGCGCAGGGTCGATGTTGAAGCTGAGGTCGTGGGCGATGAAGCTGGCGTGGGCTGCGCATTGGTTGCGCAGTGCGCCCTCCTCGAAGGCTTCTCGGGCGCTCTTGGCGCTGTCCAGGGCGACGACCAAGGCGCCTTCTCTTGCGGCGACGAAGCTCAGGTTGCCCGAGCCGGCATAGGCATCGAGCACGCGCTTGGGTTGGTCTTTGCGCAGCCACTGGGCGAGGCACAGGCGAAGCTGCTGATTGGCGTGGCGTGAAGACTGCCAGAAGTCGCCAGCGCGGTGGACGAAGTGGAGTTTTCGGGTGAGCGTGCCGAGGGCGACGGGCGAGCTGGGTTCAGGCCAGTCGACGCTCTCTTCGACCCAGGGCAGGCCGAGCTGCTGAGAGCCCATGCGGAATCCGGCGAGCAGCCCCGATTCCACGGCACTGGCGAGGATTGAAGCGAGGGCTTTGTCTTTGGGCAGCAGGCTGGCGAAGGGACGGTCTTCGCCGTCGAGCTCGAGCAGCACGGACGCACTCTGCTTTCGCCGCAGCAGCTCGGGTTTCAGGCGCAGGGTGGTCGCGAGCAGCTTGGGATGGAGTGCGGGGCAGCGTTCGAGGTCGACGATGCTTTGGCTAGAGCGGGCGTAGAAGCCGAGCTTGCCGCCGTCGAGGTGGAGGCGGGCGCGGATGCGCGTGCCGTCGAGTGGGGTGGGGTGCAGGGTGGGCTCGGGGCAGGCGGTGGCGCTGAGCTTTCGCAGCTCGGCGAGGGCAGCTTCGGTCTTGAGGCGTAGGGAGTGGGCGTCGCTGACGTGGCGCCAGCCGCAGCCGCCGCAGGCGTCTCGCTGTTCGTGGACGCAGTCGGGGGAGCGGCGCAGGGGGCTGGCCTGGAGCACGTGGCAGAGGCTTGCGCGGCAGAAGCGGGCTCTGTCTTCGGTGATGTGGGCCTCGACCTGCTCATCGGGGAGGGCGCCTGGGATGAAGATGACCTTGCCGTCGGCGCGGGCGATGCCGTCGCCGCCCAGGGCGACGCGCTCGATGTGCAGGCGGTGGTGTGCGTTTTGGGCGCGTGGCGCTGCCGGCGTTTTTGTCGATTGGGCGCTTGGCCTGTTCCCCCAGGCTTTTGTCGATTGGGCACTTGGCCTGTTCCCGCTCGTTTCGCTTGCTGATGGACGCTGTGTGTCTTTGCTCAAGAGCCCCTCCGTCGAACGCTGGATATCAGTGTGCTGCGGCGGGCGCAACGCTCGTGCGTGCTGAGGCGCGAGCTGCGTGTTATAGGGGGGCGTTTCAGGGGCGAGGGGGCCCCTCCGGGTCGAGGAAGGCGATGGCATACATCACTCCTGAGGGATATCGCGGGTTGAAGGCGGAGTTGGACAGGCTGCGACTCGAGGAGCGGCCGCGGGTGGTGCAGGAGGTGGCCGAGGCGGCGGCGCAAGGGGATCGTTCCGAGAACGCCGAGTACATCTATGGCAAGAAGCGTCTGCGTGAGATTGATCGGCGGGTGCGCTATCTGAATGGGCGCTTGGGGCAGTGTCGGGTGGTGGACCCGAGCGGGAAGAAGGAGGAGGAGCGGGTCTTTTTTGGGGCCATCGTGACGGTGGAAGCAGAGGACGAGCGTGAGCTGGTCTATCAGTTGGTGGGCCCGGACGACCCGTTGGACAGCTTCCACATCTCCTATCAGTCGCCGGTGGGGCAGGCGTTGTTGGGCAAGGCTGTGGGGGACGATGTCCAGGTCAACACGCCCAAAGGGAGCAGGGAGCTGGTGGTGGTCGCCGTTCGCTATCCGCAGGGGCGCGGTCTGGAGCCCTCGCCCGACGAAAAAAAGTAGACCGCGGCGCTGTCTGAAAGCGCTCGAGAAGACTCGAGAATTCTCCCTTTCCTCGAGACGGGGAGCGAGCGGCAGCAAGAAAAGGGGTGCGGCTTTTCCTTGCTCAGGTCGATCACTCTTCGTCATCCAGGTGCGCTGACGAGGGGAGGAAGGACCATGAGGCGAGTCGTGCTCTGCGCGTGTGCGTTGTCGTGTGCTTGTGTCGAGGT
>JAVFAO010000515.1:0-4382 GCA_034002465.1 Myxococcota bacterium
CTTCCAGCGGCTGGAGTCGTGTCCTCGTGGTCAACGCATACTCCGTGCTGATTTGGTCTTTTGATTCATGGAGTTGAAGGTGATGCGCATCACGTGGGCAAAGGGCCAGCCCTTTGGAATCCCTTCTCTTTTTCAATGTAACTTCAGTCGAGCGCGAGCACGCCGGGGTTCATGATGCCCTTGGGATCGAGCTCGGCCTTGAGGGCCTTCAGACATCTGATGGCGCCAGCTCCGAGCTGTGCGGCGAGCCTCGGGGCGAAGAGGCGACCGACGCCGTGGTGGTGGCTGAGTGCACCTCCGTATTCCTGAATGGCGTCAAGCAGGCTGCTATGATAGGACTGGTAGTCCTCCAGCTCGGCGCCGGGTTGCATGGGAGAGATGAAGATGAAGTAGAGGTTGGCGCCGGTGGCGTAGGCGTGGGAGATGTGGGTCATGGCGATGGTCTGGGGTCGCGCCTTCATGCTGCGGCGCACGCCTTGCCAGAGTTCGAGCAGGCGCGACCACGGCGCGGTGGTTTCGAGGGTGTCGATGAGCACGCCGCGGTCCATGAGCGCGTCGCGCAGGTAGGGGTCGAAGAAGCGGCGCTTCTCCCAGGAGCGATAGGGGTGGGAGCCCAGAGGCAGGCCACCGAGCCGCAAGGCGAGCGCCGTTCCGCGCAGGGCACCGAGGCGGGCGCTGGCTTGGTCGCCCTCGCAGGAGCCGATGAAGAGCACCCGATGCCCCGGATGGTAGCCGAGTTTGCTGAGCGCCTTGTCGGTGAAGCCGTGGGCACGTCCGTCGATGGCGAGGGCGATGTCTGTCTCCTCGGGATCGGAGAGGCGGCAGACGGCTGGGCGGATGCCGTCCTCTTGGAGCCAGCGTCGCACGAAGTCTACGCCGTGTTCCATGTCTTTGAAGAAGAAGGCGACGGGCTGGACACAGGGTGGGCGTTGGAAGACCCGCAGGGAGAGCTCGCTGAGGACGCCGAGGCTGCCTTCTGAGCCGGCGAAGAGCTGTCGCAGGTCGGGGCCCATGGCGCAGCGTTCGTAGGGGGCGACCTGGACCACGCCGGTGGGGGTGACGCAACGCAAGCCGAGCAGCAGATCTTCTGCTTTGCCATAGCGGGTGGACTGCTGCCCGGCGCCGCGTGCGGCAATCCATCCACCTACTGAAGAATACTCGAAGGACTGTGGATAGTGGCCTCCACAGAGGTCGAATGAGGCGAGTGCCGTCTCATAGTCTGGACCAAGGAGTCCGGGTTGAACACGGGCGAGGTGATCTCGAGGCGAGACCTCGAGGACCCGGTTCAGGGCGCGGCACAGGTCGAGCGCGACGCCGCCGCGCGGCGCGCCGACGCCCATGGTGACCGAGCTGCGGGCGCCGACGGGGCAGACTGGGATGGTCTCTTGGTGGCAGAAGCTGAGGATGGCGCTGAGCTGCGCTTCGCTGCTGGGGTAGAGCACGGCATCAGGGACGTTGCCGATGAGGCCGGCGCGGGCTTGCAGGAGATCGAGGAAGGTGGAGCCTGCAGCACAGCGAGCTCTGGCCTCATCGCTGAGCTCGAGGCCGTCAGCGCCGACGAGCTGGCGCAGGGCTTGGAGGGCAGCCTCGTCGAGCTGGCTTGGTGGCAGTGGAGGGAGGGGCTCATGGCCTTCGAGGTGGCGTCGTTCGGGGTCGATGCCGAGGCGCTCTTGGAGCAACGCGCGCAGGTGTTGGGTGACAGGGTATTCGAGCTTGGGGATTCCCCATTTGCGAAGTGCGCGTCGGCTGCTCTGGGACATGGTCTGCCTCCTTTGTGGGGCCACTTGGACCTAGGAAAGGTTCAAGGTTTTGCTCTCATCTGCGAGACGCTGCGGGGGGGCTGGTGCGCGGTTGACGCTGACTGGCGTCTCGCCTCGCTGGCTGGCATTCGAGCACGAGATGGGCGTCGCGCCAAGGGTACTGCCAGCTCCGAATTCCACAGCCAGCGAAAGGCGGGCGGTTTAGCGCCATCGATCGCTTTTTGGGCGTTCTTGGCTGCGATCTGCGACCAGCCCTTGGGGGTGACGCGAATCTTGGTCATCCTGGCTGCGTGAGCACGCTTGCGAGGGCATCGTAGCAAGGTTTCATGCGCTGGCTTGGGCCACCGAGTCGATTGGCATGTATGTTGATAGCGTACCTGCGGCGATGCTCAGCGTCGCTCAGCAGGCCAGCATCTACCACACGCTGCGCTGCTGAGAGCGTGCCGGATCCAATCGATGTTCTCGCCCCACTGGGGTTCCCTGTCTCCAGACCCATGTAGGAGTCTCCCATGTCTCTGCTCGACAAGCTCTTCGATGCCGTCAGCGATGCGCTGGGGGGGTCACAAGACACCCTGAGCCCAAACACCGCTCCGCAGGCCAATAAGGCAGTCGAGGCGCCGCAGGCTGACACCGCCGCGCCAGCCGGTGGCGAGAGTGCCGACGCCAAGACCACCAACACCGCCACCACCGCGCCCACCACCGCCGATGGCGCCACCGACGGCGGTCCAGCTGGCGCCAACGCGCCAGCTACTGCGCCTGCACCCGCCGTGGACGAGTCCACGGCGAGCTGGGAGTCGGTGCTCAGCGGCTCAGTGGTCCTCAAGCGGGATGCCAAGTCTCCTGCGGTCAAAACCATGCAGGAGAAGCTCACCGCGGCGGGTCATGGCGTGGCCAAGACGGGCGAGTTTGGCCCCACCACCGAGGGCGTCGTCAAAGCGTTCCAAGGCACCTGGGGTATCCAACAGAACGGCATGATGGGCGCCCAGACCGCCAACGCCCTCGAGGAAGTGGTCGAGTGGAAACAGATCCTCGGCGGACAGCTCGTGCTGCGTAAAGGGGATTCCAGGCCCGGCGTCAGCTTCGTTCAGCGCGCCTTCAAGAAGCTCGGCAAGAACATCGCCCACACCGGGACCTTCGACGACGCCATGTACGCCATCGTCGTCGAGTTCCAGAAAGCCAATGGCCTCGGCCGTGATGGTGCGATTGGCAAGAACACCGCAGGCGCCATCCAGAGCGGCGTCTATGGCGGCGGCGAGGGTGGAGCTGGTGCGCCCTACCAAGGCGGTGCCAACTGGCTCGGCACCTTCCAGATCACCCACTACACCTACGCTCGCGAGGATGACCCCATCCACGCCAACAGCCCCAAGGTCAGCGCCCCCGGCCTAAGCGAGAAATACCGCGCCTCCTTCCTCGGCACCAAATACGGCGTCGGTATGCAGGGCACAGGGCTCGCCGAGAACGGCAAGTACATCCGCTGGGCCGGCGGCGGCCGCTACGCCTACGGCGTCGGCGGCGCCTACGCCAAGGTCGACAGACCCTACCAGCAGATCGCCATCGACCCCACGGTCATCCGTAAGAATGCAGCCGTGGTCGTCGAGCCCTACCGCGACAAAGGCCTGATGACCGCCGACGACTGCGGTGGCGCCATCAAGGGCAAGCACATCGACGTCTTCGTTGGTCCTGTCACCATCAAGGTCGCCTACGCCCTGGGCACCAAGTACGGCCGCGTGGGCTACCCCACCGAATCCGCTGCACCCAAGCCGGCTGAGCCCGCGACTGGCGAGACCAAGGCGCCCGAGATCGCGCTCTCACCAGGCCCCACGCCCTGGATCAATCGCGCCGAGGGCGCTGGCAACGCGCCTGCTTCCGGCAACGAGCCCGTCGAAGACCCCAACACCCCCGCGCCCTCGGTCGAGGAGCCGGCCGCAGGCGGCGGCGGAGCGCCTGCGCCCGAGACACCCACCAACAAGCCCGAAGAGCCGGCCACCAAACCCCAAGAGCCCGCCACCGATCCCAACGCTGGCGCCACCAAACCCCCTGCCAGCAGCACTGAGCCCACCACCGGCAAACCCGAAGAGAAGCCCGCCGCCGTCGGCAAAGAGGAGGCCCCCTCCGCCAACTGGCAGAAGGTCATGGCAGGCGAGCTGCTGCTCAAGAAGGGCATGAAGGGCGCCATCATCGAAGAGCTGCAGCGACGGCTCAACGACGCCGGCTTCAAGTGCGGCGTCGATGGCGACTTTGGCAACAACACCGCCAGCGCCGTGCGTCAGGTCCAGAACGCCACGGGTGCCAAGCCCGACGGCGTCGTCGGCAAGGACACCGCCGCCGCCATCTCCCAGACCACCGCCTGGGAAGCCGTCCTCAACGGCTCGCTGGTGCTCGAGCTCGGGATGAAGGGGCCCGCCGTCAAGCACCTCCAGATGCTGCTCACCCGCGCCGGACACGGCGTCGGCGCGACCGCGGAATACGGGAACCAGACCAAGCAGATGGTCGAGGAGTTCCAAGCCAAGAACGAAATCCAGGTCACCTCCAAGGTCGGCAAGACCACTGCTACCATCCTCGAGCAGAAGGCCACCGGCGGCAACGGCGGATTTATCTGGCCGCTTCGCGGCGGCAAGTACT
>JAVFAO010000516.1:0-4381 GCA_034002465.1 Myxococcota bacterium
ACCCCACCCGTTGAGCAGGCCGACAACGCGAGCTCGCTCCCGCCCGTCGCGCCAGCGCAGCTCCCTCGTCTCCCCTCGTCGCTGGCCGTCAAGCCTATCCCACCCCGGCCTCCCGAGCTGGCGACGGACGACACCAAAGCTGCAGAACCTGAAGAAACAGGCGAAGTGCCCAATCGACAAGAAGCTGCGCGGCAGCTCGTCCTCGCTCACTATCACCTGCGTCTCGAGCACGATGGCGAAGATGCGCTGTTCGAGGGCACCCTCGAGCTCGAGGAGCTGACCGAGACTTCGTCGTCAGGGCGACCTCAGAACGCGATGACCTGCTTCGACGCCTGTCCGCACTTCTTTGTCCCCTTGCCCTTCAGTGAAGCCTCGAGCGAGCTCGAGGTGTATTGGAACGGCGCACGCATCGGCGCAAACGAGCTATCCGGCCCCAGCTTCACGCTGCACCAACACACGCGACACAGTGAAGTCGAGCTCACAGGCCTGAGTGGGCCTGGTGAGCTGCTCATCATCGCCCGCCTGGAGGCCTACTTCGCCAAACAGAAGCCAGAATCCCACGGCAACACCTCCGCCTCGATGCTGCTGGTCAACACTACACAGTGCCAGTTCGAGCGCGTCAGCATCGAGCTCCACCTCCCTGTCGCACAGCAGATTCACAAGGTCTCGAAGAGCGTACCCGCCGCAGACCCCAAGGCCCCTGAGCTGCCCTGGACGCTCACGTCTGACGGCCTCGAGCTGGTCTGCACGAGAGTAGGGCCAGGCCAGCGATGTGGCGTGGACTACGAATACGGTCCCAAAGAGCGCAGTCTGTTGCCGCTGATTGTGGGTGTCTCGGCCTCGTTGGCGTTTGCGTTGCTTTTTCTTGGGCTGATTCGCCGACCACAGCCCAAGAAGGAGTGAGCGGTGCTGGCGCAAGCTCGAACCGAATGAACATGCACATCCAGGATGAGGCAGGAGGGCGGCGCTCTGCCTGACACCCAAACAAGGATCGCGACATGCAGCTCGAACTGAGAGCAGATGGCACCGCGTTGTTGAGCGGCTTTGCCTTGGACAAGAACGGACGGGTCCCGAAGGCGCAGCTCTTTGAATGGGGGCGCTGGCTACGCGAGCAAAGCTTGCCCGATGGACGCCCTTTCGGCCAACTGCTCTGCATCTTCGAAGATGCAGTGCACGCAAGAGCCCATCACCAGACGTTGCGGTTCATCGGTGCTTGGGCTGCGTACAGAGTTGCCGATGGCGTACGAAAGCTCGACGATGAGGTCGTCTTCGACGTTCGCTCGGATGGGGGAATCAGCGAGACCTAGCCGCCGATTTCCTTGAGCGTCTTGTTGTTGGCCTTGAGCCACTGCACCAAGCCAACGCGGGTGATGGTGCGCAGTGCGCGAGCCGACAGACGAAGCTTCACGAAGCGACCGTACTCCGGCACGAAGATGCGCTTGGCCTGGAGATTGGGGAGCTGACGACGCTTGGTCTTGTTGTGTGCGTGGGAAACGTTGTTGCCGACAATGGGTCCTTTGCCGGTAATCTTGCAGCGGCGAGCCATGGTCTGTCCCTACTATCAAACGCGTGCTGACGCGGAAACGATGAGAGCCGACGTCACACCCGGCGCCGACTCGAGCACTCCGAGGGCATCGCCACCCGGACCGGTGGCGCACCATACGGAAAAGCGATATCAGTGTCAACCTGAATCGCCCGCACAAGCTGGCTCAGAGAGGCAGAGCGAGCCAGATGGGCGACGCCATTCGTGTGCGAAGGGCACTCGCTTCACACGGGCGATGGTGTGAGGGTGATGCCCTGGAAAGAATGTGCTCAAGGGAGCACGTGTCCGAGGAAGAAAGGCATCTGACGTCGCCACCAGGGCCAATCGTGGTTGACGTCGTGGCCCCAGATGTCGATCCAGGCGGGGACGCCCTTTCGCTCGAGGATGGCGCCGAGCTCTCGGGTATGGCTGAGCATGGGCTCTTCCCAGGCGCCCTGGCCCACGCAGATCACGATCTTGCTCTGGCGGTACTGCTCCAGGAACCAGGGATCGTCGAGTCCTGGCAAGTACGCAAGCGGAGTGTTGAAGTAGACGTTCTCGTCCATGTAGTCGCCGATGAACTCATCGAGCCGATAGATGCCGCTCAGTGCGATGCAGGCGTCGAAGACATCGGGGTGACGGAAGAAGAAGTTGGCTGAGTGGTAGGCCCCGAGGCTGCAACCCGTTCCCAGGCACTTCTGGTGATGTCCCCGCATCTCGCGGGCGAGCGGGGCGAGCTCACGAACGATGTAGCGGTCGTAGTCATTGTGGCGCGCAGCGCGCTGAGCCGGGTGCGCGTGCTCGTTCATCCAGGACTGGGTGTCTGCGCTGCCGGGGGTGAAGAGGGTGATGCGCCCATCATCGATGAAGGGTCGGCACACCTCGACCATGCCGAAATCTTCGTATTCGTGATAGCTGCCGCCAGAAGAGGGGAATACGATCACAGGCTTCCCAGCATGACCGTAAACCTTGAGCTCCATATCGTGCCCGAGTGAGGGGCTGTACCACTTGTGATATTCGACGTGCATCGTTTCTCCAGTTCCAGTGGCCCTGCGCAGGGCGCTGTCGACGCGGCCTTCTATCACGTCCAGGTGCCAGCGGCAATGCGTCGCTCTGCCCGTCGTCATCGCTGCTTTCGCCGATGACCTGGGCAGGCCGAGGCGGTCAGCCCATCGCCACGAGCACGATAATCTGGGCGAGCACCACACGCATGAGCATGGTCAAGGGATACACGGTGGCGTAGGACACCGAGGGGGCATCGCTACCTGCGAGCTGGGTGGCGAAGGCGAGCGCAGGCGGATCGGTCATCGACCCAGCGAGCACCCCGATGAGCGTGATGTAGTTGGTCTTGCGCCAGAGTCTGAGCACGACGCCAACGATGAGCACCGGCAGCACCGTGATCAGCGCAGCGAGCGCCATCCAATAGAGGCCATCGCCCTCGAGCAGAATCGACACGAAGCGCTCACCCCCTCTCAGCCCCACACAGGCCAAGAAGAGCGCAATGCCAAACTCCTTCAGCAGATTCTTGGCCGGGTTCGGCATGTAGCTGATGATGGGGCCAAGCTTTCCGATTCGCCCCATGACGATGGCGACCAACAACGGGCCCCCCGCCAGCCCGAGCTTGACCGGTGCCGGGATATGGGGCAGCGAAAACGGAATACTTCCCACCAACACACCCAGCGCAATCCCCACGAAAATCGGGATGATATGCGGGGTTTCCAGGTCCTTCACCGAGTCGCCCAATCGCGCCGCGGCCTGCTCCAACGAAGGCTCGGGACCAACGACCACCAGGCGATCACCAAATTGCAGGCGCAGCTCCGCCTGGGGGGTAAACTCGATGCCAGAGCGCGCCACCCTGGCAACCACGATACCAAACTGCTCAATGAGGTTGAGCTCGGCCAGATGCTTCCCCACAACCTCCTTGTTGGTCACCACCATCCGCCGGAAACTGACGGCTCCTCGCAGCTTGGGAACCTCAACGTCGCTGAGCGCACCCACGATCATCACGAACGCATCGAGTCGCTTCGCCGTCCCCACCGCATGCAACACATCACCGATGGCGAGCCGCGATTTCCCCGTCGCCACCATCTGCTCACCACCGCGTGACATCCGCGAGATGACCACCCCAGGTCCGGTGAGCTGCGCCAGCTCAGCGATACTCTTGCCGTCGAGGTTGGGGTTGGCGACCTGCACATTGCGCGTCTCGATGGGCTCGAACTCGCTTGCTTTGGCGTGCTCCATGGCGCGGACCTCTGCGGCAGGATCGTGGCGTAGGTGCCGCTGGTGCAGTACCTGGGTCGCGATCTCACCAATGATCCCGAAGGGGTATGCAACCGCATAGGCCAATCCGACGTTGGCCACAGTTTCGTCGCTCGCCTGAGGTAGATCCTGGATGGCCTGCTGTGCCGCGCCCAGGCTCGGTGTGTTGGTCACTCCACCTGCCAGCAATCCCATGACCACACTGAAGTCCAGCTTGGCGAGCAGACCAATGACCACCGCGGTGAGGCTGCCCAAGAGGGTCACACTCAGGGCAGTCGCGTTGAGGCTGAGCCCATGCTTGCGCAGCGATGAGAAGAAGCCCGGCCCCACCTGCAGCCCAATCGCATAGACAAAGAGGATGAGCCCAAACTCACGCACGAAGGCCATGACCTGCTCGTCCAGCCCCAGCCCCAAATGTCCCAGGGCCAGCCCCGCAAAGAGCACACCGCCCACCCCCAAGCGAATGCCCAAGAGCTTCACGCTGCCCAGCGCCAATCCAAGCGCCACGGCCAAGCTCAAGACCAGGATCGAGTGCGCAATCGACGGCTCGCTCACCAGCTCCACAAACCAATCCACAGCGTCATCCTTGCTCTCGTGTGG
>JAVFAO010000517.1:0-4359 GCA_034002465.1 Myxococcota bacterium
AAATCAGCCGAGGAGTCCACCTCGAAACGCTCGATCTCACTCGCCACGCTAAAGGGAATCTCCTTGCCCGTGTAGCGGATGGTCTGCTCCCGAAGAATCTCCGCAGCCAGAAAGCGAGAGCTCTGGTCTGTATACAAATCGTCGGGAAAGAGCACCGGGCCTGGCGGCAAGACCTCCACCAGCGCCTCCAAGAGCAGCTCGAGCTGCGCGCCCACCAACGCCGAAATCCCCACCACGTGCCGAAACGTATGGGCCTGCCTGAATGCATCGATCACCACCAACGCCCGATCTCGCTGCTTGAGCTTGTCGAGCTTGTTGATCGCGAGCACCGCTGGAACTCCGCTCTTGGCCAGCTGCTCCAGGATCAAAAGGTCATCTGGATGAATACGCCCCTCGCGGTCCAGCGCACGCTCCACGTCCACCACCATCAAGACCGCGTCCGCATCGCCGATGCTCGCCAGCGCATCATCCACCATGCGGCGATTCAACTCCTTGTCTCGCCAGCCATGCACACCCGGCGTGTCCACCAACACCAACTGCGCACGCTCCGGAACCTGGATGATCCCCCGAATACGGTTGCGGGTCGTCTGCGGTTTGGGCGCGGTGATGCTCACCTTGGCCGACACCAAGGCATTCACCAAAGTCGACTTTCCCGCATTGCTGCGTCCAAGCAACGCAACGAAACCACTACGAAATCCATCATTCGCCTGGGGACCCGCCGCAGCCTCGCCCTGCGTTTTTTGCTGATTGGGCGCTTGGCCTGTTCCCCCAAGTTCTTGCTGATTGGGCGCTTGGCCTGCTCCCCCAAGTTCTTGTCCATTGGGCGCTTGGCCTGTTCCCCCAAGTTCTTTGCATTCGTTCGCTCTCGCGAGACCCTCGCTGCGCTGCGCAGACGCATCGGATGCGCCCGCGACAGACGCTGACTCGTGCCTCGCTTCGCTCACTTCTTCTTTCGCTTCGCTCACCCTTGACTCTCCATTCAACACCGCTCACCACGCGGCGCCTTCACCGCATTGCAAGCGGCCCAGCAAGCTAGTATAAGCGCCGTGGCTTTGCAACAGCCGCGCGGGGCCCATGTTCGCTTCACACCACGCCATCTCAATGCTCAGTCGCTTCGCCATCTCCCTCGGCACCCTCCTCCTGCTTGCCGCCTGCCAGCCGCCGAGGACACCCGAGCGCGCCATCTTCGACCAAGGCGAAACGGCCTACCGCCAGGGCAACTTCGACCTCGCCCTGGAACGCTACGAGGCTTTCCTCAAAGCAGCGCCCGGACATCAGCTCGCACCGCTTGCACAACAACGAATCCTCGTCATCGAGCGGGAGCTCGAGGCCGTCATGGGCCGAAAAATCGGCCCCCGCCCCATCTACTTGCGCCCCTCCGAGGAGGACCTGCAAGCCGCATCCCCCCCCACGAGCGAATGACACCATGGCCCAGCGCCCTCAACCTCAGCTCTCTCTGCTGCTTCGCGCCGCTGCGTGCCGCTGGCTCGCCTTGCTCAAACGCCCACGCCCCCTGCTCGCCATTCTCGCCACCCTGCTCCTGCTCGCCGGGCTCGGCAGCGTCCTGCTCCCCGATGTCGCCAACACCGCAAGTCATGACGACCCAGGTGGCCCTGCCCTCGAGATGGCCTTCTGGTTCGCCTGCCTCTACTGCGCTGTCGCCAGCTTCCGCATCATGGAAGCCCTCTTCCGCACCGGCGACGCCAGAATCCTCGCCCCACTCCCCATTCGCCCCGCACCCCTCTTCATCTATCGCCTCGCCAGCAGCCTCGCCGAAGGCGTGCTCGCCTGGATCGGCGCCGCCTTCTTCTTCTCTGCCTTGCTCTTCGTCGGCGCCTACGCCCTCTTTCTCGCCGCCATCTGGGTCTGGTTCGCCGCCATCATCCTCAGCACTGCCGTCGGCTTCGCCGTTCAACTCTACACCGGCTCCGCAAGCCTGCGCGGCGAACAAAGCCTGAGCGCCTTCGGCCCCATGGGCTTCGCCGTCGCGCCCGGCATCGCGCTCGCCATCTCGGTCACCTTGGTTCTGGTCCAAAAGCTCGTCGCCGAAGAGCTCCTGCGCAGCGGATTCAACGCAGGCGCGCGCTTTGGACTGGGTTTGGCTCTGCTCGTCAGCGTCGCTTGCCTGCTCGCCGCACAGTTCTGGTTTCGAAGAGATTTCCATCGAATTTTCGCTCGCTTTCTCGAAACCGACCTCTTCGTCCCCGACTCGGGCTACGCCTACTTCAAAGAGGGCCCAAGCCCCGCCAAGGGCTTCGAACGCCTGCTCCCACAAGACCTCCTGCTGCTCGTGCGCAAAGACCGGCTGCAGCTACGCCGACGAGCGACCCTGGGCTACCTGCTGGTATGGGGTGCCGCCTTGGGCTGCCTCGCGCTGCTCGCCGCGCGAGGGGCAGATGCCCTTCAGTTTGGCGTGCTGCTCGCATTGCCCCTGCTCTCCACCGCCCTCTTTGCCAACCCCTGGGGCGCGCTCTGGCGCCCGGAGCTCGAGCCGGGTATCGCGGCAAGCCTGCCCGTTCCCGCATCTCGCCTAACAAAAGCAAAGAAAATCGTATCGTTACGAGAGTCTGCCGGGCTCGCCGTGCCCTGGTTCTTGAGCATCGCCATCGGCGTCGGCATGGATCACCGAGGCTGGGTTTGGGGACTGCTCAGCGCCTTCATCGCCGTCGCCATCCTGCTCTCCGCCAACGGCATTCTCTGCCGCGTTGCCGCCAGGGACGCGCGCCTGAGCCTGCTCGCTGGCCTCCTGTTGAGCGCCAGCTTTGCCGCAACCATCACCCTGGTCTGGCACGCCGCCATCACCCTCGCCATCTTCTTGGCCGCGCTCGACCTTGTCCTGCCCCGCCAAGCCAGCCCCGAGCCCCAACGATGACCGACGTCCCCGCCCCACTGCTCGCCATCGATGACCTCAGCAAGAGCTACGGCAAGTTGCGCGCCGTCGAAGCGCTCTCCTTCAGCTTGAACCCAGGCGAGCTCGTGGGCTTCATCGGCCCCAACGGCGCAGGCAAATCCTCGACGATGAAGAGCATCGTTGGTTTGCTCGAAGCCGAGAAGGGCTCCGTCTCGATCTGCGGTATCGACGTTCGAAGCGAACCCGTGCGCGCTCGCGCCGAACTGGGCTATGTGGGCCAAGATCTCGAGGTCTACCAGTACCTCAGCGCCGAAGAGCTGCTGCGCTTCATCGCTGGAATCCGCGGCATCCCGTCAGAGGAAGGCGAACGCCGCATCGCCGACCTGCTCGAGCTGTGCGAGCTGCAATCGGCCCGCGGCCGACTCATCCGAGAGTTCTCGGGCGGCATGGCCCGCAAGATCGCCATCGCCGCCGCCCTCATCGGCAAACCCAAGCTGCTGCTGCTCGACGAAGCCTTCGTTGGGCTCGACCCCGAGAGCACCTTCCGCATCCAGCGCCGACTGCAGAGCGAGGTCGAAGCGGGCGCTGCAGTGCTGCTCTCGAGCCACGTGCTCGACATGCTCGAGCGAATCTGTAGCCGCATCCTGGTGATGCACCAAGGGCACCTGGTCGCAGACCTGAGCCGAGCCGAGCTCGAGGAACGCTTCCAGAATCCCAAGCACCCCGACCTCACCCGACTCTACCTCCACCTCACCGACCAAGCCTCCCTGATGGACTGACACCCACCGGGTCAATTCGACCGCTGGAGCTGCATGAACTCAGGGGGGAACAGGCCAAGTGCCCAATCATCAAAAAACTTAGGGGAACAGGCCAAGCGCCCAATCATCAAAAAACTCAGGGGAACAGGCCAAGCGCCCAATCATCAAAAACTTAGGGGAACAGGCCAAGTGCCCAATCATCAAAAAACTTGGGGGAACAGGCCAAGCGCCCAATCAACAAAATCCACTGAAGACCACGAGCTTTGAGTAGGCCATGATCAACACTGCCATTTCTTTGGGCGCGGGCATCCTCGCCTGGATTCTGACCACCTTGCTGAGCGATTCGTTCTGGGCGGGTTTGCTGCCCTTCGTCATCATCTTTCCTGCGGTTTTCATCCTCCTTGGACGTAAGGTGACGAAGCAGATCGAAGCGATTGCTGCCGAGGCCCAGCGGCACATGGCGCAGGTCCAAAATGCCCGCACCCCCAACCAGCGCGACGCCATCCTCGAGCGCGCCATCGCCACCCTCGAGAAAGGCTTCGCTTTCCGACACCACCAATTCTTGGTCGCAGGCCAGTTCAACGCCCAGATTGGCCAGATTTACTACATTCAGAAGAAGTTCGACAAAGCCCGTCCCTACCTGGAGAAGGCCTATGTCCGCAACGGCGTCTCCATCGCCATGCTGGCTTGCATCCACTTCATGAAGAAGCAAGACGCCGAGATGAAGAAGGTCTTCGAGCGCGCCGTGAA
>JAVFAO010000518.1:0-4348 GCA_034002465.1 Myxococcota bacterium
GCCTCCCCTCTGTGCCTCGAGGAGCTCGCTCTTGAGTGTGAGGAGGTCGTTGAAGGCGTCAATCGGCCAGCCGCCCCCGACTCGCCCGAGCTTGTCGAGCGGCACCTGGTGTGCGACGGAGATCAGACCGGGATGGCGCTCGACCCAGTAGAGCGCTACTTGCTCGGCTTGGAGCCTTTGCTGCGCCACTGCAAGCTGCGTCGCAGCGAGCAAGACCTCCGAGTGTGTCTCGATGAGAACCTGTGCGCCAGTCGCGGCCGCCTCTGCGATCGAGATGGCGAGCACGCGCTGCGCGTCGGTGTGCAGGTGCAGCTCCGGCTGCTCCATGCAGACCACGCCCGGACCGAGTCCGTACGCAGCACGGGCGAGCGCGACCAGAGGGGCAAGCACCTGGGTGAGACCCTCGCCGGTGTCGACCAGACTGATCGCCACCGTGCCGTTTAGGGGCCCCACCTCCAGCCGAAAGAAGCCAGGTGCGATGTCAGATGCCCGCAGCGCTAATCCCAGGCGCTCAAAGAAGCGGAGGACGAAGCCCAACGCCTGGGTCTCGCGCTTGGAGCGCGCCACTCGGTCCCAATGGTAGAGGAAGCGAGCAACGCCCTTGCCCGTCGCCGACAACACTGCGGGCGGCGCGGCCAGCGCCTTCTCGACGCGAGGCACGCCTGCTCGTATGCCCTGGAGCCACTGAACCTCGAGCCCAAAGCTACGCCGTCGAAGTCCCAGCTCGCTCCAGAAATCCTCGCACTGAAGGCTCGGCAGCATCCCCGATACACTCGAGACCCTGCCCCGCCAGGTGCCGTCACCATCGTCCGCGAGGCTCAGCGCCGTTGGACCGCCCTCGAGCGTGATGGTCTTGAGCTCGCAGGTGCCCGGCAGTGGCCCCCCGCGAAGGGCCCAGCTCGCCGTTGGGCCAGCCTGCCACCTCAGCTTCACCTCGATAGGAAGCGTGGCCACATGCGCGAGGTCGCTCCACAACGCCTCCCTGCCGACGACGCCATCCAGACACGGGCCCGGCCGGCTGTCCGCCATGGACTCGGCGATCCAAGGCAGAAGGCGAAGCAAGGCGCTCTTGCCCGAACTGTTCTCGCCGTAAAAGAGGGTCAACGACGCCAGCTCGACCCTCTGAGCGTCTCGGAAACCTTTGTAGTTCGTCACCTCGAAGGAGTGAATCAGCATCGCGAGCTCCGTTCATCAATGGCTGGAAGCAGCTGCTGCGGATTGGCAACTTCAGCCTTCATGAGCCGCTCTCTCCACCAACACCTCTCGAGCGCGTTCGGCTCCGAAGGCAAGTCCAAAATGAGGGTGTCCTTCCCAGAAGACCAGGCGTACTCGCAGCCATGGTTCAGGTCGGGTACGAGACTTGGCATTACCAGGTACTCCTGACAGAAACTCCACCAAGGCTTGGGAAACGGGGCCCTGGAAATGCTGTGGCGGCAGTCCGGCGGTTCAGCACTTGGGTCATCGGGTCTCCTGGGAATCGAAACTGGCAGCCGAGGCTTCGCGTGACGAAGACGATGTCGTGGTTTCCCTCGCAAAACGCCAGGATCGCGCGCATCAGAGCCTCCTCAGATCCACGTCGCCGACCTCGACGGCGCGCTTGAGCTCAGGCCCGCCAAAACGCTGTACGCCGACAACCCCACCCTCACCGCGTTTGAGGAGGTAGGCGGCGAGCTCCTCGGTTCGAAAACCGTTGAAGAGAAACGCGTCGACCGTCTCCTTGCTATGGGTTGTCACGAAGACCTGAACATCGAACTCCACCGCCAGCTCCTGCACGAGCTTCGTGAACTGCAGAAGTACCGTAGTGTGGATGGCGTTCTCGAACTCATCGATGAGCAGCACCCCTCCACGTACGCCAGCGAAAAGTAGTCCGATCTGAAATACGCGCTGCAAGCCTTCACCAAACAGCGAGAGATCAACGGCTTCTGGAAGCTCTGTATGGGTCACGAGGAAGCGCTTGTGTTCGTTCGCGAGCGCAATGTCCTCGATCCCGGGGTCGAGGTGCTCGCGAATAAAGGTCAGCACGCGCTCCTTGGACTTCCCCCGGATGCTGGCTTCGTTGCAGCGCGTCAAGGTCTCGGGGTCGGAGAGCGAAAACGGCGAGTGCAAGACCGCGGGGCAGAGCCAGCGAGCCTCGCCCTCGACCCGCGTGCGGCGCGTCCGGCCTTCGAAGAAGTCCGTCACGGAGCGCTGTCGTCGACCTACGTAGTTGCTCGTAATCACCAGCGTGCGAAGGTAGGAGGCCAGATCCTCGTCGCTGTCCTCCGGGCTATCTACGAGCTTCATCGCGACGCTGACCGCGTTGTCGCGCTTGTCGAACGAGCCCCTGATGAGCAGCTCGGTGGGCACCTGGTTGACCACCCATGCTGGGTGCGAGCTCGGGTCGAGGCGCGTTCGTCGACGCAGCACCTCCAGGATCGCCCGGGGATCGGACTGGTTGGCCAGCAGGAAGAGCATCTCCAGGACGCTGGTCTTGCCGGCGTTGTTGACGCCGACCAAGAGGTTCACGCGCCCGAGTTGCTCGAAACGAACGCCGGTGATGGCTCTGTAGCGTTCAGCGTAGACCTCGTGAAACTGAGCCTGCGGCACCTCGGTATAGACCTGCCAGGGACGCTCGGAGCCCCTCGAGGGCGGCTGGCGCTGGCGGGCGACAGCAATGGCGTCCATTCTGGCCGTGAGCTGGTCCACGCGGTCGAGCTCCGTGGAAGACAAGCGTGTGGAGAGCTGGAACAGGCGATCCACATCCAGCCTACAGCGCTCGAGGGCGCCCTCGATCTCGTTCCTGACCAGCATTCCGCTGGAGAGGGTGGCCGCCTGGAGGCTACGCGTCTCCTCGAGGCGCTTGACGGCCTCGGGGTCTTCGATGAGCTTGGCGAGCTCGCGAATCTGAACGCCCGTGGTGATCACCGCTTCGCCGGAGCGCGCGGCCCTCTCCTCATTGGGCGAGTCCGCGCTCTCGTCTTCTGCCTCGCGCGACAGCCACGAGAAGAGGCGCTCGAGGTTGGCAGCGTTCGTGGCTCGCTCAGTATCGGGTTCCCAGCCGAGCCAGGCGCGAAGGGACGGAGCCTTGAGCACCTCGCGAAAGAGGTTGAACATGTCCGACGAGAACTGGTCTCCGTAGTCGCTTTGCCGATAGCTCTCACTGAGCGCCAAGGTGCGCAGCGAGAGGTTGAACTCACGTCGGCTCACACCCAGAGCATGGCACAGTTGATCCGGGTCGCGCTGGTGCTCGTCGCGCAGCCGCTTCATCAGGCGCGCTTGGTTGATGGCTGGCCAACGGCGCTTGCCGCTGATGTGGTGCAAGCCCATCACCACGAGCTGCTGGAACGCATCGGTCTCTTCGTAGAGAATGCAGGGCACCTGGGAGAAGAGCTTCGGGTTCAGCTTGCCAAGCTGACCTGTCGATTCCTGCCAACGAGCCTTGAGGTGCATCAGCGTCGCCACCCGGCGGTTGCCTTCGACCACCAGAAAAGCACGCTCAGTCAGCCTTCGCACATGGATGGGCTCCACATCGAGCCAGCCGTTTTGCGTGAAGCTCACCATCAGGTCGGCGACGTGCTCGGCGTTTTGCCCCAACAAGAAGCGTCGCGTTCGCCGTTGCACCTCCTCTCCGCCCACGCGTTCCTCATCGACCTGGCGATAGTCTGGGTGATCGATGAAGCGATAGTTGTTGGGGTCCAGATAGAGGCTCGAGAGCGCGAGGCTCAGCCGCCGTCCGCGGCTCTCGCTGCTTCTCTCCTCGCTGCTTGCAGTGTCGTCGCTCATGCCTCATCTCCCAGCGCCACGTAGCGCACAGGACGCCCCTCCAGCTTCTCCACTCGCCCGTCGGCCAGCAGCACCTTGAGCGCCTTGTTCACCAGGGCCTTCGTCGCGCCCACCTCGCTCGCCAGCTCTTCGGCCGTGGGGCCCTCGGGTGGCTCTGCGTCGTTCTCGTCATCTGCCTCGTCGGCATCGTCGTCGAGCTCTGGGGTCCAGCTCCGCAGCGCCGCCAAGAGCTCCTCGGGGGACAGGCTCTTCTTCTTGGGCGCCGCCGGCGGCGTCCAGCCGCGCAGCGCGTCGGTGGCCTTGCTCAGGTCCACCGCCACGCCCAGCTCGTGCGCCTCGCCCAGCACGAAATCACGGAAGAAGTCGCCCAGCTTCATGCCGCCAAAGGCTTCGCTGGGCGCGTTGTGCCACTGCAGCAGCCAGGGGACGCGCTCGGCCAAGCCCGCCAGCAGCGGCAGCAGGCGCGCGGCGCCCCAGCCGTCGTCGCTCTTGCGGTGTTGGTAGAGCGCGGCCAGGGCCTGGGCGGCCTGGAGGTGGTCCCAGCCAGCCCAGCCGCACAGCGGCATGGGGTCGTCTTCGTTGTTGC
>JAVFAO010000519.1:0-4338 GCA_034002465.1 Myxococcota bacterium
AAGCGAGGCTCTATTCAGCGTCTGTCGAGGGCGAATCCGATGAGCCTGCTCAGCGCTGCGAGGTGATCGAGTGAGCGAACGAATACCAAGAAGTGAGCGAAGCGAGGCACGAGTCAGCGTCTGTCGCGGGCGCATCCGATGCGCCTGCGCAGCGCTGCGAGGGGCTCGCGAGAGCGAACGAATACCAAGAAGCTGGCGGATCAGGCCGAGTGCCCAATCGACAAGAGCTGGGGGGATCAGGCCAAGTGCCCAATCAACAAGAAATCTGCGCCTTCGCTCGCGTCAAGAGCCTGCGACGCGTCGCCGACAAGGCCGCGCACCTGCTCGCGAGTCGCCTCTCCCATGCCATCCGCGCTGCGGCCGCCAACATCGCCGAAGAACGCGCCTGGAGAGCAGGCCTCTCCCTCGAACAGCTCATCTCCTCAGCCGACACCATGACGGCCGACTTCGCCGCCGCCGAACAAGTCGTCGCCAGCCAATTCCTCGACGCCAGCTTCCCACTCAACCCCCACGAACTGCGCATCGATGACCTCTACGCCGCCACCATCGTCGCCCCACGACAACAATTCGACCGCGCCTTCGACGCCATCACCTCCGCCCCACACATCCTCGACGCCAGACCCCTGCCCCACTCCAAACGAAGCCTGCGGATCGAGCTCGACTGCAGCCACCTCCGCCAAGACACCGCTCATCACAGCACAGCAGACTCCATCTTCTTCGAACTCTCGGTGCTCACCCCCGACGAGCTCATCGAGCTCGAGCTTGGAGCCTACCTGCCCGAACAACGCCTGCTCGACGCCCACAAGAACCTCCCCTACCACGGGCCCCTCGCCAAGAACGCCTCCTATCTCATCCACTTCCTGCTCATGCTCGCTGTCTCTCCATGCACCCAGCTCGACGAGCTCCCCCTCAACATGTGGGGGCGCTACCTGCCAGAAACCATCGCCGACGCCACTTGGAGGCTGTTCGGAATACAACTTCCGTCGGCGCTGATCGGAACGCCCAACCAAGAAGAGTGACCCACCAAGCCAACATCAAAGGGATTCCAAAGGGCAACGCCCTTTGGCGGGGCGTGGGGCAGAGCCCCACAAAACCCACAAACCCACAAACACGAACGATACCCTGCGCTCAGAGCCCATCCAGCTCGAAGCGAACCAGCTGCGGCCCTGAGGCCCCCAAGACCATCACGCTGCCGTCGGGCAGCAACTCGGTGACGTGGGGCAGCTCGAAGGCGCCAGAGAGACCGGAGGCATTGCCGCCGGTAGTGCCCCACCAGCGTCCATCGAGCTCACCGTCCTCACCAAAGACCGACAGCGCCGCATGTCCATGGCTCGCCCAGAATCGCCCATCGGGGGTACGGGTCAGGCCGCCGACATTGTTGAGCTCGAAGTCGAGAAGGATGGTGCGGCTGATGGTGAAGCTGCCCGGTGTGGTCGAGGTGATGAGGTGCAGACGATCGTACTGCACCACCCAAAGCCCGTCACTGGCGAGGAAGAGCGCACCAGGGACGTAGGAGGAGCCATCGGGCATGTTGACGGTTGTGACCAGCGAGCCGGAATGACTGAACACCAGCAAGCGGCGATTGCAGGTGTCGAGCAGGAAGAGGTGGTTGGCGTCCACCTCTAGGTCGCCAGGGTAGCAGATGCTCTGACCTGCGTAGTTGCCGCTCAGGCTGAGCACACCGCCAACGCCAAAGCTGGCGTCGAGGTGGCCATCGGCTCCCAGTCTGAAGAGCTTGGCGTTGTTGTTGTCGACGCCGTAGACCCGGCGCAAGGGATCGACCGAGATGGTCCAAACCGAGGAGGGGGTCGGGAACGCGTCGAAGACCTGCACTGGCGCAGCCGCACCAAAGCTGTCGTAGCGCAGCACCACGTTGTGCAGCCACCCCGAAGAGAGCACGTAAAGGTCATCATGCGCGGCAGTGGCCGACCAGGAGGTGCCGAGTGGCACCTGGACGCCGCCGTCGGCGGCGCTTGGAGTCCAGTCTTGGAGCGGGCTGAGGCGGTTCTCGACCTGCACGGGTACGAGCTCGCTGACGCTGCCGCCACCGTGCAGAGAGAGCTCGAACTCCACGAAATGCTCACCGTCATTCAGCCCCTCAGTGCTGAAGGTGAGCGCGCTGCCCTCGTGCCAAGCGCCAGTGCCGAGGCGTGCCTGCATCCCCGAGAGCGGCAGATCGGTGACAAACTGACCGCTCTCGGTGAGGATTCCCGACATCGCCTGGCTCAGATCGGCGAAGCTGAAACCAGCCTGGAAGCTTGGCGCGAGCTTGTGTTCGTAGTCTTGGTTGCGGTTGTTGTCCCAATAATCAGCGCCGTTCACGGTGTAACGCACGGCAAAGCGGACGTGTGAAGGCAACGCGGCCGTGCTGCCCAGGCCTTCGATGCGGAAACGCCAATCCTCACGCTCGTCCCACTCCGCGGGAACCTCCTGCCAGCTCTGCCAATCATCCAGGCTGTAGCGGATGGCCACCTCTTTCTCGAAGCCGAGGTTGAACACGCGAACGGCACCCGTCATCACCGCCTGCCCCGCCTCCATGTGCACCTCGGAGCTCAACAAGCGCACAGGCTCCTCACGGCTCACCTTCTTCATGATGAAGTAGTTGTTGAGCGGATCCCAGTGGGTGACGCCGCCCATGGTCGCGAACACGGCGTATTCGATTTCGTTGGGGATGCTGTACGACAGGTACTGGCCAACCGAGAGGTCGAGGCCCCATCGCTCGTAGCCAGCTTCGAGTGGGCCCTCGTAGACGGCGTGGGCGGTGTTGACCGTGGCCCAGCCGTCGGCGGTCCAGAGGATACCCACGTCCTTTTGGAAGGCGTCGTTGCGCACCGCCAGGTCGACCCAGAAGTTGAGCTCGAGCACGCAGATGCCGCTGCAACCCAGGACGCGCGTCCAATAGCCCGAGTCAACGACACCGACCGGGCCATCTATCTCCAGCGGGGCTGCCGCGCTCTGATAGGGCTCGCCAGAGTCCTCGGCGGGGGGTTGCTCAGCACACCCGAGAACTACGGAAAAAAGAAGCAATAACGAAAGTTTAGATAATAAGGTCAAGCGCCCAATCGACAAAAACTTTCTTAGCATCGCTCTCTCCTCACCCTGGTCAGGGCAGACACGCCGCTGCGTCGGGCGTACAGCTGCTGCAAGCGGTAGACACCTCGTCAGAGCCCAGGCATTGCATGCGCACCGCCATTCCGTCACTGCAAGCGCAGGATGGGCAGGGTTGCAGCACCTGCCAGACGCCGTTCACACATTGCTCGAGCATGGTGCTCATCGTCGTCGCCTCACAGCGCATTGCGCCGTTCTGGCAAGGCAGACACTGCGCGTTGAGCGCATCGCAACCAAAGAGACAGGTCTGCAGCGAGAGCTGCCCTTCGATACAGCTCTGCAGCTCGAAGGCGTTGAGACAGCGCGTCTCGGATTCGCTACAGCTTGTCACGCAGTAGCCGCCGACACAGCTCTTGCCAGGCGCGCAGTCTTGGGGCGCGCTCCAGCGGGTACACCCCGCTCCCAGGTCCTCGCAGAGCTGGGTTCCACCATCCTCGTGACAGCGCGCAGCCCCAAGCGGACACTCGGGCTCGCAGACCGCGTCGGGGTCTTGGTCGAGCTCATCGTCCTGCTCGAGCTCATCGAGTCCTTCCGTGTCGGCTGTATCGGTGTCGGCGAGGTCCAGCTCGTCGGCGTCGCTTTGGTCTTGCTCCTCGGGGCTATCAGTGGCCTCGCTGTCGTCCACTTGGTCGAACTGCTCGAGGTCTTGCGCGTCGATATCCTCAACGGCATCGACCTCATCAGCGACCTCGAGCTGCGGCTGCGGCTCATCGTCACAGGCTGAAAGCACAGCAAACATCAGCACCAGCGCACACACAACCCGCGAAGACATGGCCGACTCCTGGCTCGAAAGCAAGCGAAGGGCCCCAGTTTCTTGTCGATGGGGCACTTGGCCCGTTCCCAAGTTCTTGTCGATTGGACGCTTGGCCTGTTCCCCAAGTTCTTGTCGATGGGGCACTTGGCCCGTTCCCAAGTTCTTGTCGATTGGACGCTTGGCCTGTTCCCCAAGTTCTACGAATGGGGCTGGCGCGCCCTCGCTGACCGAGAGCGAGCACATCGAAGCGAAACGGAGCGACCAGGGCTCAGATGAACCTTGGCGCCAGGATCAGAGCACAGAGCGAGGGGGCGAGTCAAGAGCAGTGAAGGCAGATGTGAAGAATTTACCCACATCAACCTCCACCGCACCCTGCGAGGGGCGGGAAACTCGGCCTCGCGCCATCACCTAGCCAACACTGCCATCGCCATGGCGGCGACCAAAGCACACTGCAGTCAGTAGCTCATGGCAGAGGT
>JAVFAO010000520.1:0-4329 GCA_034002465.1 Myxococcota bacterium
TGTCCCTGCTACTTTCGCTTCCATGGCGCACGTTCTTGGCACGCACGCTCGTGGCGCTGCTGCCGGCATGCGTGCTCTCGGCGGTCATCCGCAATGGAGCTTTCCCAAAACTCGGGTTCCCAAGATTGCTCGAAGGATTCGGGTTTGCCACCGCAGGCGTGATGGTGCTCTGTGCGTTCGGCTGGGGAGAAATTGCACGACGGCGGGGTCGTGCAAGTACGCAGCAGCCTCAGCCTGAGGAAGCCAACAAGTAACCCGCAACAGCTTTGCTGTTCGCTGCGCTCGCCGACGTCCACCCTGCTCGCGGTCATGCCAAAGGATGGTGGGCGCTCGAGATGCAGGCGCTAACGCCGATGCCTCTGTCTCGCTGCAAATAGACCAGAGGCCTGCGGGTCATGGGCTCGGGCCACTGCCTGGGCTAACGCCCATGTAATCCATCTGTAGAGCGACACTGATATTGACCCCCTTGCGACACTAAAACTGACCCCCTCCCGGCCCCGACAAGGAGGCCGTTTATGGAACAAGAGGTCGGAGTTGTGGCACCCCAAGTCCCGGAGGTGCCCATGGTGGAGCCGGAGGTCGTTAGGCAGATGCAGCAGCTATTTGCGCTGGGCTGGGGCTCGAAGCGCATCAGCCAGACGCTTGGGATCGCGCGCAATACCGTGCGCCGTTACAGGCGTGGAGAGTTCGCCACGAAGACGCAGGTTCGCCCCAAAGCACGGCGGCTCGGTCCTGAGGCGCGAGCGGAGGCCATCTCGCTCTTCGAAAGCACGGCGGAAGGAAACGCCGTGGTCGCCCAGCAACT
The DNA here is from genome assembly GCA_034002465.1 of Myxococcota bacterium. Taxonomy (GTDB): domain Bacteria; phylum Myxococcota_A; class Bradymonadia; order UBA4248; family JAVFAO01; genus JAVFAO01. The sequence goes on from JAVFAO010000520.1 coordinate 806, forward strand.
GCTGTCAGCAAAAGGCGTAGAGGCCAGCATCCGTACCGTTCAGCGTGCGGTCGAGGATCGTCGACGAGAGCTGACGGCGGCAGCCTTGGCGACGGTGCGCTACGAGACCGTTCCCGGGCGCCAGATGCAGATCGACTTCGGTCAGAAGTGGGTCAGCATCGCGGGAGCCAAGATGCGGATCTACCTGCTGGTCGCAGTGCTCAGCCACTCGCGCCGGCTCTTCGTGAAGGCGTTCTTGGCCGAGCGGCAGGACGACTGGCGTGAGGGTATCGCGGCCGCCTTCCGGCACTTCGGAGGCGTCCCGCTGGAGTTGCTCGGGGATAACGCCAAGGCCCTGGTCACCGAGCACAACCGCGTGGCGCAAACCGTCACATTTCACCCCGGCTACCTGGCCTTCTGCAAAGACTGGGACGTGGTGCCTCGGGCTTGCGGTCCCTACCGAGCTCGTACCAAGGGCAAGACCGAGTCCGGGGTGAAGTACGTGAAGCGCAACGGGCTGGCCGGCCGCGAGTTCGAGAACTTTGCGGCCCTCGAGGCCCATCTGGCCGAGTGGATGGTGCTGGCCGACCAGCGCTTGCACGGCACCACCCACGAGGCGCCGGCGCTGCGCTTCGAGCGCGACGAGAAGCACGCGCTGCGCCCGCTGCCGTCACGTCCGCCCGTCGCTCGCGACCGCAGGCTTGTCAGGAAGGTCGCCAACGACGCACTCGTCGACGTGGACACCGTCCGCTACAGCGTTCCGCACCGGCTGGTCAAAGAGCGGGTCGAGGTCAACGTCGGAGAGTCCCTCGTGACGGTGTTTCACGGTCAGAAGGAGGTTGCGCGGCACACGCGCTCGTTCGAGCCGCACAGCAAGGTGGTCGATCCTTCCCATTACGAAGGCCTCTGGCGCCCGGCCGCACGGACCGATACGACGCCGAGCGGCGGCAAGGTGCTGAAGGAATACGGGCGCTCGCTCACGGAGTACGCCGCGGTGGTCGAAGGGAAGGCAGCATGAGCGACCTCGTCCACGCGCGGGTGTCGGACGCGCTGCGCCGGCTTTATCTCGGGCACGTCGCTGACCAACTCGACGCACTGCTCTCCGAGGCGGCGCGCGGCGAGCCGACCTACCTCGACTTCCTCGACGGACTGTTGCAGGCGGAGGTCGGCTCCAAGCAGCGCAAGAGGATCGCGATGGGGATCCAGATCGCGCACTTCCCGGCGGTCAAGACGCTCGAGGAGTTCGATTTCAAGTTCCAGCCCTCGCTCGACCAGAAGTTGGTCAAGGAGTTGGCGACTGGGCGGTTCATCGCCCACGGCGAGAACGTGCTGATGTTCGGACCGCCGGGAGTGGGCAAGACGCACCTGGCCATCGCGCTGGGGCGCGCCGCGGTCGAGACCGGGCACTCGACCCTCTTCACGAGCGCGACGGCGTTGCTGGGGGCGCTCTCGAAGGCGGAGAGCGAAGGGCAGTTGCCTGACAAGCTCGCCTACTACGCCAAGCCGAAGCTGCTGATCATCGACGAGCTGGGATACCTGCCCTTCGAGAAGCGCAGCGCACACCTGCTCTTCCAGTTGGTGGCGCGCCGCTATGAGAAGGGCAGCCTGCTCATCACGACCAACCAGATGGTGGCGCAGTGGGGCACGGTCTTCGGCGACGACGTGCTGGCCGCGGCCATCCTCGACCGCCTGCTGCACCACAGCCACACGCTGATGATCCAGGGCGAGAGCTACCGGCTGAAGCAGAAGCGAAAGGCCGGGCTCGTCGGCGGCCGGAAGCCCGAGGCCTAACCACCCGGCGCGAAACGCGGGGAGGGGCCGGAAGAAGCCCCGGCGCCCTCCCCGCCCCCCACCCCACGACTGACGTGGCGATGCACCAGCGGTCCTGTCTGCGGACGCTGAAACCGGGTCGAGGAGGGGGTCAGTTTTACTGTCGTAATGGGGTCAGAAATTGCTGTCGCTTGACACCATCGATATCGGAACGCCGTGCAGTCAGGAGTCAGAAGTCTGGGACGCCCTGGCGCGGATGTGGCGGGAGCAATGACCTCCAGCAAGGCAGGCTGCGAGAGGGAGTTGTCTGCCGGCGGGTCAGCCGTGAAGCCGAATTGAACCTCGAACCGACACTGTCTCGGCGAGGTGGAGGTTGGCATGTTGTCGAATCACACAGGGAGAGTGCACCTCCTTCCGCTCGTGGCCGTTCTTTTGGTGCAGGGGTGCCGGACACGGGGAGTCGGGGACGGGGCGCTCGACACAGCACGAGGGAAGTCACCGGAGGTGATAGAGAAAGCAGCTGACGCAGGCATGGAGTGCGATGCCGGTTCGCGGCAGGGCGAGGCGGAGAGGGTGAGCAAGAAAATCAGCGCCAGCCCGCCCAGGTTCGAGGCGGCGTTGCCTGTGGCGGAGGTATCGAGCCTTCAAATTCCTATCGAAATTCCGCTCTCCAAGGCCAAGGCGGTGTTCGAGGCGGCGATCCCTCAATCCCAAAGAATGCCCGGCGCGTGGACGCAATCTGGCCCTCATGGAGCCAATTGCTGGAGAGATTGGGCAGAGCATCGGGGCTGCTACGGCTTCAAGTACCAGTTCAACAGATCGCCGGTTGCCATTTCAGCAAGCGGCAATGCGATCTGTCTCTCGGTCCATTTCGACCACGTGCGATTTGCGGTTCGAAAGCAAAAAAGGGTGCTCGGCACATCTCCGCTTGTCGAAGGGACGACGAACTTGTTTGGAGGGCGAGCCACCGTAAGCTTCACCCCAAGCGTAGACGCAGAGTGGAGGCCACAAGTTAGCGTTGATGCGGTAGTGGCCGACCTCCACGGTCCTGTAACCCTGTCCGACTCATACCTCGGGATCGTATCTGTCGACGTCACGCAGAAGGCCAACGCGGCCTTCAAAAGGGTGCTGAACGGTCAGGTTGAGAAGTTCGCTAAGAAGGTAGGAGAGGAGGCAAGCATCCGGCAGCAAGTCGAGAAGCTGTGGAACCAGCTACAACAACCGGTTCCCTTCGAGTTGCGCCCCGGCAACCAGGCTCGCTTCGTTCTCAACCCGCAATCCCTTGGAGTAAGCTCGATTGCCGTGAATGGCGATGACCTAGTCGCCACCGTGTCGATTTCGGCCTTGCCCTACGTGACGGTTGGGGCTGTGCCCACTGTGGAGGTCAAGCCTTTACCGGCTCCGACGTCACACGGTTCAGGCAATCGGTTCTCCTTTCAGATCCCAGCAAAGGTCAGTCTGAAGGCCCTGACCGAGGTGATCCGTGGGGCACTGGCAAGCGAGGCCGGCGTTCGTCTCCCTGCGAGAGGGGAACCCCACGTGGAGGTGAAGGACGTGGAAGCCTATGCGCAGGGGACGAAGCTCGTACTCAAAGTCGAGCTCAAGGGCGACCCGTTGTGGGCTGAAATCTTTCTGGCCGGAACGCCAGCGATCGACTCCGCAAATGGCACCATCTTCTTTCCGGATCTCGATTACACGATTGAAAGCAAAGACCTAGTCTCGCAAATGGCTAACGGGCTCCTGGACGACAATCGGAAATCTCTAATCGCCCTGCT
>JAVFAO010000521.1:0-4321 GCA_034002465.1 Myxococcota bacterium
GCCGAAGTGGTCGAAGAGGAAGAAGGGGTCGACGTGGTCGAGGGTTGGCGTGGCGATGCTGCGCCGCAGCTGGACGCCAGCGCCGTCTTGGGTGGGCCTGGGGGTGATGACCTTCGCGACCTGTCGGTTTTTCATGGGTTTCTCCTGGGCTCGCGCCGCTTTCCGACCTTCGCTCGTTCGCTCTCGGGCACCGACCTCGCCACAGCGGCAAATCCTTCGGATTGTCGCGAGGGTGCGTGCCCTTCGCTCACTTTCGATGGCGATGCGCCTGCTGTCAACGAATCCGAATCCTCGAAATCCTCGACAGCCTTGATGGCGTCGTGTAGCCCTTGGTTGACGGCACGAAGCGCTCGCTCTCGCACACCGAGCTCTCGCGAGCGCAGGTCTGAGTAGCGAGTCTCTCTTCGGCACAATTGAGGACTCGATTTGTTTCGGCATCATGCAACCCTCGAAGGCGATTCGTCGCTCGCTGGGTCAGCGTAGCCCCGACGACAAGGAGCCTCCGTCGCCTCTCTCGAGAATAGCTCCAGCTCGGCGCGAAGAAGGGAACGATGGCCACTATCTCAACAGCTTGCAACAGACTCACCGCCACGACCTGCGTCCTTCTGACGAGCTTGGCGATACTCTCCTCGTCGCTTCAGTGGGGAGAAGCGCTCGCTCAGCAAACCCTCGACGAAGAGAACCCCATGCCTGACTTCGACACCCGATTCCCAGAGCCGATCGTCGCCAGTCATGGAAGCTACCCTGGAGGTATAGAGCTGCTCAGCGTCTTCGATCGCTCACAGGAAGCGCAGGACCCTCTGGTCCCAGAGCTCTGGCTCTCGACCGCGACGGGCGACAAGCTGCCATTGAGCGCTGGCGCCATTGAGCAGGCGCTTCAGGCCAGCGACTACCAGCCTGCGAGCGAGGACGAGGTGTGGGCGCCGATTCGACTCGCTCTTTTTCCGCGGGCGGGGGTGCGTTCGCTGATTGTTCTCGATCCTGCCGATGAGAGTGGCTCGCGGTGGCCCGATGAAGCGCTGTCCCTCGAGCAGGCGTGGCCGCCAAAGCTCACACGTGATGGCGATGCGTACCGGGTCGAGTTGTTGCAGTACAGCCTCGACTCGACGCCCAGCGTCTTTGCTCAGGCGGCGCAGGAAGTGCTCGTCGAGCGGCGCTTCTACGTCGCCAAGGGACGCTTCGAAATGCGCACATTCGAGCTGTGGGCGCGCGGTGGTGTCGTCCGCCAGCCGCAGCTCGAAGAAGAACGTTGAGTGTGCGCTCGTCGCAGCGCTCCTCACCCTGGGCCGCGGCGAGTCGGGGCTCGGCTCCGGGCGTGCGCCCGCGCCAGTCCAGCCTGTGTCTCCTGGTCGCCCACGGTGTTGGCTTTGTTGGCCCAGCTCGAACTGATGTAGGGCTCGCCCCCCATCCCCTCCACGGCTGGAAAGAAGGAGCCCAGACAGAGTCTGCACGGGTATCGACGTGTGCGAATCGACGCGAAAGAGCCTCGTGTCTGGCCGCGATGCGAAAGGGTCCTCTGGGTCACCCATGACTGACACTGGAGCCAGGCTCCCGCTACGCTTCCCCGGCAACAGCCGCCGTCAGCGCCTCGACCACCTCCAGCAACCACTCATCCTGCCGATAGCCGCCCACGAAGGAGACGCCTGCAGGACAGCCGTCAACGCTGAGCAAGGGCGCTGAAATCTCGGGCAAGCCTGCAACCCCAGCCAACGCTGAGAGGGCCATGCTACGATGGTAAAAGTCCGAAATCGCAGGCAGAGTGTCGAGGCTTCCCATCAACGGCGCGATACACGGGGTCGTCGGAAAACAGAGGAGCCGCCCCGGCCCCATGAAGCGGTGCAACGCGCCCCAGAAGCGCTCGCGCCAAAGGAACGCCTCGACCAGCTTGCGCCGCTCGAAGCCCTCGACGTTGCGGTACGCCTTCGTCAACACAGGGCCCAAAGCGTCACGATGCTCATCGATCCAAGCGTCGTAGATGGTCTGGAACTCGGCGCTCTGCACCTCCCGCAACGCCATCAGGTTGCAGGCCGACAAGGGCAGCGAGCGACCAGCCAGCGCCTCGAAACGGACGCGCTCGAGCTGCAGCCCATGCGCGCTTGCGATGCGCTGCAAGGTGTGCTCGGCCGCAGCGGCGATCTCCGGCTCGGCGAGCGCAAAGGCATCCTCGAGCAGCAAAAGGCTCGACGACGCCGGCGCACAGGCCTCTTCTCCGTCGAGCTTTGGTCGAGCGCCTGGACTTGAGACTGTCGCCGAAGCCCTTGGGCTGCTCAGCAGGACGCGCATCCCCCTGTGAAGCAGCTCGACAGTCTGCGCCAAAAGCCCCACGGTGCTCACGCTGGGCATGAAAGGCAAGACGCCCGCCTCGGAAATTCGATGCAGGCTCGGACGCATGCCCCAGACGCCACAGAAGCTTGCCGGAACTCGAACGGAACCGCCCGAGTCCGTGCCCAGCGACAGCTCGGCGAGCCCACAGGCCACTGACGACGCCGAGCCACTCGAGGAGCCTCCAGGGATCCGCTCGGGCGCCTTGGGGTTGAGCGGCGTACCATAGAAGGGATTCTCCCCTTCCAGGCTATAGGTCAACTCATCGGCAACGGCCTTGCCGACACAGGTCGCACCTGCAGCGAGCAGCAGCTCCACGCAAATGGCGTGATGGCGAGCAGGAGGGTGGCTCCGGGCCCAGGTGGGGTTGCCAAAGGAGCTGCGCTCCCCGGCGACGTCGATGTTGTCTTTCACCGTGAAGCGCAGGCCATCCAACACGCCGCTCCCAGTTGGCTGCACGCTCAGCTGACGAACGAGCGAGCCCGAGGGATGGCACCGGGTCGCAAGATATACTGCTGATTCGGATTCTGTTTCTGCTCTCATTGCCTCCCCTGCGCCTCGCACCCCCAATGCTCAAGCTAGCACAGACTGAGCTGCCCCCCCAAGCCGTCGCCTCGCCGCGGCAGGAGGGGCAAACAATCTTTCGCCCACCCAAAACGGTGTCGAACCACAGCCGGCGGTCATCCACCTAGCCTTGGCTGGCGCGAATGATGATTCGGCGCAACGCAAGCTCGAGGGCCAGCCCTGCACAGCACCGTCTTGCCAAGCGTGCTCCGACTTCCTATCGTGAGTGCGGTAGCCGTCGCGTTGCCGTCGCATCCCGAAACCCGAAACCCGAAACCTGAATCAAGGCCCACCGATGAACTTCGACTTCCAAAACCCCACCCGCCTCGTCTTCGGAGCTGGCACCCTCAACAAACTCGGCGCCCTCAGCGCTGTCCACGGCAAGAAAGCGCTGCTGCTCACCGGTGGCGGTAGCGTCAAACGAAATGGCGTCTTCGACCGCGCGGTAGCCAGCCTGCTCGAGGCAGGCGTCAGCGTCATCGAATACGCTGGCGTCGAGCCCAACCCCCGCATCGCCACAGTTCGACGCGCCGCCGAGCTCGCCCGCAGCGAAGGCTGCGACGTCGTCATCGCCCTCGGTGGCGGCAGCACCATGGACGCCGCCAAGGTCATCGCCGCCGCCGTGCTCTATCCGGGCGACCCATGGAACCTCATCGCCCACGGCCAAGCCGACTGGCACATCCCCCAACAAGCCCTGCCCATCATCACCGTCCCCACGCTCGCCGCTACCGGCTCCGAGATGAACAACGGCGCCGTCATCAGCAACGACGACAGCAAGGTCAAGTCCTTCGTCCACGCCTTCTGCCTCTACCCCAAAGTCGCCCTCGTCGACCCCGAGCTCACCCTGAGCGTGCCCCCAAACCAGACCGCCTACGGCGTCTGCGACCTCATCACCCACGTCACCGAGGGCTACTTCAACGGCCGCGACCTCACCCCCATCCAAGACCGCTTCGCCGAAGGGGTCATCCTCACCGCCATGGAATACGGTCCGCGGGCCGTCGCCGATGGCAGCGATCTGGAAGCCCGGACCCAAATCCAGTGGGCCTCCATCGTCGCGCTCAACGGCTGGGTACAGGTCGGACTGCAAGCCGCCTTCCCAGTCCACATGATCGAGCACGCCCTCTCTGCCCACCACGACATCGCCCACGGCGCAGGCCTGGCCATCGTCAACCCCGCCTGGATGCGCTTCGCAGCACGCGCCAATCCCGCCAAGTTCGTACAATTCACCAGCCGCATCTTCGGTCTGGAGTCCTGCACCCCCGCCGACCTCGACTGCGCCTTGGCTGGCATCGACCGCTTCGAATCCTTCCTGAGCGCCCTGGGCTGCCCCACCCGCCTCTCGCAGCTCGAGATCGGCAAAGAGCTCTTCGACCGCTATGCCCAAGACGCCGCGCTGGTGGTGCGAGACAAAGAAGGCAGGCTGCCCGGTCGCCCA
>JAVFAO010000522.1:0-4320 GCA_034002465.1 Myxococcota bacterium
GCCACCGCGCTCGCCCTGGTCTTCGCATCGCTGGGGCTGATTCTGGGGGCCTCCGTTTTCAGGAGGCTGCCATGAACCCTTGCATGGTGTTCGCGCTCCATTTCTTGTCGATTGGGCACTTGGCCTGTTCCCCCAACTTCTTGTCCATTGGGCGCTTGGCCTGTTCCCCCAACTTCTTGTCCATTGGGCGCTTGGCCTGTTCCCCCAACTTCTTGTCCATTGGGCGCTTGGCCTGTTCCCCCAACTTCTTGGCGCGTTCTGAGGACTTCGCAGGGAGAGGAGGGCTGACATGTTGGACGTGAGTTTTCTTCTCCCCGAACGTATTCATCTGCTCTGGCTGGCCATTGCTCTGGTCGTCGTGCTCGCCTACCTCGAGCTGCGCGGACGCGAGCTGCTCGAACGCTTCGTCTCGCAGCAGATGCAGCAGCGACTCGCCCGGCGGCGCTCGACCACGAGGCGAGTGGTGCGGTTGATACTGATTGCCGCGAGCGTGCTCTTCGCGGCCCTGGCGATGATGCGTCCACAGACCACCCGTATGCAGACTTCGCTCTCCAAGCAGGTCTCGGCTGACGTCATCTTCGTGCTCGACGTGTCCAAGTCCATGCTCGCTACCGACGCCACACCCACCCGCCTCGAGCGCGCCAAGGCGGACCTGCGCGATCTCTTGCCCGCACTCGACGAGAACCGCCTGGGGCTGATCGCTTTTGCCGGGCGCGCCGCCATCCTCTGTCCGCTCACGCCAGACCAGAGCTTCTTCCGGCTGGTCCTGGACTCGGTCAACATCAACAGTGTCAGCCGCGGCGGTACCCGTATCGGTGACGCCCTGCACAAGGCCATTGATGCCTTTGGCGAGAATACGGGGCCGAGGTTGATCGTGCTGGTGACCGATGGCGAGGACCACGACAGCTATGCGCTCGACGCCGCCAACGCCGCGCGGCAAGCGGGTGTGCCCATCGTGGCCATCGGTTTTGGTTCCGAGGAAGGCAGCGAGATCATGGTGGAAGACCCGCAAACGGGTGCCCGCAGCAAGCTGCTCGATCGTGACGGCAGCGTGGTGCGGTCCAGGCTCAACGGCGAGCTCTTGAGAGAGCTTGCGCTCGCGACCAAGGGGGTCTACGTGCCGGCCTCGACCTCGGTGCTCGACCTCGAGAGCATCGTCGAGGAGCACATCGCCCCGCTGGTCGAAGGCACCGAAAAGGCGACGGTTCGCGAGCTTCGAACCGAGCTCTACCCGTGGTTCGTGCTCGCCTCCATGCTCTTTTTGTTCGGGGCTGCCATCGCAGAATCGCCGCTCTTCGCCCCCAAGCGAAGGCCCGCAGGCGCTGCCGAGCAGGCGACCCAAGGAGCTTCGCGATGAAACGTCATCCACGTGCACGTTGGTCCAGCTTGGTCTGGGTGCTCTTGCTCGCGCCAGCGCTCGCCGGCGCCGATGACGAGGACGCCCTGCTCAGCCCTCGAACCGTCTACAACGACGGCCTACAAGCCCTCACCGCGGCGAGCTTCGACGACGCCCAACACCGCTTCGAGGAGGCCCGCGACCGCGCGGGGCCTGACCGCGAGCTGCGGTTTCGCGCTGCCTTCAACCTCGCCATGACCCACGCCTCACGTGCCGAGTCCATGGGGGACGTCTCCGGGCTGCCGCCCGAGGAGGCAGAGAAGGTGCTCGAGGAGCTGCGCTTCTCGGCGGCCTGGTTCCGAGATGCGGCGCGACAGCGACCGGACGATGAAGACGCGCGCTTCAACCTCGAGCTGGTGCTGCGCCGTATCCAGGCCATCTCGGACCTGCTCAACCGCGCTCAGAACAAGCTCGAGCTGCGCCTCGACAGGCTGATCGAGGAGCAGCGTAGCCTGCGCGAGCAGGTGCGTACGCTCTTGGCGCGGGTCAGTCAGGCGGGCGCCGACGCGGAGCCGCTGGCGTTTCGTGACGCCTTCCGGGCTGCTGCTTCACAAGAGCGCACCCTGCTCAGCGACCTCAACGCCGTCTCGGAGCTCGCCGGGGAGGAGATGGGGCACCTCGAGGGCAAGGCCGAAGAGGAGCGCAGCGACGAAGACAAGCTGCGTTTGGTCCAGCTCCAGGCCCTCGATCACTACCTTTCGAGGGCTCGCGGCAGCATGTCGGACACCCGACGCTTGCTGCGCCTGCTCGACGCCAACGCGGCGCACCGCAAATCAGACAGCGCTCTGCGGGAGCTCAAGCGAGCGCGGGAGCAGCTCCGAGATCCCATCACACTGCTGCGCGAGTTGCTGGGCAACGAGGTCGAGAGCCTCCGGCTGACCCAGGTCTTGCTGCAGCTCCAGAACGGTCCCATCACCCTCGACGATGACACGCAGGTCGCCGCCCCCCCATGGCTGGAGGCCGCGTATCTGGGGGACCTCGAGCGCTACAACCAAGAGCGCAGCGCAGAGCTGGCGATGCGCTTCGACGCCGTGCTGCAGAGCGAGGTGGGCAGCAAGAGCTTGGCCGACCCGCAACAGGCCCGCAGCATCGAGGACCTGCGCCGGGCCGCGCCCTACCTGAGCACGGCGGTACAAGCGCAGCTCAGCGCCATCGAAGCGCTCGACAAGAGCGAGCTCGCCCAGGCCAGCCAGCAACAGCAGCTCGCGGTCGAAGCGCTGGCCCAAGCCGTCGAGAGCTTCGCCGATATCCGCCAGCTCATCGAGCTCGCCTACGCCGAGCAGCGCCAGCTCTCGGCCCTGCTCATCGACAGCCCAGGCTCCGACGAGAACGAGCCCTTCGCCCAGCTCAGCGACGCTGAGCGCGCGCGCCTGGTCAACGAGGGCCTGCGCAAGAACACCGAGCGCCTCGAGCGCCTCGAGGCCCTCTTCCAAGAGGAGCTCAACAAGCTCGCCAGCGCTGGGCAGGCGCCGGACCCCGCGCAGCCGCAGCAGGCCGACCCCCAACAAGAAATGCAGCGCTACCAAGAAGCCGAGACGCTGCGCGCGCAAGCGGCGACCGCACTCAGCGACCTGAGCCAGAGCTACGCGCAGATGGCTCAGCTCCGCTTGGCCATGGCCACTGCGCCCGAGCCGCCGGCACCCGATCCCAACGCTGCGCCTGTGGATCCTGCTGACCCCAACGCGGCGTCGCAGCCCCCTGCGCCTGACCCCAATGAGCTCGCCCTCGCCGCCGCCGCCGCTGGCATCCTGTCGAACGCGCCGCTCGCCGAGCAGCGCATCGAGGAGCTGCGTCTGCTCTTCCTGTCGGCCATCGAGCATCTGCAGGAGCTCATTCGACGGCAAGCAGACACCATGGACGCCACCGCCTCGGTCAATGCTCAGGTGCCCGACACCAACCAAGAGGAGCGCATGCGCCAAGCCGGTCCGCTGGGCGAGCAACAGCGCCAGCACGAGCTGGTGGCAGGCGAGCTCTCGCGTGTATTCCGAGAGCAGGCTGATTCACTCTCTGCCAATCCTCAGCTCGCGCCGCAACAGGGTGAGGCGCAGGAGCAGGCGCAGCGGATGGGGGCTGCGGCGGACGAGATCGATGCAGGTGCCTCTGAGATGCGCGCCGCCTTCGGTTCCTTGAACACCAGCCCGGTGGAGCTTGCGGAAGCGGTAGGACAGCAAGAGAATGCGCTGCGGCACCTGCAGAACGCTTTGGAGTTGCTGCAGCCTCCTCAACAGCAACAGCAACAACAGCAGCAGCAGGAGCAGGTGTCCAAGGAGCAGGCAGAGCGCAAGCTTCAGGCCGTCCGCGATCGTGCGGCCGAGCGCCAACGCGACAAGCAACAGCGTCAGCGCGTCCAGCAAGAACCCGTGGACAAGGACTGGTAAAGCGGAGATGACGAGCATGTACCCAACGCCCATCAGCTCGCCGAGAGGTCATGAGACAGCAGGGATGGGAAGACCTTGCGGGGGAACCGGCCCAGGCCCCGCCAGGGCCGTCGACGAAGCGCGACACGACAGCATCGCGCGCAAACCAGGGCGCCTCTTCGGGCACATGAGGACTGCGGTGCGGGCGCTGCCCTTGCTTCTCCTCGTATTCTGGGCAACGCCGAGCGTCGCCCAGGAATTGCAGCTTAGCGTGGAAGATGAGGAGCTCTACGCGGAGCTGCCTTTCACCTTGTCGGTGGTGGCGACGGGCTTTGACGAGTCTCCTGAACCCACGCTCTCGCCGCTCAAAATTGATGGTGCGGAGATCATTTCGCTTGGCGTGCGGCCTTCGATCCAGAGCCGCACGACCATCATCAATGGTCGTCGCAGCGACTCCCGTACGGTCACTTTCATCTATTCGTATCGGGTTACCGTGCCCAAAGCAGGCAGCTACACGGTGGAGGCCCTCACCGCCTTGCAGGGGAGCAAATCGGCGAGCACCACTGC
>JAVFAO010000523.1:0-4309 GCA_034002465.1 Myxococcota bacterium
ATCATGAATCCAACTGCCGCCGTCGACGATGAACTTGTATTCGTGATGGCCAGTAGGTTCAACACGCAGGGTCAGGCTCCAGAGACCTTGAGCGCTGGGCTCTAGGGCCAGCGCACCCGCTTCGAGTGAGCTCGCCCATAGGGTGAAACTGCCAGTCAGCCAGACGCTCTGCGCGTTCTCGTCGAGATATCGAAAGGTGATGACGTCGCAGGGCGGGGGTTGCACGTCCTGATCGAGCAGGTCTTGTTGCTCGTCCATCTCTTCCAAGCCATCGACCTCCCCCTCATGGTCGAGGCCTGGCTTCGTACCATCGTCGTCGCAACCACTCCACAGCAAAAAGCACGCTAGAAGCACAGCTTTTCTGGACACGCCTACCCCCCTTCGTAACACGAGCTCCGCAGCCCCCGACCATTGTGGCAAATCGCGGTGCAGAGTCAAGCGATGTGGTGAAATGTAGGTCTTATGCCGCCGCTGTCCAATCGCCGCTCTTGTTTCCGAGAATAGACGACAGTCCTGCTTGGGATGGAGGCGGTGGAGGCCGAGGAGACAACTCGGGGGACAGGCCAAGTGCCCAATCGACAAGAAGTCACCATTCCGCAGTGCCGATGGAGAGAGTAGTCTGGGGCGTGGGCTTGAAGCGAAGGAGCAAGCGGATGTCCAGGCACATGATCAGACTTGGGAAGTTCTCAAGGATCCCTCTGCTGGGGTTGGGGGTGACGCCCTGGAGGGCTTGGGTCGAAGTCGACGATGAGCTGCGGGTGCGTTTTGGCTGGCTCCGATTTGCGTTGCCCGTCGAGCGTGTCGAGAGAGTGTGCGTCGAGTCTTGGCGTTGGTATTATGGGGTCGGTCTGCGTTGGATGCCGCAGGGAACCCTTGCTTTGATTGGAGCTCCCACCCAGCTCGTCAGCTTGAAGCTCGACCGCCCCAGCCGCTTGTATGCCGCTGTCCCTATCGAGGTATCGACGATCGCCATCGGTATCGAGGATGCCCAGAGCTTCGCGGAGCTGCTCAATGCGCGTCTGGGGCTCAGCCCCTGCTGCTGCGGCGACTAGCAGCTTGATTCAGTCCGGCTCAGAGCGTCTCGAGCAGCGCGTCGGCTCGCAGAAGCTGCAAGACGTGTCCGAGCAGAAAGATCGAGCCGCAGATGAGGGTGATGCCTTGCTCGCCAGCGGCGTCAAGGGCGCGCCGCAGTCCCTCCTCCAGCGAGTCTGCGCCGTGGCTCGGCGCGAGTCCGCAGCGCTCACAGAAGTGCACGGGTCGGCAGGCTCGGGGGGAGTCGAAAGGGGGGACGACGATGCTTTGTAGCATTGGCAGTTGCATCAGGCTTGCGCTGATACTCTCGAGGTCTTTGTCGCTGGCGCAGTTGATGAGCAGCGAGAGAGGTCGGTCATTGTTGGCGAGTGCGCGGGCCAGTGCTGCTGCACCGTGAGGGTTGTGGGCTGCATCGAGCAAGACGGTTCGCGTGCTCCCGTAGAAGGCTTCGACCAGGGGCGCCGGCAGCGTCCAGAGTCTGCCAGGCCATCGGCTGCTGAGGACAGCATCTCTGGTGTGTTGCAGGTCGAGCTCGAACAAGAGCTGTGCAGCGCAGAGTGTCGCGGCGATGTTGTCGAGCTGAAAGGGGGCGGCGTGCGCGAGCTCGGGGAAGACGAGCGTTTGACCCAAGATGTGAAAATGTATGGATTCTGATTCTCGCGTCCAGAAGAAGTCTCGGTCGATCAAGTAGGCTGGCGCGTCGACGGCATGGGCTTGGGCGGAGAGCACCTGGAGCGCGTCGCGGCTGGCGAGCACCGCTGGCACCGAGGGCCGAATGATGGCGGCCTTCTCGGCGGCGATGGCCTCGAGCGTGTTGCCCAAATACTGCTGGTGGTCAAGGCCGATGGGGGTGATGAGGCAGAGCGAGGGGTCGAGAGCGTTGGTGGCGTCGAGCCTTCCACCCATGCCGACCTCAAAGACCGCGAAGTCGCACCCTTCATCGGCGAAGTGTTGTGTTGCGAGCAGCGTGGCGAGCTCGAAATAGCTCAAGGCGACCGGTGTAGGCGGGGCTTTCAGGCCACGCTGTGGGCGCGAGGGTAAGGGGCTCCGCCAGTCATCGCCGCCGAAGAGCTCGAGTGCCTCACAGAGCAGAGGGAGTAGTGCTTCGTCGGAGATTCTGGTTTTGTTGACGCGGATGCGTTCGTTGAACGAGATCAGGTGTGGAGAGGTGTAGAGCCCGCAGCGCCGACCCGCCGCTTGTGCAAGCGTGGCGAGCAAGGAGGCGCAGGAGCCTTTTCCGTTGGTCCCGGCGATCAGGCAGTGTTGGTAGCTGCGATGTGGATCGCCCTGAGCCCTGAGCGCTGCAGAGATAGCCTGCAGGCCGAACTTGATGACGATCTCGTTCTGCCGAAAGAGTCGTTGCAAAGGGCCCGTCAGAGCCGACTCAATCTTCGAGGAACTCGTAGCGGTCCTTGAGCTCGAGGTAGGTCAAATAGCGGTCGAAGGCTCCGCGATCGGGGACCATGAAGCGGCCATCGGTCATGACGATGAGGCCTTCGGCGACGAGCTTGGCGAGCAGGCTCTCGACCTCGGTCCGCTGCAGCCCCAGGACCTCGGCGAGGTCTTCTGGAACCAGTGGCGCGTTCTCATCCTCAGCGATGCTGACTTCCCATTTCAGCTGGTGGAGCAGGCGTCCCATGGGGCGACGAAGCTGGAAATTGACCAGTCGGAATTGGGCTTCAGTGAGGCGGCCAGCAAGCTTACGCAGCATCCGCAGCGCGATCTCGCCATTGGAGCGAACCATGGCCTCGAATTGCTTGGCGTCGACGATCAGGAGCCGGGCAGGCTCGATCACCGTGGCAGTCACCGGGTGCGGTGCTTCGAGGACGAGGGCGAGTTCACCACAGAACTCACCAGGTCCAAGCACTTCAATCAGCGCCTCGGTTTTGTTGACGCGCTTGCTGATTCGAATGCGGCCCTCATTAATGACGTAGACACGTTTGCCGACCTCGCCCTCGCGGAAGAGGACAGTACCGGCCTCGTAAACTTTCCCATGCCGTTCGACAAGCTGCTTGTCCATGCGTCCCTCTGGTGGTCGTCGCACAACGGTGCGCTCCACAACTCTTTTGCTCTACAGAACCTGAAACGGACTGTCAACAGCAGCGGAAGGAATCTTGCGCGCTGCATCGCGTCCACGGCTGTCTTCGTGCTTTGGTGGGCATAGCGGGGCCGTTGATTCTCGAGAGCAAATGTTCAGTGAAAACTTGTGCGGCTGTCGGGGTTGATGTAGACATGTGTTCAGGTGTTCGGGACACTCATCAGGCCATGGAGGGATGAAGATGGAAGCAAGAGCCCAGCAACAGCAGGCCCCATCAAGGACAGCCAGGGAACGGCGCGTGATGGCGATGTGTCGCTTTTCACGGCGTTTCGATTTTCAACACAGCTGCATCGAGTGGCGTCACGCAAGGGATTCGGCCCTGGGGGGGTGTGCCGAGTCAAGCGAGCGAACGACGCTCTTCGTTGCCCTCTCCTCGGCGTCGGGTGTGGCGTTGATGACGGTAGCCAGGCTTCATGTCGAAGGCTGGGTCGTCTTGCAGGGGGCTCCGAGTTGTATCCAGCGCTCTTCGCTGACGCCAGAGCTTCTCGATGGCGTGTCGAAGGTGGTCTGGTGGCTGGATCCCAGCGCGACGGGCCGTCCGAGTATGAGCGTGCTACGGCGTGCGCTTGGGGTGTCCATGCTGTCGAGCTGCGATGCTCAGGGAGAGCAGAAGAGGCCGTCCGGTTTGCGCCATGTGGTGATGTTGGGCTCGCTGGGCGACTACGAGAAGATGCACCTGGGCGTTCGGCGTGAGGGCAATCTGGCGACGGCGAGCACTTCGGCTTTGTTGGCGGATGCACTTGCTGCTGGCGAGGCAGCCGCACGGGAGCGTCAGTGGGTGTTGGAGTCTGCGACCATCGACATCTTTTCGGCGATCGCATCCTATGCAGTTCAACGCGAGCGGGGATGGTTGTAGAACGGCTCACCGGTCGGGCTGGGCGGTAGCGGTTGTTTCGCTTCCTCGTCGCGCAGACGCAGAGCTGTTTCCCGTCGTGTGGCGATGCTCGCTTCTACACCTCGACGCCCGATCCTCGGCGAAGGGCTCGCTGGGCGCCCAGAGGCTTGGTCAGGAATGCAGCTTGTGTTGGCTGTGCTCGCCAGCACAAAGCGTTGTGTCGGCCCGAGGCTAGCGCCTGACTACAGTCATTCTTGATCCCGCGCGACCCGGTCCGCGCTGTTCACTGCAGCGAGGGCAGTCATGATGTCGGCCTCGATCCTGTCGTGCATGTCATGGGGGCG
>JAVFAO010000524.1:0-4295 GCA_034002465.1 Myxococcota bacterium
GGTTGATGCCCACACCATCACCCATCCTACCCTCGAGTTCCATGGGTTGATGCCCACACCCTCATGCATCCTACCCTGGAGGTCCATGGTTTGATGCCAGTTGACCCCAGTGTTGATGCTCGCACCCTCATGCATCCTACCCTTGAGGTCCATGATTTGATGCCAGTTGACCCCAGTGTTGATGCTCGCACCATCATGCACCAGGTCGCCCGGCTTGTCGCGAAAGACCCGGTTGACCCGGTTGACCCGCGCGATCGCCTGCATCAGCCCGTGCCCATGTGCTCCCTGGTGGCGTCGGCGCGGTCGACGATGAGCTCGGCAGCGGTTTGCCCGTGAATGGCCCAGTGCAGCTTGTTCTGCACGGTGGCGAAGAAGCGCTTGGTCGCCTGCGCCGTCAGGTCGTAGTCGATGGACGTGACGTCGATGTCGGTGATCTTTTGGTAGAACCTGCGCTCCGATAGCCGAATCTCCCGGATGCGCTGGAGTTGCTCCTCGAAGTAGCGGTCGCTCAGGACGGAGCCGCCGCGCTCGAGGCGCTCGTCGTCCATCGCGAAGCCCTTGATGGTGAACTCCTCGATGACGTGCGTCGCCCACTTGCGAAACTGGACGGCGCGTTCGGAGTTGACCTTGTAGCCGACGGCAATGATCGCCGAGAGCTTGTAGTGCTTGGTGTCGTAGGTCTTGCCGTCGGCGGCAGTTATCCGAAAATTTTGGACAACTGCCGCTTCTTCCAGCTCGCTGTCCGCGAAGACTTTTTTCGGGTGGTAATTGATGGTGCGGACGTCGACATCGTAGAGCTGTGCCATCATCTTGTGGCTCAGCCACACGTTCTCGTCGGCGTACACAGCCTCCACGCCGCCACCGCCGCTCGCCGCCACGAAGGTCAGGTACTCGGCCGCTGAAGACCGAACGAGGGAGGCGATAGGCGATTGCTTCTTGCGGCTCATCGCTGCCAAGCCTCCTTTGCGGGCGCAACCGATGCGGGCGCAACCGATGCGGGCGCAACCGATGCGGGCGCAATGAATTGCGCCCCTACGATCGCGAGGTGGTCCCGGTCGGCCAGCGCAGAATGTTCCCAATCGAGCGCCGCAAGACGTTTACGGTCGGTCGTCGCGGGATGGGGTTGTCGTAGGGTCGCGATTCATCGCACCCGGGAATTCGGTCGTAGGGTCGCGATTCATCGCGCCCGGGCATGGGGTCGTAGGGGCGCGATTCATCGCGCCCGGGAATTCGGTCGTAGGGTCGCGATTCATCGCGCCCGGCATGGGGTCGTAGGGTCGCGATTCATCGCGCCCGGGAATTCGGTCGTAGGGTCGCGATTCATCGCACCCGGTAACTCGGTCGTAGGGTCGCGATTCATCGCGCCCGGGCATGGGGTTGGGGCGGTCGGGGCGCTCGCGCCTGTGCCCATTGGGGGCGTAATGAATTGGGGCGCAACCGATGCGGGCGCAACCGATGCGGGCGCAACCGATGCGGGCGCAATGAATTGCGCCCCTACGCTTCGTTTGTCGCCGACGTTGTGTTCCGACAACACGACGATCCCATGGACGTGGTTCGGCATGACCACGAATTCATCGGTCTCGACGCCGGGGTAATGGAACGGCAATGCGTCCCAGGCATTGCGCACGAGGGTCCCCGCCTCGTTCAACCGCATCTCCCCATCCACCACCTCGCCGAACAGACACTCGCGATCCTTGGTGCAGATGGTCAAAAAAATACGCCGCGGCCGACGCGTAGTCGTACCCTTGCAGGCGGATGGATCGGCGATGGTGGCGATCGGGTGGGTAGCTCATGACGCCTCCTCGGCCCAGCGCTCGGCATCGGGCACGCGCAGCTCGCCTGAGAGCAGGCGAGGGTGGGGGTAGCGTTTGGAGGGTGCTTGGTTCCGAAGTTGGCGGAGAGCACCCTTTGGCAGGGGCGAGGATAGGTCAGTCGGGTGTGGGTGGGAAGGGTGAGGAGGGGGAGGGCTCGACAGGCACCGTCCTATCGCCAGGACGGAGCGCCCTTAGCCTTCGCTGGGCTTGGAGGCACGGCGAGCGAAGCGTTTGCCGAGCTCGTCGATGGAGGCCTCGAGCTGGCCTTCGGCGTTGGAGAGTTTGGCATAGCGATAGACGTGCAAGGCGGCGGCGTAGGCCTCGCTGCCCACCACGCGCTGGGTGTCTTCGAGATCGGCGCAGAGCTGCGCGAGCACCGGAAGGATCCTGGAGAGGCGCTGGTAGAGCTCAGCGTCACGCAGGAATTCCTCTTTGTCGAAGGTTCCAGGGAGAATCTCTGGCTGCCGCTTCACCAGCTCGGCGCAGCTCTGGACGAAGCCGACGCTTTTGCTGCTCATCTTGAGCAGCTCGATGCGGTCCTCGGAGGACAGAGACAGGAGGAAAGGCATGGATTTGCGAAGATGGGCTAGCTCGACCAGGATCGACTCTTCGGTTTCACTCGAAAGCTCTGCGCTGACACGGTTGATTGCAGACATGGCAGTCCTCTGGCAGGCCCCACGAAGGGACATGTGGAAAATGGGCAGCGAACACAACCCGGAAAACGACCAGATGTGCACGCTGAGGAAGAATGATACTCGGCGCCCCACGCGGATCAAGAGCACCGAGAAACGACGAAATTGGGAGACGGCGCTCTGCGGCCAACAAGCCGACGACTGTGGCTTCAGCTCAGGGCTTGGCTGCCTCGAGCCCCTTCCCGGGCTCGGCGCTGGCGGCGAGGACTTCGAGGTCGAGCTCGAGCGGCACACCTCTAATGGACAAAAGCGCCCGCTCGCCCTATACCCTGCCGCCGAGCGATGCGTGGCACCTGCCCCCGCGCAGCCCTGGTTGGATGGAGCGACATGAGCGTGGACCTGAATCACATCTCTGCATACCGCTACGAGCACCCTGCCGAGCTCATCGCCTCGGTGCCGGTCGAGCCGCGTGATCAGTCGCGACTTCTGGTCGTCGGCGAGTCGCGGCTGGAGCACCACAACTTCGAGGCGATCCTCGAGGAGCTGCGGGCTGGGGACCTGCTCATCGCCAATCACGTGGCCGTGCGGCCCTGTCGCCTCTTTGCGCGCAAGCACAGCGGCGGCCAGGTCGAGGTGCTCATCCTCGATGGCCGCGCCGAGGGCGACGAGCTCGAGTGCATGCTGCGCTCCAGGCGCCCGCTGCATCCAGGCGATCGGATGCAGCTCCTGCAGCTCGACGGAAGCCCGCGTCCGGACGGCTTCGTGCAGCTCCTGCGGCGCCACCCCAACGGCTGGCTGCTGCGCTTCGAACACCAGGGCTCCCGCGCGGCGCTGCTCGAGGCCTGCGGTCAACTGCCGCTGCCACCCTACATCCTGAAACGACGAAAGGACGCAGGCGCTGCGCTCTACGAGGCAGAGGACAAGCAGCGCTACCAGACCGTCTTTGCCCGAGAGCCAGGGGCGGTGGCTGCACCCACGGCGGGCCTGCACTTCACCCCTGAGCTGCTGGGCCGCCTCGAGGCGGCGGGCGTTGGGCTCGCCTCGCTGCGTCTGGACGTCGGCGCGGGCACCTTTCTGCCCATGCGCTCGGAGCTGCTCGACGAGCACCACATGCACGAGGAGCGCTACGCCATCTCCGAGGACTTGGTGCAACGCTTCGCGCAGACCCGCGACCAGGGTGGTCGCATCGTTGCGGTCGGCACCACGGTGATGCGCGCCCTCGAGGACCAGTTCCTGCGTTTCGGTGAGCTGCGCGCTGGAGACTACGCGACGGCGCTCTTCATTCGGCAGGGGTTCCGCTTCCAAGCGGTCGACCGCTTGCTGACCAACTTTCACCTGCCCGAGTCGACCCTGCTCGTGCTCGTCGCCGCCTTCGGTGGCTACGAACGGGTCATGGCCGCCTACGCAGAGGCCGTTGCCCAGCGTTATCGGCTCTTTAGCTACGGCGATGCCATGCTGCTCTCACGCGCGTGACGGGCGAAGAGGGGCGAAAGATTTTTCGCCCCTACACATGCATCGCGTATGACCATAGGGCGCTGCCCCGCCAAAGCCCAAGTGATGCGCATCACTGGGGGAACGATGAACCCAAAGAGCAGTTGTACCACGCAGAGCGACAAGACCAGAGCAAGTAGGGGCGTATGGCCATACGCCCCTCCTACGGCCAGGGCGGGCGTATGGCCATACGCCCCTCCTACGGCCAGGGCGGGCGTATGTCCATACGCCCCTACTGCTCCATGTTTCATGGATATTGCGCATGATTTCCAATCGCTTAAGAGGGCTGCCCCAGACCCCGCCAAGGGACTTTCCCCTTTGGAATTCATTTGTATTGGTTGAACCCCGAAACCAGAAA
>JAVFAO010000525.1:0-4288 GCA_034002465.1 Myxococcota bacterium
GTGCATCGAGCTCATCATGGCCAACTATGCCGAAGCGGTCGAGAGCGAGCTCGGCCGCAGCATGCACGAAGAGCGCATCCTGAGCCAGCGAGGACAGCAACAGTACCGTGGACACTTGGCCACCAACATCGCCTACCTCGTCCAATTCCTCTTTGCTTTCGCGCAGTCTGGCAAAGCCGAGCTGTTTGAGCTGCCCTTCAAGCTCTGGCATCGTTACTTGCCGGATTACTACGACTACGTCATCCGCGAGCTCTACGAGCTGCCCAGCGACGAGAGCTGATGCCGCCCGCTGCTCGCGACTGCGAGTGAATCATGAAACGAATCGCCTTGAGCGTCGGTGATCCTGCGGGCATCGGCCCTGAGATCGCCATCAGGGCTGCTGTAGCACCCTCGGTACGCCAACAGCTACAGCCCATCTTGGTCGGACCTGGGACGCTGCTCGAGGACACCGCACGCGGACTGGGGATCGTGCCGAGCACGTTGCTCATCGAAGACGTTGACTGTCCGGACCTTGCCTCCGTCAAGCCTGGCCAGCTCAGCGCGGCAGCGGGCTTGGCGGCGTACCTGGCGATTGAGCGGGCCGTGCAGCTCTGCCGTAGCCATCGCGCCGACGCCATCTGCACCGCCCCCATCCACAAAGGCGCTCTGCGTCTGGCAGGAATTCACGACGTCGGCCACACCGAGCTGCTGAGCCGACTCCTGGATGGCCCCGAGGGTCTCACCCTCTTCATCACCGCCTCCCTGAGGATCTTCTTTTTCTCCCGCCACTTGTCGTTACGCCAAGCCATCGACGCCCTCAACGTCGAAGACCTCGCCGCATTCGCCGAGCGGGCCCACCGCGCCCTCACTCAGCTCGGCTTCGAGCGCCCCTCGCTGGCCCTCGCTGCCCTCAACCCCCACGCCGGTGACGGGGGACAGTTCGGCGATGAGGAGACCCGAATCCTCGCCCCGGCGGTCTCACTCGCCCAGTCGAGAGGGGTCAGGCTCAGTGGCCCCTGGCCAGCCGACTCGGTTTTCCATCAGGCTGCCGAGGGCAGCTTCGATGCCGTCCTCTCGCTCTATCACGATCAGGGCCACATTGCCGCCAAGACCCGAGACTTCCACGGCACGGTCTCGGCGACCTTGGGGCTGCCCGTGCTGCGAACCTCTGTCGACCACGGCACGGCAATGGACATTGCGGGAAGAGGTATCGCGGAGCCCAGATCCATGATCGCTGCCTTGCTGGCAGCCGCTGAGCTCCTGGAACGACGCGCTGCGGTCAAAATCGAAAGCTAGCGAAGGGCACGCATCCTCGCGCCAATCCGAAGAATTTGCGGCTGGCGCGAGGTCGGTGCCCGAGAGCGCACGAACGCCTTCTGGTCGTGAATGGTTGCTGGCAGGATCGCTTCTTTCCATTTGTTTTCGGATAGTTGCCGGACGATGCAGAACAAACGCCAGCTGCCGGCTCTGCGTCTGAGGGCTTTCGCCGCCGCGTCTGCTGCAGTATAGGAAACCGAGGCGATGCTGTTGGAGCAACTTTGCTGGTGCATCGTCTGTCTCGAGTGATGTTGGGTGTGCTTGGCCTGACACTGCTGGAACGGCCTTTCCAAGCCCGGTTGCTTCGATTCGAGGATGTGGTGGAAGACGCCAGCGAAACCTTGCCCGGCGAAACTGACGAGCACTTGCTCTTCACCAGCGCTTGGACCGGGCGCGTGCTCAAGCGCTACGAGCTGCTCGAGGAGATCGGGCGCGGCGGCATGGCAGTGGTCTTTCGTGCGCTCGACCGTGCCCTCGAACGTGAGGTCGCGGTCAAGCTCTTGCATCCCCATCTCGCCACGCGCGCTGAGAGCGCTCGCCGATTCGTGCGCGAAGCCAAGGCCGTCGCCAAGCTTCATCACCCCTATGTTCTCGAAATTTTTGACTTTTCTAACGAGGACGAGAGCGAAGGCAAGTTCATCGTAACCGAGCTCATTCGAGGCGCCACGCTGCGGGATTTCGTCGAGAGATACCCCACCATCTGTCCCGAGCTCGGGGTCTGCATCGGCCTGTGCCTGTGTTCGGCCCTGGCCCATGCCCACGAGCTCGGCATCATCCACAGGGATATCAAGCCAGAGAACGTCATGATCCGCGATGATGGGCGGATCAAGCTCATGGACTTCGGTATCGCCCATGTCCTCGACGCTGACCGGATGACCGCATCGGGCAGCCTTCTTGGCTCACCGGCGCACATGCCGCCCGAGGTGATCGACGGCAAGGGCAGCGGTATTCCAGGGGACATTTTCAGCCTGGGCACGGTGCTCTACTATCTGACCACCAACACGCTTCCGTTCATTGGCGTGCACCCCACCGCAGTCTTGCGCAACATCATCGACTCACGATACACCGAACCGAGCCAAGCCAACCCCCGCATCAGCCGAGGCCTCGACGCCATCATTCGCCGCTGCCTGGCGCGAGAGCCCGAGCAACGCTACCAGCAGGTGACAGAGCTCGCCGAAGCGCTGGAGAAGGAGCTTGCCACGCTCGAGCTCGCGAAGCCGGAGTCGCTGGCTCAGGACTACCTCAAAGATCCGGAGGGCTTTGCACCCCAGTTCCGAGCGCAGCTCGAGCAGAAGCTCTTGCAGCAGGCTCGCGAGAGCGTGCATCGCCGTGAGACCTTGCGTGCCGTGGACTTGCTCAATCGCCTCCTCGACTACGAGCCAGAGCACAGCGAGGCCTTGCAACTGCTGCAAGCGCTGCGCAGCCGTCGTCGCGGTCGCCTCTTTCTGTTGCTGGGCGCAGGGCTCTGCTCGCTGGTCTTGATGGGCTACGGCGCGCTTCAACTTGGCGCGACCAGCTCCCCCATTCCCGGCGGCCTGAGCTGGTCGGCCCTTGACGCCGCGCCAACACGGCCTGAGCGCGTTCCTGTCGCTCGCCCCAGCCCGCATGTTCCCGCACTTGAGCAGAAAACCCCGCCCGAGCCCAGTCGGCAGCCGTTGCTCGACGCGCTGCAGGTGCCGTTGCTGGATGGTTTCATTCTGGGCTCGGCCGGAATGCCGCGTCCGTTTTTGGTGTCTGCACCGCTCCCCCCACGTGAGGTGCAACCGGTGGCGAGGCCCCTCGATGAGCCGACCGAGAAGCCAATCGAGACGCCAGAGCAGCTCCGCGTTCGTCTCGATGTCTATCCCTTCGACACGGTTGCGGAGCTCAAGGGCATGCGCTACGAAGCCAACGAGGATGGCAGCATTCTGCTCGCGCTCGTGGCGGGAGAATACGAGGTGAAGCTCAGCTGCGAGCGCCGCTGTCAGAGCAAGCGTGTCAACGTGACGGTGTCGAAGGAGCTGGCCAGCGATGGAGTCATCACCCTGTCCCCCATCTCGATGGCCTGGTCACCTGGACTCATCGTGATCGAAGCACCCAAGGCGCGCTCGGTCTACTTCGTCGCGCGCCGCGACAACGAGCTGTCCTTCTCCTACATGAGCGAGGCCGCAAGAGGCAACCACATCTCCGGCTTCAACGCGCTCGGGGCTCCAATAGACTACGAGATCTTCGCCATCCCCACCAACGTCAAACTCGATCGCTTGACGCTTGACGCAGTGGAACAGGCCGCGTACGACTCAGTGCTGGTCAAAGTTGGCCCTGGCGAGCGGCAGACCGCCACGTTTCGTTGACCCTCTCAGGATTTCGCTGGCTCTGGCGCTTCCACCACAGTGTGTTCGGTACGGCTCCGATGCACCTGCCCAGGCGCCTACACGACACTCGCTTTCAAAGCTATGCTTTCCAAGCAGACAGTTCCCATGGACGTAAACCGCGGTGACGCGCCTTGGGAGGAATCTGCCTTGTCAGCCCATTTGCTGCAGGCTCGAGC
Source organism: Myxococcota bacterium (assembly GCA_034002465.1). Taxonomy (GTDB): domain Bacteria; phylum Myxococcota_A; class Bradymonadia; order UBA4248; family JAVFAO01; genus JAVFAO01. Next base: position 3,824 of record JAVFAO010000525.1, read on the forward strand.
GTCCTTGGCGGGTAGCATTGGCCTTGGTTCGCGCTCGGACAGCGAATGCGTGATCGCCGCAGTTGCTTCGGAAGGTCGAATGCAAGCGTGCAATTCGCTCACTTTCGAGTGCCGTTCCTCCCTTCATTCCACAGGCGGACGATGAGCCGCGCCGCACAATGGTGCTGGTTGACGACGTGCCTCTTCTGCGGCCTCCTGTGCTGTGTTCCATGCACCTACGCCTGCCCGCCTCCTGAGGGCGCTTCAAATGCCCTTTCCACTGCGGAGGCGCAGTACGTTCGCCGCCAGTATGCCGAGCTCACGCAGACCCTCGCAGAGCTCGTCGAGCCGGAGCACTGCTTCGAGGACAAGGATGCGCTGCTCGAAGCCTTTCTTCTGCTTGGCGTGGCCGCTCACGAGTTGGAGCGGTCAGAGCAGGCGGAGCACTATTTCTTGTCCTTGCTGCGGCTCGATCCTGAGTACCAA